>JBAWFF010000385.1:0-9529 GCA_049591635.1 Acetobacteraceae bacterium
GCGCCGCGCGGCGCGGCGGCGCGGGGGACGGCCGAGGCGATTCCGGTCTCGGCGCTGCTCACGCCGACAATCCTCGGGCTGACGCTGTTCTTTACGCTGCTGAGCCTGTCGAGCGGCGGCATTCAGAACTTCTCGGTGGTGGCGTTCGGCGCGCTTTATGGGATCGGTCTGCCGCTCGCCAACGGGGCGCTCAGCGCGTTCCTGTTCGCGACGGCGGCGGGCGTGCTGGCCGGCGGGTTCGTCGCCGACAAGACCCGGCGCCACGCCGAGGTCGCCGCGATCGGCTATGGCGGCGCGGCCGTCCTGACCTTGCTGATCGGCACGATCTATCCCGGCGCGACCTTGCTGATCTGCGTGATGGCGGCGACCGGATTCCTGTCCGGCCTCATCATGCCATCGCGTGACATGATGGTGCGCGCCGCCGCGCCGCCCGGCGCCTCGGGGCGGGTGTTCGGGATCGTGACGACGGGCTTCAACATCGGCGGCACCATCGGCCCGATGCTCGCCGGCTGGATCATGGACAAGGGCGCGCCGCGCTGGGTGTTCTACAGTTCGGTGGTATTCATGGTGATGACCGTGCTGCTCGCGCTCGCCGGCGACTGGCGCTCCCGCCGAGCCGGGCGAGTGGCGCCCGTCAGGGTGTCGGCGTAGCGCCTCAGGCCTTCCCCGCGACCACGCGCACCAGGTCGCCGACATTGCGCAGGCCGTCGAGTTCGCGAGTCGTCATCTTGATGCCGAACCGCTCCTCGGTGGCGATGATGATCTCGATCTGCTTGAAGGAATCCCAACCTTCCACGTCCTTCGCCGACAACGCGGGCGTCAGTTCCATGTCGTCGCGAGTGAAGACGTCGCGGAATATCTCGGTCAGCGCGGTAGTGATCTCGGCCTCTGTCGGCACCTCTCAGCCCTCCGTGACGTGAATGAACGTTTGCGCCGGGGTGAAGGCGGCGAGATCCAGGATGACTCGGCTCCCGCCTTGCTCGGTTGTCTCGACGACGGTGAAGCCGAGGCGCGCGTAGTGGTCCTTCACCATCGCGTTCTTCTTGGTGGGGATGTACTCCCCTACTAGGCGCCGCGCGCCCAGATGGCGTGCCTGCTCGGCGATCAGGTTCAGCGTCGTCGGCTCCACCTGCCGGCCCAGCACGCGGCAGCTCATGAGCCAAGTGTCGATTTCGACGTCGTGCTCGCGCAGCCGGCCGATGACGATGGCGATGATCCCGTTGTCTCCGAACCGGTCGGTCAGGCGAAGCTGCAAGCCGAGGGCGGCGGGATCGTCCATCACCGCGAGCACGTCCTCGTCGGTGTAACGCCGGGTGGTCAGGTTGAACTGGTTGGACTTATTAATGAGCTGCACGATGCGTTGCAGTCCCATGCGGTCGAAGCGGCGCCACATCAGCCGCATTTCCAGCCCGCGCAGGTAGGAATCGAGGTCCGTCGCCGTGCTTTTCAGCGCATCGCGCGCACGGTTGCCTTGATACTGGGTGGTACGCTCCCGGTCTTCCTCGGTGACCGACAGCGCCTCGAAATAGCCGGCGTCGGCGATCGTCCCGGCGTAGCTGGTCGGATCGTCGCCGACCTCCGGGACCGCCACCATCGGCAGCTCCCGCCGCACGAGGTTCCGCTCGAATGGGTTGTCGTCGACGAACACAAGAGAATCCAGACCGATGTTCAGCTCGTGCGCGATCTGGCGGATGTTCGCGGCCTTGTCGGACCAGTTGGCGACGAAGCAGGCGATGTCGGCGCGTTTCAGCACCATTTCGGGGTGACGCTCGAACGGCTCCAAGGCGTTCGCCTCGTCGTTCTTGGAGCATACGGCGAGGATGACGCCGCGACGGGATAGTTCCCGGCAGTAGTCCTGAAACGCGACGTACGCCTCGCCGAGCGGCGAGCCTTGGCCGATGACGATGCCGTCCATCCCGTCATCGCCGATCACGCCGCCCCACACGGTATTGTCGAGGTCGAGCACGAGGCATTTCGCCGACCGCCCCTGCTTGGCCGCGAGCAGGCGCGCGAGCAGATCGCCGTACATCGGGGCGGCGAGCGGCGTGACCTCCTGCTTGGAGCGATGCCACAGGCCGGGATCGTGCCAGGCGGCGATGCCGTCAAGCGCGGCGCGGTCGTCGAGCGCGAGGAGATCGACGCCCTCCTGCTCCGCCAAACCGCGCAGCCGATCGTTCAGCCGGGCGATGAAGCGGGCGCGTGAGCCCGCGAGGCGGTGTTCGTTGGAGCCTAGCACCGGCGGATGCAGCGGCAGCGCGGTCTGCTGGATCACCGGGCAGCCCGGGGCGCCCCGGGCGAGGCTCCACGCCTCGCGCAGTCGATCGGTGACATCGGAAAGGGCCGCGTCGGCGTCCGCCGCGTCCATCCCGGCGGTGATGCCGGATGCGAGATGATGGGCGTCGAGCGCGAGCAGGATTATGGAGGGCGCGAATTCGCGCAGGCCCGATCCTGGGTCGGACAGTTCCTGCATGTATTGTCCGTAGTCGTTCTCGTAGGTGTCGATCCACAGGCCACGGCGCAGGCCGCCGACGCGGATCGCCGCGTGCAGGTGGGCCATCGTCGCCGAGCCGAGCAACGCGAGACGGATGGGTTTGCCGGTGATCCCGGCGGGTGCGGTGGGAAAGCGGCGGCGCACCGCCTCGTCGAGCGAATTGGTCAGCAGGAAGTCGAGCCGTGTGCCACCCAGTTGGACCGCGCGTTCCCAGCCGGCTTCGGGGTCGGCGCGGAAGGCGCGCAGCCGGGCACGGAACTCCGGGTCGGCCGGGAGCCAGGTGAGTGCGGTCACGCGATCCCTCTCAATGCCGAAAGTGGCGCATCCCAGTGAACACCATCGCGATGCCGGCGGCGTCGGCGGCGGCGATGACCTCGGGATCGCGGATCGACCCTCCGGGTTGGATCACCGCCGTCGCGCCCGCCTCGACCGCCGCCTCGAGCCCGTCGGCGAACGGAAAGAAGGCATCCGAGGCGACCACGCTGCCGCGCGCGAGGGGTTCGGCCACCCCGGCGGCCTTGGCTGCTTCGGCGCTCTTCCAGGCGGCGATGCGGGCGGAGTCGACCCGGCTCATCTGTCCCGCACCGATCCCCACCGTGGCGCCTGCCTTCGCATAGACGATCGCGTTCGACTTTACGTGCTTGCAGACCCGGAAGGCGAACAAAAGATCGGCGCGTTCGGCCGGCGTCGGGGCGCGCTTCGTCACCACCTTGAGCGCGTCCGCCTCGACGCGGCCCGCATCGCGGGTCTGCGCCAGGAAGCCGCCGGCGACGCCGCGGAAATTGACACCGGGCGCCGCCGGATCGGGCAGGCCGCCGGTCAGCAGAAGGCGCAGATTCTTCTTCCGGGCGAGAATTGCGCGGGCATCGGCGTCGGCGTCGGGGGCGACGATCACCTCGGTGAAGATCGCCGCGATCCGCTCCGCCGCCGGCCCGTCCAGCGTTCGGTTCAGCGCGACGATGCCGCCGAAGGCGGAAACGGGATCGCAGCGCAGCGCCTTCTCCCACGCCTCCGCCATCGTGGCGCCCAGCGCGACGCCGCACGGGTTGGCGTGCTTGACGATCACCAAAGCCGGCTGCTCGAACTCGGCGACACACTCGATGGCGGCGTCGGTGTCGTTGAGGTTGTTGTACGACAGCTCCTTCCCTTGGACTTGGATCGCGGTCGCGACGCCCTTCCGTGTCCCGGTGACGTAAAAACCGGCTTTCTGATGCGGGTTCTCGCCGTAGCGGAGCGTCTGGCGAAGTGTGCCGGCCAGCGTCAGGCGGCGGGGAAAGTCGTCGTTCTCCCGTGCGGCGAACCAGGCGGCGATGGCGCTGTCGTACGCCGCGGTGCGGGCGTAAGCGGCGCCGGCGAGGCGGCCGCGCAGCGCGAGTGTGGTTCCGTCATGCGCGACCAGTTCGTCGAGCACGTCCTGATATTGGTCCGGCTCCGTCAGCACGGCGACGAAATCGTGGTTCTTGGCGGCGGCGCGGATCAGCGCCGGGCCACCGATGTCGATATTCTCCACGCATTCGGCCGGTGGGGCGCCCGCCGCGACCGTGGCCTCGAACGGGTAGAGGTTCACCACGACGAGGTCGATCGGCTCGATGCCGTGCGCCTGCATCTGCGCCACATGCTCGGCCACGTCGCGCCGGCCGAGGATGCCGCCGTGGATTTGCGGCACCAACGTCTTCACGCGGCCGTCGAGGATCTCCGGGAAGCCGGTGTGCTCCGACACCTCTTTCACTGGCACGCCGGCTTCGCGTAACGTCCTTGCCGAGCCGCCGGTGGAGAGGATTTCCACGTCGCGCGCGGCGAGGGCGCGGGCGAACGGCGCGAGGCCGGTCTTGTCGGAGACGGAGATCAGGGCACGGCGGACGGGGACGAGGTCGGTCATGGGCGGGCAGGTAACGCTACAGGCCGAGAAGGTCCAGCGTGCGCGCCAGTACCCGGGCCTCGTCGTAGAGTTCGGTCGCGCGCGCCCGTCCGGCGGCGCCCATACGGGCGCGCAGCGCCGGATCGGCGGCAAGGCGCGCGAGGGCGGCGGCGAGAGGCGCGGCTTGCCGGGGCGGGACAAGCAATCCGGTCTCTCCATGAACCACTTGCTCGCGCGGGCCCTCGATGTCGCTGGCGATGACGGGCAGGCCGGTCAGCATGGCCTCGATGATGGTCATCGGCAGCGCCTCCGTGTAGCTGGGCAGCACGAAGATGTCCGACGCCGCGAGCAAGGCGGGGATGTCCGGGCGGTGGCCGAGCATTCGCAGCCGCGCGCCGAGGCCGCTACTGGCGAGCAGCGCTCCCATGTCCTCGCCACGGTCGCTAATCAGGCGTTCCCCGGCGACCCACAACTCGACCGTCGGCACGTCACGCATCGCCTGCGCGAGCTCGGGATAACCCTTGGGGCGCACCAGCCGAGAGACAGCGAGTGCCACAACCTGCGCCTCGGGAATGCCGAGGGCCTCGCGGATGCGCACTCGGTCGGAAAGCGACGGGCGGAAGATCGCCGGATCGCGGCCGTTGCCGACGGCGACCGCGCCTGCATTGATGCGCAGGCGCCTCGCGTCCGCCGCCTCCTTGGCCGAGACGGTCATGAACACGTCGGTTGCGCGTCCGCCGACCCACTCCATCGCCAGCCCGGCGGCCCGGCGCGGCGCCGCGCCGGGAACGTTGAACCAGAAACCATGTCCGGTGTAGGCGATGCGTGGCACTCCTGCCGCCTTGGCCGCCATGCGCGCGAGGAAGCCGCTGATCGGCATGTGGGCGTGCACCAGGTCGGGCTTCTCGGCGCGAAACAGCGCGACCAGGGCACGGAAGGCGCGCAGATGCGCCGCGGCTGAGAAACTGCGCTCGAGCGGCAGGGCGACCACGCGCAAGCCCTCGGCGCGCACGTCGTCGAGCAGCGGACCCTCGGCGCAGGCGCCGATGACCTCGTGGCCGCGCGCGCGGATGGCGCGCATCAGCGGCAGCAGGAAGTGGCGCAGCGAGAAATCGACGTTGGTGACCTCGATGACTTTCACCGGCGCGACGGCTCAGCCGCGACCGCGATACGGCGCCACGTCCTGCGGCGGAATCCACGCGCCGTCGGGTGGCGCGCCGGTCTGCCAGAACACGTCGATCGGAATGCCGCCGCGCGGATACCAGTAGGCGCCGATGCGAAACCAGATGGGATCGAGGAACGCCACTAGCCGGTTGGCGATCCGCATCGTGCAGTCCTCGTGGAAGGCGCCCTGATTGCGGAACGCGGCGAGGTACAGCTTGAGGGACTTACTCTCGACGATCCACTCGCGCGGCACGTAGTCGAACACGATGTGGGCGAAATCCGGCTGGCCGGTGAGCGGGCAGAGCGCGGTGAACTCCGGGCAGGTGAAGCGCACGATGTAGCTCTGGCCCGGCGCCGGGCTGGCGACGCGCTCCAACGGGACGAGGTTCGGATCGGTCATCGCGTGTCTCCGACCTCCCAGGCGGCGCGGATCGCGGCGGCGCGCCCATCGAAGCGCCCGGCGATGATGGCGGCGCGCAGATCGGCCATCAGGTCCTGATAGTAGGTCAGATTGTGCCACGTCAGCAGCATAGGCCCCAGCATCTCGTTCGCCCTGAACAGATGATGAAGATAGGCGCGCGCGTGCCTGGTGCATCCGGGGCAGGCGCAATGGGGGTCCAGCGGAGCGTCGTCGTCGGCGAAGCGGGCGTTGCGCAGGTTCAGGACGCCGGTTCGCGTGTAGGCCCGCGCGGTGCGCCCGGCGCGGGTGGGGATCACGCAGTCGAACAGGTCGATGCCGCGTGCGACCGCGCCGATCATGTCGTCGGGTGTGCCGACGCCCATCAGATAGCGCGGGCGGTCGGCGGGCAGAGCGGGTTCGGTCGTGTCGAGCACCTCGAACATCGCCGCCTGACCCTCGCCGACGGCGAGGCCGCCGATCGCGATGCCGTCGAAGCCGATCGCGGCGAGGCCGGCGGCCGAGGCCGCTCGCAGGTCGGGGTGGATGCCCCCCTGGACGATCCCGAACAGCGCGTAGCCGGAGCGAGCGGCGAACGCCGCCTTGGAGCGGGCGGCCCAGCGGAGGGACAGTTCCATCGAGGCACGCACCTCCTCGCGCGTGGCCGGGAACGGCGTGCATTCGTCGAGCACCATGCTGATCGTCGCATCCAGGTCGCGCTGGATGGCGATGGAGCGTTCCGGCGTCAGGCGATGCGCGGCCCCGTCGATGTGGGAGCGGAAGGTGACGCCGTCCTCGTCGATCCGGCGCAGCTTGGAAAGCGACATGACCTGATAGCCGCCGGAATCCGTCAGGATCGGCCCGGGCCAGTCCATCATCCGGTGCAGCCCGCCGAGGCGCGCGACGCGCTCGGCGCCTGGACGCAGCATCAGGTGGTAGGTGTTGCCGAGCACGATCGCCGCGCCGGTCCGGCGCACCGCGTCGGCGGTCATCGCCTTCACCGTCCCCGCGGTTCCGACCGGCATGAAGGTCGGGGTTTCAACATTGCCGTGCGCCGTTTGCATCAGGCCGGCGCGGGCGCGTTTGTCGGTGGCCTGAAGGGCGAAAGCGAACGTCAACTGGCCCGCTCCAGCAGACAGGCGTCGCCGTACGAGTAGAAGCGGTAACCCGTCGCGATGGCGTGCGCGTACGCATCGCGCATCCGCTCAATACCGGCGAAGGCGCAGACCAGCATGAAAAGTGTGGAGCGCGGCAGGTGAAAGTTGGTCATCAGCAGATCGACGATCCGGAAGCGGTAGCCGGGCAGGATGAACAGGTCGGTCTCGCCGGCGAAGACGCCGAGCGTATCGCCCGTCGCGGCGGCTTCGAGCAGGCGCAGCGAGGTGGTTCCAATCGCGACGACGCGCCCGCCGGCGGCATGGGCGGTGTTGATGGCGGCGGCGGCCGTCTCGGTGATCTCGCCGCGTTCGGCGTGCATCCGATGCGTGCGCACGTCGTCGGTGCGCACTGGCAGAAATGTGCCGGCACCGACATGCAGCGTGATGGTGACCCGCCTTACGCCGCGCGCGTCGATCGCGTCGAGCAGGGCTTGGGTGAAGTGCAGGCCGGCGGTCGGCGCGGCAACGGCGCCGGGGCGTGCGGCGAAGATGGTCTGGTAGTCGCTGGCGTCCTGTTCGCTCGGCCCGCCGGGGCGGGCGATGTAAGGCGGCAATGCGAGGGCACCCGCCTGGTGCAGCGCGGCCGCGAAGTCGGCGCCGACCCGGTTGAACGCCAGCGCGACGCCGCCATCCGCGTCGCGCGCTTGCACGGTCGCGCTCAAATCCGCCTCGAAATTCAGCGTGTCGCCGACGCGGAGACGGCGCGCGTTGCGGGCAAGGGCGTGCCAGGTGCCGTCCGGCAACGGCCGGTCGAGTGTGATGCCGATGCGCGCCGCTCCCCGCCGCGCGGAGAGCCGCGCCGGGATGACCTGCGTGTCGTTGGCGACCAGCACGTCGCCGGGGTGGAGCAAGCTGGGCAGGTCGCGCACCAGGCGGTCGCGCCGTTGCTCTCCGATCGCCAGCAACCGCGCCACGTCACGCGGCCGGGCCGGGTGTTGGGCGATGCGGTCGGGCGGCAGCGCGAAATCGAAGGCGGCGAGGTCCATCGCGGGCGATGTAGGGGACAGCGGCGGGGCTGGCAAAACCCGCGAGCCGGGCCCAGATAGCCGGCTGGTCCATCGGCGGAGGGTATCGTGCGCCGGAATACAGTCACACTCGTCTGGCTCGGCGGCATCGCGTTGGCCGCCGTGGTCTATCTGGACGGGCCCGGACGCTTCGTCACGGCGACGATCGCCGGGCTGGATCATGCCGTCTGGGCGTTCGAGATCTGGGTGGGATTCGTCGCCGTGCAGGCCTTCGATCTCATCCGCGCCGCGGCGATCGCGCTGTTCGCGGTCTTCCTCGTGCTCGGCATTATCGCCGGCCAGCGTGGCAAGGGCGGTGGAATGATCGGAATCACCGTGCTGTTTCTCGCCCTGGTCGGCCTCGGCGGCTACGAATCCCGGTTCTGCTGGCTGGCGGCGCTGGTGGTGGCGGCGGCCGGGGCGCTCAACATGACACACCGGCTGGTCGAACCGTCCGCCAAGTCGCCGTGGCGGCGCGGGGCGCGGGCTTAAAGGTTGCCAAATCGATGCGGAGACCGCTATGTTGAATGGGGCTAGAAATTCGTCGCCATGATTGAACCGAACCTCACGGGGCCGAGCGGGCCGCATTCATCGCAGTGCTTAAGGAACCCGAGGCCGAAAGGGAGAGGAACGGCTTCCTGACGATCGAGGAAGTCGAGCAGGAGATTAGGTGATGTTTGCCCTGCCGAGCGTCCGGCGCAAACGAGACCGCAGATATCTTGCCGTCGTCCGAATGACGTCAACCCTACTCGGGCTGCAGAAATTGCTCATCCCGAACTTCAGTCTTTTTGGAGTTTCACATGATCCAAATGTAGGCGCGATGGGCTACATTTACGGTTTCATTGACTGTGCCCTGCAAGCATCCAGGCTTGAGATTAACTGTGCGGCGGGCAGGCTTGTCTTGATGGAAACCTACGGCGCATTGCAGGATGGCATAGCTGCTGTTGCGGTAGGTTCGATTGGCCCACTTATGAGGTCTAGCGATTTGTTCAATTTGGGCGTGCGTGTCGGAGGCGACGATTACGTGGCTTGGCTCAAGTCCGATGGTAAGATCACACCGTTTCGACTTAGCGAATTTTTCCAGGCTCCCTGATGAGTTTGGCTTTTCCAACAACCCAAATCCACTAAACGAACCGCGACCCCCCCCCTTCGGCGGCAGCGCCAGGAACACGACCGAACCCGCGCGCAGTCCCGCCACGACGGACGCAATCGCCGCCAGCACCAGCCGTCGCTGAGCGGTCAGCAACGATTTCGACGAGGCAAGAGTGACTTTGACGGATTGCGCCCGATCGATCGAAGCATCTCCGGCTCCGCCGCCAGGATTTCGACCACCCGCAGCCGGACAACGGTGAGATCGTCGATCGTCAGGCGCTTGGCGTGCCCGGCGCGCACGGCCAGTTCGCCGACCGCCAGCCGGCCAACCGCCAGCGCGCCGAGGGCGACGGCGCCCACCGCGAG
>JBAWFF010000386.1:0-5955 GCA_049591635.1 Acetobacteraceae bacterium
GTGCGCCGCCAACATCAGCCGCGGATCGGCCGCAGCCACCGCGCCGTCGAAGATCGCCCTCAGCGCCGCCCGCGCGCGCGCGTCGTCCCAGACCATGCGAGTTCCCCCGCGCGAGTATGGCGAAGCGGCGCCGGAGGCGCCATCGGGGGTTCGGTTGCGGAACGACGATCAGGCGGCGGAGCGGTAGCGCTCCGCTGCGTGGACCTGCCTGAAATTGGGAAGCATCGCCTGTCGCGCCGCTTCGAAGGCGCTCCATTGGCCGCTATCGGGCAGCGGCGGGATTGTCACGGTCTCGCCTCGGTCGAAGCCGACCAGGGCGGCGTCCACCAGCTCCTCGGCGTCCATGACCCCGGCCAATGCGTCGACGTCGCGCCCTCTGCGCTGCCAGATCTCGGTTCGCGTGGCGGCCGGCAGCACCGCCTGCACGTAGACCCCCTTGGGGCCCAGTTCGAGTTGCAGCCCTTGCGTCAGGAACAGCGCGAATGCCTTGGTCGCGCCGTAAACGGTGAGCCCGATCTCCGGCGCCAGCCCGACGATCGAGCCGATATTGACGATCGCCCCTGCGCCCGCCGCGGCGAGGCGCGGCGCAATCGCGTTGGCGAGGCGGGTCAAGGCGGTGACGTTCAGTGCGATCAAGCCGGCGATATCCTCGCCGCCCTGATCGAGGAAATTGCCGCGAAGGACGGCACCCGCGTTGTTCACCAGCACTCCGATGCGGGGGTCCTCGCGCAGCCGCTGCTCGACGCGCGCGAGGTCCTGCGCGGCGGTCAGATCGGCTTGCAGCACATCGACGAGCACGCCTTGCTCGCGGTGCAGACGATCGGCGAGCGCGTCCAGTCGGGACTTGTCGCGCGCCACCAGCACGAGGTCATGGCCGCGACGGGCGAATCGGTCGGCGTAGACGGCACCAAGTCCGGTGGAGGCTCCGGTGACGAGGACAGTCGGTTTCGCGCTCATCGGGGAAGGTCTCTCCTATTCATGATATCTGACATGATTGGACAAACATGATGGCGATCATATATGTTGTCAAGTGTCGGCGGAGGGGACGATGAAGGTCAGTCGCGAACAGGTGGCCGAAAACCGGCGGAAGATCTTGCATGTCGCCGGCCGGCTGTTCCGGGAGCGCGGGTTCGAGGCGGTGACGGTCGCGGAGATCATGAAGGCCGCCGGCCTCACTCATGGCGGCTTCTATGGTCATTTCGAGTCCAAGGATGCCCTTATCGCAGCGGCCCTCGCCGACGCCCTGGCAAGCAGCGCGGGGCCGTCCGGTGGCCTCGCGGCCTACGCGGCGAAGTATCTGTCGCGGCGCCATCGCGACGATCCGGCGGGCGGATGTCCCGTCGCCGCCTTGGCGGCGGAGACAATCCGCCAGCCGCGCGGCGCGCGCGCCGAGATGACGGTGGCCCTGAAGCGGCAGATCGCACGTCTGGGCGCCGTGGCGCCGGGCGATGATCCGGCCCAGAAGCGCCGCGCTGCGATCGGCAGTTGGGCGGCGATGGTCGGCGCGATGATCCTGGCGCGCGTATGCGATGACCGCGCGCTATCCGGCGAGGTGCTCGATCAGACGCGGGCGTGGCTGGAGGGCGGGCGAGACCCTATGTAGGGGTTCCAACGACAGGAGAGTGTCATGGCCGTTCCCGAACTCGATACCGCGACCAAGACGGAGTTGGAGGCGGCGGCGTTCCGCCGCCTGGTCGAGCATCTGCGCGAGCGTAGCGACGTGCGGAACATCGACCTGATGAACCTCGCCGGCTTCTGCCGCAACTGCCTGAGCCGCTGGTACCGCGAGGCCGCCGAACAGAAGGGCATCCCGCTCGCCGATCCCGACGCGCGCGAGATCGTCTATGGAATGCCTTACAAGGAGTGGCAGGCCCAGCATCAGCGCTGACCGCGCCACAGCTGGGGGCTCATTGACCTTTCGTCAGGGGTTTCGCCGATAAGCTTGGGTGGGCCGCCGGTCCGAGGCGTCGCTTGTTGACGAATCGAGCCGGGCCGTGCGCCATGCGATCGAAGGGAAACCCTGGATGAACCATGACGAATCGGATCCCGCCGAGGATCTCCGAACGGCCGGAGGCGGGCGGCGGTTTGCCTGTATCTTGGCGGACCCTCCGTGGCAGTTCACCAACCGCACGGGCAAGGTCGCGCCCGAGCACAAACGTCTGAATCGCTATGGGACTATGGGTATCGACACGATATGCGGCCTGCCCGTGGCCGAGTTGGCGGCTCCGACCGCGCATCTCTATCTGTGGATTCCAAACGCGCTGTTGCCTTACGGGCTGCGCGTCATGCAGGCGTGGGGGTTTCAGTACAAATCCAATCTGGTGTGGCGAAAGATCAGAAAAGACGGCGGCAGTGACGGCCGCGGGGTGGGGTTCTATTTCCGCAACGTGACCGAGCTTGTGCTGTTCGGGGTGCGCGGCAAGGACGCGCGCACGTTGGCGCCCGGCCGGCGACAGGTAAACTACCTTGAGACCCGCAAGCGAGAGCACTCGCGCAAGCCTGACGAACTCTACGACGTCATGGAGGCATGTTCCCCCGGGCCACGCATGGAGTTGTTCGCGCGCGGCGTCCATGCCGGGTGGACGTCCTGGGGTAATCAATCCGCCGAAGGCTACGAGCCAACATGGAAGACTTACGCCCACAACTCCGCGTCGCAGCGACAGCCGGAGAGAACAGGACCGGAAATCCGTCGGCTGCCGCTTCTCGACTGATCGCCGGACGGAATGCTGGCTGCGCTCACGGCGAAGGGCTTCCAGATCGAGTTCGTCTCGCACGCACGGGCGATCCTCAGTGTGGATTTTCCCACTGCTTTGGACGAGTTGGAGCAGGCGCTGGCAGAGGCGACGATCCCAATCGAGGAGATTATCGCCGGCGGCGGAGGGGAGGCGAAGGGCACCCAGAGGTTGCGGAAGGTGCTCGCAATGATGAATTGGCCGAAGACCGTCTTCCGTGTGGAGAAACGCATCAACGACGTACCGCGAGAGAGCCAATCCCACGAGATCGATCATGTCCGTAGCTTCGGAGACCCGTTGCAGCCCGCCCGCGTCGCTCTGGAGATCGAGTGGAACAACAAAGACCCATTCTTCGATCGTGACCTGGAGAATTTCAAGCGGCTGCACGCGGATGGCGCGATCTCCGTCGGCATCATCGTGACGCGCGGAAGGTCGCTGCACGAGAACATGCGCGGGCTTGTCCGGCGGTTCGTCGACGAGCGGGGTATCCGCGGGTTCGATGAACTCCGCGAATGGGGCTACGAACCGACGGCCCGTCAGCGGGCCGCTATCGTCAAGTGCACGGCACGACGGAAGAATCCGCTCGATTTCGGCGACGCATTCACCACGGTTTTTGTCTCGGACAAGTTCGGTGAAGCGACCACCCACTGGCGCAAGCTTGAGGATCGTGTGCGTCGGGGCGTCGGGAATCCATGCCCGTTGCTGTTGATCGGGCTTCCCGAGACGATGATGACATTCCACGAAGGAAAAGCCGCACTGGCGGAGGTCAGATCTGCGGATGCCGACGAAGACCCAGGTTGAACCTGCCGTTGACCGGACGCCCATCCTCCCGCTATCCACTCCGCCCTTCCCCGCACGGAGATGATCGCGATGGCGCTCGATGCAGTCGGACACACCGAGGACAAGACCAGCGGCGTCGCCGGCGACCGGCTGCGCGCCCTCGTCGATCGCATCGAGCGGCTGGAAGAGGAGCGCAAGGCGCTCGCCGGCGACATCAAGGACATCTACGCGGAAGCCAAGTCGGCGGGCTTCGACGTGAAGGTGCTGCGTCAGTTGATCCGCATCCGCAAGCAGGAGCCGGCCGAGGTGGAGGAGCAAGAGACGCTGCTCGACGTCTATCGCCGCGCGCTGGGGATGTAAGAGCGCGGATGCCTTCAGTCAGAGGGGCCGACCACCGAGACACGATCCATCACCGCCAGCAGAACGGCGGAGACGACGAAGGCCAGATGGATACCGACCGTCCAGCCAAGTTCGCGATTGGTGTAGTCTCGGATATTCATGAAGCTCTCCAGCACGTAGATGGCCGAAATCGCGACGATCGAGGCCATCAACCTTAGCTTGAGAACACCGAAGGGGACTCGTCCGAGCCATTCAGGCCTGTCGTCGTGTTCCTCGTGTTTCAATTTGGAGACGAAGTTTCCATAGCCAGCCAACATCACCATGAGGACCAGGTTCGCCACCAGCGACAAGTCGATCAGCGACAGGACCTCGACGATCGTGGTACTGCCATCCGTCGTCAGCACGGCCGAGAAAAGAGTGATGGTACTCTGGATAAATTTGACCAGCAGGATCACCAGACTCAGCGACAGGCCAAGGTAGATCGGCGCGAGCAGCCAGCGAGTGACGAACATCGCGCTCTCACAGAACTGCTCGATCTTGGCATTCTGACGAATGATGGGGAGTGTCATCGAGGTGCCTTGCCCGGGGGCAGGAAATTCACCTCGTGCAGCGCGGCCAGCCGCACCACCTCGGCGGGGTCCGCCACGTTGCTGATCTTCTCGAACAATTCCCACAAGGTCTGCGCCGGCGACACCCAGAACAGGCAGGTCACCTCCTTGCCGCTGTTGTTGAAGAGACCGTGCGGAACGGCGCGCGGCAGGCGGACCAGCGCGCCATCGCCGGCGTCCGCCGGGGCGCCGTCGAGCAACAGGTCGAGCCGGCCTGACAGCATGTAGATGAACTCGTCCTGCGTCGGATGGACGTGCGGCGGCACGAACGTGCCGGGCGGGAATATCGCGTGCCATGAGAAGCTCGAGTCAGTGCGGTGCAGCGGCGTATAGGTCTGGCCGAGGATATTCCAGACCACGCCGTCGACACTGCTGCCGGCTTTGGTGACGCCCGCGGTCATTGCGGTGGGGATGCTCATGGCCTGCTCCTGGGTCGGTCGTCCAAGGTCACGCGGGCGGGTGTTCCGCGCAAGTCTCCTCGCCCAGATAGGCCGCGCGCACCATCGGATCGGCACGCATCGCGGCGGGCAATCCGGAGGCGAGCACGCGTCCCTCCACCAGCACCGAGACCCGATCGGCCAGCGCGAAGACCGCCGCCATGTCGTGTTCGACCAGCAGCATCGCGATCCTTCCCTTCAATCCGCGCAGCAGCGCTACGATCCCTTCGGCCTCCGCCGGACCGAGCCCGGCCAGCGGCTCATCGAGCAGCAGGCAGCGTGGCGATGCGGCGAGCGCGCAGGCGATCTCGAGCGCACGCCGTTCGCCATGCGACAGCGCACGTGCCGGCTGCTCGGCCCGCGCGTCCAGCCCGACCGCGACCAGGGCTATGCGCGCCGGATCCTCCAGCGCCGGATCCGGATGTGCTTGCCGCAGCGGATGCAGTGCATGGCGCGCCCGCGCCTGCACCGCGAGCACGACGTTCTCCAGCACCGACAACCCTGGCGCCAGCGCGCTCACCTGGAATGTCCGCGCGAGGCCGGAAAGGGCGCGCCGATGCGGCGCCATGCGGGTGACGTCGCGCCCGTCCAGCAATACCTGCCCCGCGTCGGGGCGCAGCGTCCCGGCGATCTGGGAAAGCAGGCTCGACTTGCCGGCGCCGTTGGGGCCGATCAGCGCGTGCAGCTCCCCCGGACGCACTGTTAGCGATACGTCCCCTGTCACCACGAGCGCGCCGAAGGCCCGGTGCAAACCAACCAGTTCCAGCACCGGAGTCATCGCGCGAGCAGCCGTCGGCCGCGCAGCAGCACGACCCCAATGATCAGGGCGCCGAAGATCAGGCGCCAGTGCTCGGAAAGCCCCGACAGCGCTTCCTCGACGGCGACCACCCCGACGGCGCCGATCACCGCCCCCTCCGGGCGGCCGGCGCCGCCCAGGATCACCATCACGAGCAACTCGCCCGACACCCGCCACTCCAGCATCGCCGGGCTGACGAAGCCCGCGTGCACGCCCAGCAGCCAGCCGGCGACCCCGCCGGCCGCGCCCGCCAGCACATAGGC
>JBAWFF010000387.1:0-16619 GCA_049591635.1 Acetobacteraceae bacterium
GCCCAGAGCGGGGCGGCGGCGACGGCGCGGCCCAGCGCCGCATCCACCACCTCCGCCGTCGAATCGACCACATGGCCCACGATGTCGCGCCGATCGGCGGGGTTGCGGATCACACGCGTCGTGCCGCTGGCGCCCGCCCGCCACGGAGTGGCCACGCTTGCAAGGAGCGGTGACGACAACGACGCCAGACAGCGCTCGTCGGACAGGTCAAGACCGGCCGAATTGCGCCGCTCCGGTGCGAACAGGTCGCGCGGCAGCACGATCATCGAATGCGGCGCGCCGATAGGCAGGGCGGCGCGCACCTGCTCCACCGGATCGGCGATCAGCGCCTCGATCGGAACCGCCGGATCGGAGAGGCGGTGGACGAAGGACGTGTTGGCCCCGTTCTCCAACAAGCGACGCACGAGATAGGCGAGCAATGTCTCGTGGGTGCCCACGGGCGCGTAGATGCGGCACGGGCGGTCGAGCCCGTCGGGGCCGACCACCTCGTCGTAGAGCGGATCGCCCATGCCGTGCAGACACTGAAATTCGTACTGCGCCGGATGGAAACCGGTCCCGGCCATCGTGTGGACGGCGGCCAACGTGTAGGCGTTGTGGGTGGCGAACTGCGGAAACACCGCGTCCGGCGCGTCGAGCAGGATACGCGCGCAAGCGAGATAGGAGACATCGGTGTGCGCCTTGCGCGTGAACACCGGAAAACCATCCAGCCCGTCCACCTGGGCACGCTTGATCTCGCTGTCCCAGTAAGCGCCCTTCACCAGCCGGAGCATCAGCCGATGCAAGCTGCGCCGGCCGAGGTCGATGAGGTAGTCCAGCACGAACGAGGCCCGCTTCTGGTATGCCTGGACGACGAAGCCGATGCCGTTCCAGCCGGCGAACGCGGGGTCGAGGCACAGCGCTTCCAGCAGATCGAGCGAAAGCTCCAGGCGCTCCGCTTCCTCGGCGTCGATGTTCAAGCCGATGTCGTAGCGGCGGGCGAGGACCGTCAGCGCCTTCAGGCGCGGCAACAGCTCGGCCATGACGCGCTCCCGTTGCGAACGGGAGTAGCGCGGATGCAGCGCCGATAGTTTCACCGAGATACCCGGCCCGTCGATCAACCCACGTCCCGCGGATGCACGGCCGATGGCGTGGATCGCCTGCTCGTACTCTCGCTCATAGCGCGCGGCATCCGCCGCCGTCGCCGCCGCCTCGCCCAGCATGTCGTAGGAGTAGCGGAATCCTCGCGCCTCCATTCTCCGGCTGTTGGCCAGCGCCTCGGCGATTGTCTGTCCGGTGACGAATTGCTCGCCCATCAGCCGCATGGCGAGGTCCACGCCGCGCCGAATGATCGGCTCCCCGCCGCGGGCGATCAGCCGCGTGATCGCGGCCTCGATCCCCGATTGGCTGGCGGTCGCGGTCAGCCTGCCGGTGATCAGCAGCCCCCAGGTCGCGGCGTTGACGAGCAGGGATTCGCTGTGGCCGAGATGGGCGCGCCAGTCGCCATGACTGATCTTGTCGCGGATCAGCGCGTCGCGGGTCGCGCTGTCGGGGATCCGCAGCAGCGCCTCGGCGAGACACATGAGGGCGACGCCCTCCTGGCTCGACAACGCATACTCCCGCAGCAGCCCCTCGACCCCGCCCGGGCGGCCCTTGGCCCGCAGGGCTTCGACCAGATGGCGGGCGAGACGCTTCGCCTCCGTCGCCTCCAACGGCGACAGGGACGCGGCCGCAAGAAGCGGCGGCAGGCATTCCTCCTCGGCGCGGCGGTAGGCGGCGGTGATCTTGTCCCGCGGCTCCGTCCGCGGCTGCACGTCGCGGGCGAAATCCTGGAAGGGTTGCGGCGGGATCGCCCTGCCCGGTTCGCTCACCATTGGGCTGCCCAGTCGGCGTCACGTACTTGACAAATCGTACGGTAAAGCCGTACATGCGTCCGCATGAGGATTCGGAGCGTCCGGCATAGGGGAATGAGGCGCTTTATCGAAGACAACGACAGCCGAGGAATCCGTCGTGACCTCGAAACAAGGATACGCAACGTTCTGGCTGCCCTGATCGCCGCGCGGAATATGGCCGGCGTCGATGGGCCGCCCGGCTGGCGCATCCACCAACTGACCGGCGACCGTGCCGGCACCTGGAGCATCTCGGCATCGGGAAACTGGCGGATCACGTTCGACCTTGATCAAGGGGAAATCTGCAATTTGGACCTGGAGGATTACCACTGATGAACCAAACGGTTGAGAGGATCGGTATGAGGCCGCCCCATCCGGGCAGCTTCATCCGCGAGGAGGTACTGGACGAACTGGGCCTATCCATCGCGCGGGCGGCCGACGTGCTTGGCGTCCGCCGTGCCACTCTGTCTGACCTCGTGAACGGGAAGGCGGCCCTGTCTCCCGAATTGGCGCTTAGGATCGAAAAGGCTTTCGGGGTCAATATGGACACGCTGCTCCGGATGCAGGCGTGGTTCGACAGCTTCACCATGCGTCAGCGCGCCGGGGAGATCGACGTAAAGCGATTCAACCCGCGCTGACATGTCAGACAACCTGGAACCCGTGGCGGAACGGATCCCGCTCATCGACGAAGATCGTGTTGTAGCCGGTCATCCGCGCCCAGCCGGAGACGCTCGGGCGGATGGCCTCGTGTGTCCCCACGCGCGCTTCCGCCTCGACACGGCCATCGAACAGGCTGCCGATGATGCTCTCGTGGATGAAGTCATCGCCGACGCCAAGACGCCCCCGCCCGGCTAGTTGCGCCATCCGCGCGGACGTCCCGGTGCCGCAGGGAGAGCGGTCGATGGCGCGCTCGCCGTAGAACACCGCGTTGCGGCCATGCGCCCGTTTGTCGCGCGGCGCCCCAGTCCATTGGATATGGCTGACGCCGTTGATCGTTGCATCTTCCGGGTGCACGATGTCGATCGCCTCGTTCACCTTCCGCCGCAGGATCGGGCTCAGCCGGATGATCTGATCGGCCTGCATCGCCTCCAACCCGGCGAAATTCCGCTGCGGATCGATGATCGCGTAGAAATTGCCGCCGTACGCCACATCCACCGCCAGCTCGCCGAGTTCCGGCAGCGTCACCCTCACGTCGGTCGCGGCGAGATAGGAGGGAACGTTGTGGATGCGCACGCTGTCGATGAAGCGGCCGTCGCGCTTGTACTCGGCGAGCACGCGCCCGGCCGGTGCGTCGAGCGCCACCGTGCCCTCCGTGGCCGGCTGCACGAGGCCGTTCTCCAGCGCCATCGTCACCGTTCCGATCGTGCCGTGCCCGCACATCGGCAGCGCGCCCGAGACCTCGATGAACAGGATCGCGACGTCGCAATCGGCGCGGAGTGGAGCATAGAGGATGCTCCCGGACATGATATCGTGGCCGCGCGGCTCGAACATCAGCGATCGGCGGACCCAGTCGTGGTTGGCGATGAAATCCTGCCGGCGCGCGCTCATTGTCGCGCCCTTGAGGAACGGACCCCCGCCGGCCACCAGGCGAACCGGGTTGCCGCAGGTGTGACCGTCGATGCAATGGAACGTGTGCATGTCCGTCAAGACTCCAGGCCCAGCCGCGTGAAGCGAAACCCCAGGGGCGGCACGATACGCGCCAGCTCGGCGGCGTCGAGGTCGCGCACGATCAGCACGAGAAAAGACCTTCCGTCCCCGACCACGCCGAACGGCCGGGGCGCGCTGAACAGCGTCCCGACGCTTTGCACCAAGATGGGCTGCGCGTGGTCCGCGACACGCATCACGCCTTTCACCCGCAACAGGCGCTCCCCGCAATAGCCCGCGAGATTGTCGAGCCACTCGGCGAAATCGTCCCAAACGACGGTTTCATCCGGTCGCGCCAGCAGCACCGATATTCTTGGATGGGGCAGCCCCTCCGTCGCGTCGAATGCCGAGGGCGCCCTCGATCCCGCGCGCACCGAAAACGCTTCACGCACCGCCGCGGCACGATCATCGGTGTCGATCAACTCGGCCATCGGGTTCACCCCTGAAGCGGCCCCGCGCGCGCGCCGCCGTTGCGCCGGCGAGGCGAGGTCGCGCTTGGTCAAGACCAGGGTTTGCGCACCGGCCCACTGCGCCGCCGCCTCCTCGAACCCCTCCCCCGCCGCGCTCGCCTGGCAGTCGAACGTCGCCGTCACGCCGATGCGCATCCCAAGCGGCGCCAGCCCGGCCAGGGACCGCAGGATTGGCCCGGGCTTCGACAGGCCGCTGGTCTCGAGAATGATGCGGGCGAGCGGCGGCCTGTGCCGGCGCGCGTCCAGCAGCGCGCGGACGGTCCGTTCGAGGTCGCCAACCAGGGCGCAGCAGATGCAGCCATTGCTCAACATCGCGATCGGCACGTCGCCCGTCTCAGCGAGGATCGCGCCGTCAAGACCGATCTCGCCCACCTCGTTGACGATCACCGCCGTATCGGCGGAGTCCGGCAAGGCCAGGAAGTCGGCCAGCAACGTCGTCTTGCCGCTGCCGAGAAAGCCGGTCAGTACGATGAAATCAGTCACGACCCTTCGGCGAAGCTGCGCGCCACCAGCGCGCGGACATCGGCGAGCAGTTCGCCCACGTCGTAGATCACGCCGCCCTTGATCGTATAGCGCAGCGCCCGGTGCCATTCGACCTGGCGCGTCTCGTCGTTGAGGCGCATCGCGCCCGTCCCGTACAGCAGCTTGAAATCCGTCATCGGATTATGGTCGTGCACCAGAAGGTCGGCCCGCTTGCCGACCTCCACGCTGCCGATCTCCTCGGACAGCCCGATCAGATCGGCGCCTTGGGAGGTCGCGGCGCGGACGACTTCCAGCGGATGGAAGCCGGCTTCCTGCAACAGCTCCAGCTCGCGGATATAGCCGAAGCCGAACAGCTGGTAGATGAACCCGGAATCGCTCCCGGTGCAGACCCGCCCGCCGCGGTTCTTGTACTCGTTGATGAACTGCATCCAGAGCCGGTAGTTCTCCTTCCACTCGATCTCGTTCGTGGTCGACCAGCGATACCAATACGACCCGTGGTTGCCGCGTCGTGGCTGGAAGTAGTCCCACATCGACTTCCAGGCGTATTCGCGGTGCCAGTCCGCCTGGCGCGTGCGCATCAGGTCGCGGTTGGCGTCATAGATCGTGAAGGTCGGCACGAAGGTGAAGTCAAGCGCGAGGAACGCGTCCAGCACCGCATTCCATTTCGCGCTGCCCGGTTGCGCGGCCTGGCGGAAAGTCTGGCCGGCGAAGGCGAAGCGGAAATATTCGTCGCTGTAGTCGTAGTCGGTCGGATAGGACTGCACCAGGCGATCCTGAAACAGCGCCTCCGGCAAGCCGTAATAGTGCTCGGCGCTGGTCAATCCCCAGCCCGCCGTGGTCAACGCGTTCATCCGCGTCACCGCCATCTGCGCGTGATGGCAGCCGGCGCGCAGCCCTAGCGCGCGGCACTCGTCAAGCGCCGCCTGCATGATCGCCGGCGGGGCGCCGAAGAACTTCACCCCGTCGGCGCCGCGCGCCTTGATCCGGCGCAGCCAGTCGCGCGCCTGCTCCGGCGTGTGGATCGTCTTCAGCATGTCGTTGACGGCGGGGAAATAGACGTAGGCGAGCAGCCGCGGCGCGGCGATCTCATTCGCTTCCGACAATTCACGCTGGCGCAGCATCCAGCCCAGCCCGTTGAACGAGCCCATCTCGCGCACCGTGGTGACGCCATGCGCCAGCCAAAGCTTGTAGACGTAGTCCACCGGGGGCACCCAGCCATTCGCCGCGTGATAGGCGACGCCCGCATGGGCGTGGCAGTCGATGAAGCCGGGCGTGACGAACTTGCCGTGGCAGTCGATCTCGTGCTCGCCAGGGGCCGGCCGCCGGTCCGGATTGATCGGCGCCTTCGCATTGCCGACCTTGCGCATCTCCGCGATCCGGCCGTTCTCCACGACGATGTCGATCGGCCCGATCGGCGGCGCGCCGGTGCCGTCGATGACCGTGGCGCCGCGCAGCACCAGCCGGCCGAACGGCCCGATCCCGCGGTCGCGCCCGGTCGCTTCGATCAGCGGCGGCTGGCCTTGATCCGTCCGCAGCAGGGTCAGTTCCTCGCCGGCTTCGGGTTCGGCCATGCAACCTCCTATGATTGGTCGTGGCGCAGCGGCAGGTCGAGGAAGGACTCGCCGCGCCGCACCGTGAACAAGGGCGGCCGGCCGTGCGGCACCTGACCGTAATGGTCGGCATCGGCGCCGCCGATCGCGAGGCGGATGCGGCTGCCCTTGCCGAACAGCCACGCGGTGGGCAGCAGGGCGAGGACGATCCGCTCGGTCCGGCCGGGTACGAGCGGCGCCGCGTCGGCGCGATCATGCGTGTGATACGGCCAGCTCGCGCGATATTCGGGCGGACAAGCGGATAGTTTCCGATGCAATGCCCGCAGCACGCCCTCGGTCACATATCGCACGGTGCCGTCGGGCTCTTCTTCCGATAGATAGGCGTGGATCGCGGCATCCGGCTCGGATGCCGCGAGGAACAGCGTCAGCACCGCGTGCCCGGCCAGCTCCGCCGGCACATCCAGCGGCGCGGAGCGGTAGCAGAGCAACGATGCCTCGCGGCCTGACCAGTCGGCGTAATATTCGCGCGTGTCGTGCGCCGCCAGCCGTTCATAGCGAGTGTGCGATCCGGTGCCGAAGCCGAAATCGACCTGATGATGGTCCTCGCCCGCCGCGCCCGGCTCCGCCCGCAGCGCGCCGCCCTCGGCCAAATGGAGCCGCCGCGTCGTTTCGACCGGCGGCCACTGCGTCGCCTCTCGCCATTGCTCGCCGTGCAGGCTGAAATAGTGCACGCGCGATTCGCGCGTGAGCCCAGTGTCCATCTCCATCAGATACTCGTCGAAGAAGCGCAGCAGCTCCCCATTCAATGCGAACGCGGGGGTCTCGGCGCCGCGCCACGGAGACACGTTGATTCGCGCGCCGTGATCCCACGGCCCAAGCAGCAGATGCCGCCTCGGATTCGGCAGCGTCAGGAACCGCGCGATGGTGCCATTCTGATATCCCGCCCCGTCCATCCATCCCGACACCGAGCACACCGCGACATCGGCAGGAACGCCGGCCGCGTAGTGGCACGGACTGAACGAGGCCGGGCTGAAACCGGGATCGTACGGCAGCGTGTCGTCGTGGAAGCGGAACTCCGCGATGAAGGCCGGCATCCGGAAGTTCGCGCGATGCTCGCGCACCGCCGCGTCGCGCGCCTCCCCGCCCGGATCGTCGTCCACCGGCGCCGGTCCGGCGAGATTCTCGTCCCTGAAATAGGCGAACGCGCCGAGCAGGTCGCGCCGGTCGTGGTCGAGCGCCACCATCAGCGAATCGTAGGATTGCGCCAACCGGTCCAGCAACAGCCCGCCGGGGTAATAGTGATCCGCGTACGTGTCCCACACCGCCGACAGCGGCGCGATGGCGCGTACCGACGGATGCCCGGTACTGGCGAGGAAGTCGCAAGCGGCGCCGACATAGGAGATTCCGGTCGCGCCGATCCGCCCGTCCGACCAGGGCTGGGCGACCACCCACGCGGCGATCTCGCCGTAATCCTCGCGTTCGCGCGGGGAGCGGAAACTGTCGCGGGTGCCGAAGCTCGCGCCGGTGCCCCGCGCATCCACCGCCACCAGCGCATAGCCGCGCGGCACGAACAGATCGCGCCAGCGCGCGGCGCCCGGGGTGGCCTCGGTTCCCGCCGGCGCATCGGGCGCGAGGGCGAAGCGCCGATAATAGGGCGTCAGGATCAGGATCGTCGGGACCCGTGCCGGTGCGTCCGGCGGCGGATAGACATCGACCGCCAGCCGGCACCCGTCGCGCATCGTCACATAGCTTGAACGCGGCGCGCCCACGCGGCCCAGCGCGGGTCTTGTGTCGAGATACGCCGACGGCGTGATCCGCCACGCGCCGCTGTTCCGATCGCCGTCCGACATGCTCGGTCCCCCTCAACTCGCGCGATAGCGGCGCGGCACCGCGACGTTGGCGAGCAAGGTCAGCGCCAAGGTGCTCCCCATCAGGACAAATGCCAGCACGCCCGCGAACGGCCAGTCATTGTTGTTCGAGAACTCCCAGAACAGCAGCGGCGCCATCATCTGGAACCGCGGACCGCCGAGCAGCAAGGGGGTGGCGAACGCGTTCATGCTGAGAATGAAGGACAGCACCCCGGCGATCAGCACCCCGGGCATCGCCAGCGGCAGGATCACGCGCCGAAAGCATCGCGAAGGCGCCGCCCCCATGCTCGCCGCCGCCTCCTCCAGACGCGGGTCGATCCCCTCGAACACGCTTTGCAGGGTCAGGATGGTGAAGGGCAGGTTGATCGAGATGATGCCGACGATTACCGCCGTTTCGGTATACATCAGATCGAGGCCGTGCATCCCGAACACCGTGCCCATTACGACATCGAGCATCCCGCCGCGCGCGAACAGGATCATCCACCCCGCCGTCCGCGTGGTCGCGCCGATGAACAGCGGCAGAATGATCGCCATCACGTAGGCGGACTTCCACCGGCTTTGCGTGCGCGCCAGCCGCCAGGCCATCGGGAGGCCGAGCAGCAGGCAGACCGCCGTGACGATCACCGAGACGCGGATCGTCGTGGCAAGTACGCTCAGATAAAACGTATCGGTGAAGAAGCGGACGTAATTCTGTGGCGTGACCGCGGCGATCATCAGCTGCGTCGGATCGAAGCGGTTGAGGCTGTAGCGGGCGAGCAGCGCGAGCGGCGCCACCATCATCAGACAGACGAGAAACGTCGCCGGCCCCAGCAAGGAGGCGGCCGAGACCGCCTCCCGCCGCGCCGCCGCCCGCTCCAGGACCGCCGCGTCGCTCATCCCTTGCGCATGATGTTCTTCAGCCACCAATCGTTCATTTCCGGCTGCACCTTGGCGGCCTGCGGATAGTCGGGCTGCACCAGCTTCGCATCCGACGGTAGCGCCAGTTGCTCGGCGACCTTGCCGGTCAAACCCGCATCGCCAACGGTGGGAAGATAGCCCATGTGAGCCGCGAAGCCGCGCTGCGCCGACGGGTCCAGCAGCGCATTCATGTAGGCATACGCACCATCCTTATCGGGCGCGTTCTTCGGCATCACCATGCCGGAGACATAGACGATGGCGCCCTCATCCGGCACCCGCCCCGCCACCGGAAAATCGGCGTTCTGCCACATGACCGTGCGCGCGAGCCAGACGATGCCCACGTCGATCTCGCCGGACTTGAAGCCGGGCGCCATGTCGTCGGTCTCGGCGTACAGCCGCAGCCCGTTGGCGTTGAGCTTCAGCAGGTACGCCTTCGCCTTGTCGAAATCGTCCGGGCTGCCGCCTTGCGACAACGCGGCACCCATCATTACCCAGAACCCGGCGGTCGCGAGGCCGCCGACCTTGCCCTTCCAGCGCGGGTCGAGCAGGTCGTTCCAGGTCTTCGGCGGATCCTTCACCGTCGTCGGATTGTAGGCGATCCCCTGCACGCTGTAGATGTGCGGCACGAACTTGTCGGGCATGAAATCGCCGCTGTGCAGCAGCGGGATCACGTTCTTCAGGTTCGGCACCTTGGCGACGTCGAGCGTCTCCAGAAGACCTTTCTGGGACGCGAGATAGCCGTTCGGCGCGCCGAGGCAGGCGATGTCGAGCGTGCCGCGCGGCAACTGGCGCTGCGCGACGAGCTGGGCGAGCCGGGGTGCCTCGTCGCCCACCGCCTGGATCACCTGAACACCCTTCGGCGCCAGCAGCGGGGTGTCGATGTTCTCGCGCAGCAGCCGCGCGTAATCGCCACCCCACGTGCCGACGACGCAACGTTCCGCCGCCCGCGCGGATCGGCTGAACATCGTCGGGGCGGCGGCGAGTGCCGCGCCCGCCGCCAGCACGCTTCGACGCGAGAGTGGGCGTGCGGTGGTTATCTCGTTGTTGTCCATTCCTGGTTTCCTCCCTCTGTGATTGCGGGATCGCCAACCTCCGGGGCGGGCCGATCCCGATCGTCGAACACCCGCTCCGCCGCCGTACTCCATGTCAATGAAACGCGCTCGCCCGGCGTCCAGCGCCTTGCGGCGTCCGGTCCCAGGCCGGGACCGCGCACGATCAGATCCTGCCCTGAATCCAGCCGCACGACATGCTCCAGTACAGCGCCCAGATAGGAGCACAGCTTAACCGTGCCCTCCGCGCGCGCGTTCGCCGCGCCGTGCGCGGAGATCCGGATGCTTTCCGGGCGCACGGCGAGACACGCTTGACCTTCATGGCCGTAGCGCCCGGCCAACGCGACCCGGCCGGCGGCATCGGCGAGCAGGTTCGTCCCGCCGTCGAGCCGTCCGCGCAGGAGATTGCTCTGGCCGATGAACCCGGCGACGAAGGGCGTCGCGGGCCGCTCGTACAAATCCTCCTGGCGGCCGATCTGCTCGGCTCTGCCGTCGCGCATCACCACCAGCCGATCGGCCATCGCCATCGCCTCGCCCTGGTCGTGCGTGACGATGATCGCGGTGATCCCGCCGTCGCGTTGCAGGATGCGGATCTCCCGCGCCATCTCCTGGCGCAGCGCCGCGTCGAGGTTCGATAGCGGCTCGTCCAGCAGAAGCAGCCTCGGATGGATCGCCAACGCCCGTGCCAGCGCCACGCGCTGCTGCTGCCCACCCGACAGGCTGCGCGGCAAGCGGTCGGCGAAACTCTCGAGCTTCACCAGCCGCAGCATCTCCGCGACGCGCGCGGCGGCGGCGGCTTCCTCCATCCGCCGCATCTCCAGCCCGAAGCGCACGTTGCGCGCCACCGTCAGGTGGGGGAACAGCGCGTAGCTCTGGAAGACGATGCCCATGTCGCGCTCATGCGTGGGAACGCCCAGGATGCTGGTCCCGTCGAGCATGATGTCGCCCGAAGACGCGGTCAGGAACCCCGCGATCATCCGCAGCGTCGTCGTCTTGCCGCAACCGGACGGCCCGAGCAGCACGATCATCTCACCCGGTTCGACATGCAGATCGACCTCGCTCACCGCGAGCTGCGCGCCGAATCGCTTGCTGAGCGCGCGCAGGGTGAGCGAAGCGGCCTCCCGCGCCGGGGTCATCGCACCACCTGGCCGAGCCGGACGAAGCGGTCGAGCACCATCAGCACGGCGCCCACCAGCACCATCTGCGCGACCGCGACCGCCGCGACCAGCGGGTCGATATGATATTCGAGGTATTCGAGGACCGCGACCGGCAGCGTCGTGACCCCAGGTGCCACGAGGAACAGCGCCATCTCCAGATTGCTGAAGGAGAAGATGAAGGCGAACAGTCCGGCCGCGATGATCCCTTGGCGCATCGCCGGCAAGGTCACGCGCCAGATCACCGTCAGCGGCTTCGCGCCGAGGCTGCTCGCCGCCTCCTCCGCCGCGCGGTCATGATTGCTCAGGCTGGCGAGTGACAGCCGTACCACCCACGGCGTGGTGATCAGCAGATGCGCCAGTACCAGCCCGTACAGCGAGCCCGTCAACGGCCAGGAGGTCTGGATCTCGATCAGCACCAGGAACAGGTAGATCGCGAGTCCGAGGGCGATGCCCGGCACCGTCAGCGGGGCAAGCAGCAGCGCGCTGATCACGCCGACGCCGCGGAAGCGATGCCGCGAGAGCGCGATGCCCGCCGGCACGCCGATGAGCAGACTGCCCACGACCGAGGCGATCGCGAGTTCCAAGGTGATCGCGACCGCGCCCCCGAAGTTCGGGATGATCGCGGCGTACCAGGACAAGGTGTAGCCGCGCGGCGGAAACAGGATGAGCTTCTCGTCGAAGACGCTGAGATAGAGCGTCAGCAGCAGCGGCACGAAGATGACGAGAAGCCCGCAGGCGATGAGTGCCCGAACGCAGAGCCGGGCGAGCGCCTCAGAGCGCATTCTTGACGAAGCGGCCCCCCAGCATGATCGCCGGGATGCGCGCGCCCTCGCCCAGGAACACCGATAAGTCGTTGTACGGATCGCCGTCCACCACCAGCAGGTCGGCGTGCGCGCCGGCCACCAACTCGCCGAGCTTGCCCTCCTGGCGTAGTATCTGCGCGTTCACCAGCGTCGCCGAGCGGATGATCTCCTGCGCGCTGAGCACCCGCGCACGGACCAGGAACTCGTTGCTCTGGTCGTTCTGGAGCGGTCCGAGAAGATCGGTGCCGAAGCCGATCTTCACGCCGGCCGCGCGGCAGATTTCCAGCGAGCGAATGCCGGCTTCCAGCACGATCTCGTTCTTGGCGAGACTGTACTGCGACATTCCATAGTCCACGCCGCGCTCGCGCATCGACGAGTAGGTGACCAGCGTCGGCACGATGAACGCGTCCCGCTCGGCCATCAGTTGCGCCGTGGACTCGTCGATCAGGTTGCCATGCTCGATCGTGCGCACGCCGGCACGGACCGCGCGCTCGATCGCCGCCGGGCTGTAGGCGTGCGCGCAGACGTAAGTTCCCCAGCGCCGTGCCTCGTCCACCGCCGCCTCGATCTCGTCGACGCGGAATTGCAGACTCTCCAGCGGATCAAGCTGCGAGGCGACCCCGCCCGACGCCATGATCTTGATCTGGTCGGCGCCCTTGCGCAGTTCGTCGCGCACCGCCTGGATCACCTCCGGCACGCCGTCGGCGATGCGGGAGACGAAACTGACGCCCGAACAGCAAGCGCAGGCGAAGCGGGTCTGCGTGCGCTTGCGGAAATCGCCGTGCCCGCCGGTCTGGCTGATCGGCGCACCGGAGATGAACAGGCGCGGCCCCTCGAACAGCCCCTGCTCCACCGCCGCCTTGAGACCCCAGTCGGCACCGCCGGTATCGCGCAGGGTGGTGAACCCGCGCATCAGCATCGCCCGCATCGCGACCGATCCCTTGGCGGCGAGCAGGGTCAGCGGGACGTCCGACAGAAGCTGAAGGTTGACCTCCGTCAGCACCAGGTGGATGTGCGCGTCGATCAGGCCCGGCATCAGCGTGCGCCCGCCCAACTCGACGCGGGTCGCGGCCGACGCGCGGATCGCCATGTCCGCGACCTCCTTGATCTTGCCGTCCTCGACCAGGACCTCGACGCCATCGCGCAGCGCGTCCAGGCGCGGATCGAGGAACCGGCCGCCGGTGAAAATGAACGAAGACATCATCCCGCCACCGCCCGTTTCGCCACCGCGGCCAGGTAGGTCGCCGCCGCCGGCAGGATCGAATCGTTGTAGTCGTAGCCGGAATTATGCAGCTCCGGGCTTGCCCCGTTCCCGACCCACACGAACGCGCCCGGCTTCTCGTTCAGATACCAGCTGAAGTCCTCGCCCGTCATCGACGCCTCCATGTCGCGGCGCACCGTCAGCCCGGCGGCGGCGCTAGCCTCCGCCGCCAGCGCGCCCTCGGCCGGCGTGTTCGCGGTGACGACATTGCCGTGCGTGATGGCGACGTCGATCTCCACCCCGAAGGTCTGCGCGACCCCCGCCGCGACCCGGCGCATCGCCTCGTCCATCGCCTCGCGCACGTCGGGACGCAGGCTGCGCATCGTCCCGCGCATCCGCGCCTCGTCGGGAATCTGGTTGGCGGCACTTCCGGCCTCCATCATGCAGATGGAGATGACGGCGGAGTCGAGCGGACTGGTCTCGCGCGAGACGATCGATTGCAGCGCGATCAGAAGATGCGCCGCCGCCACCATCGGATCGCGCGCCTGATGCGGGATCGCCGCGTGCCCGGATCGCCCGCGCACCAGGAACTCCAGCCGCCCGCCGGACGCCATGACCGCGCCGTGATGGACCTGCACGGTGCCCGCCTCGAGGCCCGGCCAGTTATGGTAGCCGAAGATGCGTTCCATCGGAAACCGCGAGAACAACCCATCGGCGATCATCGCCTTCGCCCCGCCGCCGCCTTCCTCCGCCGGCTGGAATACGAGGTGGATCGTGCCGGTCCAGTCGGTGTCGCGCGCCAGCATCGCGCAAGCGCCGAGCAGCGACGTGGTGTGCCCGTCATGTCCGCACGCGTGCATCACGCCCGGGTTGACCGAGGCATAGGGAAGCCCGGTCGTCTCGGTGATCGGCAGCGCGTCCATGTCGGCGCGCAGCCCGACGCTGCGGTTGGAATTGCCGCGGCGCAGCGTCGCCACCACGCCGTGCCCACCGATCCCGGCGGTGAACGGAACGCCGAGTTCGGCGAGGCGCGCGCACACGAACGCGGCGGTCTCGCTCTCGTGGCGCGACAGTTCGGGATGCGCGTGCAGATGGCGTCGCCATCCAGTCAGCGTGTCGGCGAGACTCTGGTCCATGCGGATCATCCTACTCGTTTAGGCCGGATCGTGCCCCACCCGGACCAGCAGCTTGCCGAAGTTCCTCCCGCCCAGGATGTCGGCCAAGGCGTCGGGCGCATGTTCCAATCCGTCGATCACGTCCTCGCGGTAGCGCAGGCTGCGATCGGCGACCCACGGGCGGGCCAACGCGCGCCACTCGGCAAACCTCTCCGGCTTGTCGGAGACGATCAGCCCCTGGATGCGCACGCGCTTGCCCACCACGAACATCAGGTTAGGGCCGGGCGCCAGGTCCTTGTCGTTGTATTGCGCCACCATCCCGCACATGACGACGCGGGAGAACAGGTTGAGCAACTCGAACACCGCGGCCTGCACCCGGCCGCCGACATTCTCGAAATAGACGTCGATGCCGTTCGGGCAGGCGCTTGCCAATTCCGCTTCGAGATCGGCCGAGCGATGATCGACGCAACCGTCGAACCCCAGCTCGTCCTGTACGAACAGGCACTTGTCCGGGCCGCCGGCGATGCCGATCACGCGCGCGCCGGCGCGCTTGGCCAATTGTCCGGCGACCGAGCCGACGGCGCCCGACGCCGCCGAGATCACCACCGTCTCGCCGGCCTTGGGCTGGCCGATATCCGTCATTCCGGAATACGCCGTGGCGCCCGGCATTCCCAGCACGCCGAGATAGGTCGAAAGCGGCGGCCCATGCCGGTCAAGCTTCGCCAGCTGCTCGGCGCGCGCCACGTTGTGCGTAGCCCATCCTCGCGGACCCACGACGATGTCGCCGGCCGCGAACCCTGGCGCCGCCGAGGCGACGATTTCGCCCACCGTCTCGCCGGTCATCACCTCGCCGATCTGGACCGGCGGCGCATAGGATTTCCGATCCGACAGCCGCCCACGCATATACGGGTCGATCGAGAGCCAGATGGTCCGCGTCACGACCTCGCCCGCTTCCGGCGTGGGGATCGAGTCGTCGCGCATCTCGAAATCATCCCCTCGCGGGCTTCCGCTCGGTCGACGTTTCAGGATGATGGAGCGGCGCATCACGCCGCCTCGGCGCGCAGTACCAGCCGGCCGGTCACGCGGCCGTCGCGCAGCCGCATCAGCGCGTCGAACGCCTCCGATTGCGGCACCGTCTTCACCGGCAACGCGGCCACGTCCCCCTTCTGGGCCAACGCGACCAGCGCGCGCAGATCCTTCACCGTGCCGACATAGCTGCCCTGGACGGTCAGCGCGCGGATCGCCATCAGCGGCAGGGACAGCATCAGCTCGCCGCCGAACAGGCCGACCTGCACCAGCTTGCCGCCTTTGCGTAGCGCGCCCAGCGCGAAGCGCGCGGTCGCCGTGCCGTTCACCAGGTCGATCACCGCGAGCACCGGGCCGCCGGCCGCCGCCATGATGCGCTTGGCGACATCCTCGCCGTTGCCGTCGATGACCTTGCTCGCGCCGGCCTTCAGCGCGGCATTGCGCTTTTCCTCGCTCACGTCGACGACGATGACGTTGCGATGATCCATCGCCTTCAGGATGGCGATCGCGTTCATCCCCAGCCCACCGGCGCCGACCACCACGATCGCCTCGTCCGGCGCGATCGGCATGACCTTGGCGATCGCCGAATAGACCGTGATGCCGGAGCATGCATAGGTCGCGGCCACCGCCGGGTCGAGCTTGCCGGGATCGACCAGGTGGCGCGGGTGCGGCGCCACGACGTGGGTTCCGTAGCCGCCGTGCTGCATGACGCCGAGGCTGCGCGGCGTCAGGCACATGTTGTCCTCGTCGGCGAGGCACGCGGCGCACGTCCCGCAGCCGACCCAGGGATAGACGATGCGTATGTCGCCGACCTTCACGCCCTTCGCGTCGGCGCCGAGCTTGACGACGCGCCCGACGATCTCGTGACCCATCGCCAGCGGCAGCACCAGCCCGCGATCCTTCAGCGTCATCCGCTTGCCGCCGCCGATGTCGTAGTAGCCTTCCCAGATATGCAGGTCGGAGTGGCAGACGCCGCAATGGGTGACCTCGAGCAGAACCTCGGTGCCCGTTGGCTCCGGCGTCGGCAGGTCGATCTTTCGCAACGGTTGTCCGTTCTCGACGACGGCCCAGGCGTGCATGGGTTGACCCTTTCTCAGCGCTTGGCGGTGGGGATGGGTTTGACTGGCGAAGCCCGCCGTCGTCAAGGCGACGCGGCTTGCGTCCGGCGCCGTTCGCGCTACATGTAACGGGTGGAGGTGCCCATGCCGCTGTCACGCGCCGAACGGGTCGAACGCCGCCGCGCCAAGCTGCGGGCGGCCGGGCTGCGGCCGGTCCAGCTGTGGGTTCCGGATACCACGACGGCGGAGTTCAAGCGGGAGGCGCACCGGCAGTCGCTGCTGATCGCCGCGGCCGACACGACCATCGAGCGCAGACGTGAGAACGATTTCTGGGAGCGCGTCAGCGCGGATGCCTGGGACGATCTCGGCTGATGCGGCGCGGCGATATTGTCGTCGTCGCCCTGCAAGGCGACAGCGGCAAGCCGCGCCCGGC
>JBAWFF010000388.1:0-21168 GCA_049591635.1 Acetobacteraceae bacterium
GGCCGATGCGCCGGCGTTCCGTAACCGGCAGGCGCGGGCGCGGGTGGCGGGACGCCATCTCGGCATCGGGCTGTCCACCTTCTGCGAGCGCACCGGCTACGGCTCGCCGGCGTTCGCCGCGCGCGGCATGGACGTGACGCCGGGCTGGGAGACCGTGCGGATCGCGATGGACCCCTCGGGCGCGGTAGAGGCGCGGATCGGCGCTTCCCCCCACGGCCAGGGACTGGAGACGGCGCTCGCGCAGGTCATCGCCGACGAATTGGGCGTGACGCCCGGCGCCGTCCGGGTGATCCACGGTGACACCGACAACACGCCGTACGGCTGGGGTACCTTCGCGAGCCGCTCGCTGGTGATCGCCGGCGGCGCCTCGCTGCTGGCGGCGCGCAAGGTGCGCGCGAAACTGTTGACGATCGCGGCGACGATGCTGGAGGCCGACGCCGCCGACATCACGTTGGGCGACGGCGCGGCGCGGATCGCCGGGACCGACCGGGCGATCCCGATCGCGACGCTGGCGCGCGCGTCCTACCACCAGGCGCACCGCTTCGAGATCGAGCCGGGGCTTGGGGAAAGCGCGACTTATGATCCGGCGGGCACATTCTCCAACGCGTGCCACCTCGCGATCGTGGAGGTGGATGTCGAGACCTGCGCGGTGTCGGTTGAGCGCTTCATCGTCGCCGAGGATGCTGGGCGGCTGATCAATCCGATGATCGTGGACGGCCAGATCAGGGGCGGCGTGGCCCAGGGCATCGCCAACGCGCTGCTGGAGGAGATCGTCTACACCGACGCGGGCGACCCGCTTAGCACCTCGTTCGCCGACTTCCTGCTGCCGACGGTCCGCGAGATTCCCCGGATCGAGATCGCCCACCTCGAAACCGCCGCCACGCCGTCGATCACCGCGGCGAAGGGGCTGGGTGAGGGCGGCGCGATCGGGGCGCCGGCGGCGGTGCTGAACGCGATCAACGACGCGCTGGCTCCGTTCGGCGCGGAGATCGACGAGATGCCGGCGACACCGGCGCGCATCCATGCGGCGCTGCGGGCCGCGGCATGAAGCTTACGCTCGACATCAACGGCATGACGCACCGCATCGAGGTCGAGGCGCGCGATACCTTGGCCGATGCCATCCGCCGGGAATGCGGCCTGACCGGCACGCATGTCGGCTGTGAACACGGCATCTGTGGCGCCTGCACCGTCATTGTCGGGGGCGATGCCGTGCGGTCCTGCCTGATGTTCGCGGTGCAGGCCGAGGGTCAACCGATCCGCACCGTCGAGGGTCTCGCGCCGCCGGACGGGTTTCATCCGTTGCAGACGGCGTTCATGGCGCATCACGGCCTGCAATGCGGCTTCTGCACGCCCGGCTTCCTGATGCTCGCGGCCGCCGCGCTGGAGCGCGATCCGCACGCCTCCGACGCGGCACTTCTCGATGCGCTGTCGGCCAATCTTTGCCGTTGCACCGGCTATCAGGGCATCATCGATGCCGTGCTCGCCACGGCGCGCGCGATGCGATCAAACGGAGATTGAGGCGATGGCTCTTGCCGCCGGACCGGAGAAGCAGGTCGGAAAACTCGTCATCCGCAACATCGGGTTGCTGCTGTCGGGGAAGCTCGAGGCGCCGCTCCTCGACTCCGACACTGTCGTCGCCGAAGCCGGCCGCGTCGTCGCCGTCGGCCGCGCCGCCGATTGCGACACCGATGGCGCGCGCGTGGTGATCGACGCGCACGGATGCGCGCTCGCTCCCGGCCTGATCGACAGCCATGTGCATCCGGTGCTCGGCGACTGGACGCCGCGGCAGAACCAGATCGGCTGGATCGAGAGCTGCCTCAACGGCGGCGTCACCACGATGATCTCGGCGGGCGAGGTCCACACGCCGGGGCGGCCGCGCGACGTGATCGGCGTGAAGGCGCTCGCGATCGCCGCGCAGCGCGCCTACGAGAATTTCCGCCCGGCCGGGGTGAAGGTGCTTGCCGGCGCGCCGGTGCTGGAGAACGGCATGGAGGAGAGCGACTTCGCCGAACTCGCGCGCGGCGGGGTGAAGCTGCTCGGCGAGGTCGGGCTCGGCAGCGTGAAGGCAGGCGACGAAGCGCGGCGCATGGTGGCGTGGGCCCGCAAGCACGGCATTCAGAGCACCATCCACACCGGCGGCCCGAGCGTCCCCGGATCGGGCTATATCGACGCCGACACGGTGCTGGAGGCGGACGCCGACATCATCGGCCACATCAACGGCGGGCACACCGCCTTGCCGCCGATGCAGATACGTTGCCTGTGCGAGCGCTGCCATCGCGGCATCGAGATCGTGCACAACGGCAACGAACTGGCCGGCCTGACGGCGCTGCGTTTCGCCAAGGAGTTGGGGCAGCTTGAGCGTGTGATCCTGGGCACCGACAGCCCGGCGGGATCGGGCGTGCAGCCGCTGGGGATCTTGCGGACCATCGCGCTGCTGTCCTCGCTCGGCGACACGCCGGCCGAACAGGTCTTCGCCTGCGCCACCGGCAACACGGCGCGGATGCGCGCACTCGACTGCGGCATCATCGAGGCGGGGCGTGCGGCGGATTTCGTGCTGATGGACCGCGCGCAGCATTCGTCGGGCTCAGACCTGCTCGACAGCGTCCGCAAGGGCGACCTGCCGGGGATCGGCATGGTGGTGATCGACGGCATCGTCCGCTGCGGGCGCAGCCGCAATACGCCGCCGGCGGAGCGTGTGCCGGAGGTAGACGGGCATTGACCGCCTCCTACGTCCTCGAACGCCAGATCGGCTTCGTCCTGCGCCAGGTCAATCAGCGGCATCTCGCACTGTTCGGCGAGATGATGGTCGCCGACCTGACGCCCACGCAGTTCTCCGCGATCGTCAAGCTTCGCGAGCATGGGTCGTGCTCGCAGAACCGTCTCGGGCGCCTGACCGCGATGGATGGCGCGACGATCAAGGGCGTGATCGACCGGCTGACCCGCCGCGGCCTCACGGAAACCAGCCCGGCCCCCGACGACGCACGGCTGCTGATGGTCTCGCTCACCGACGCCGGGCGGCGTCTCGCCGAGCAGGCCATTCCGCACGCGGCGCGCATCACCGAAGCGACGCTGGCGCCCCTTTCGGCCGGCGAACAAGCCCGGCTTCTGGCGCTTCTCGACAAGCTCAGATAGAGACCGACCATGATCCGCAAGCTGATAACGATCGTCGAGGAAACCCGTACCGAAGTCGGCCGCGACATCGCACCGCCGACCCGCAAGGCGGCCGCGATCGCCGTCATCGCCAACCCGTTCGCCGGTCGCTATGTCGAGGACCTGTCGGAGTTGATCGGTATCGGCGAGCGGCTCGGCGGGATGCTCGGCGAACGCGCCGTCGCCGCGCTCGGCGGTGCGGCGCAGAGCTACGGCAAGGCCGCCATCGTCGGCGAGGATGGCGAGCTGGAGCACGCCGCGGCGATCCTGCATCCGAAGCTCGGCGGCCCACTGCGCAAGGCCGTGGAAACCGGGGCCGCGCTGATCCCGAGCGCCAAGAAACGCGGCGGCATGGGGAGCGCGATCGACGTGCCGCTCGGCCACAAGGACGCGGCGTTCGTGCGCAGCCATTTCGACGCGATGGAGATCCGCGTGTCCGACGCACCGCGCCGTGACGAGATCGTCGTCGCCATCGTCGTCACCGATTCAGGCCGCCCGCTGCCCCGCATCGGCGGGCTGACGGCGGACAAGATCGAAGGCAAGGACGGGCTGCGCTGAAGGGGAGAGCACACATGATCACAATCACGCGCCGCGCCGCGCTCGGCGGCACGGTGTCACTGTTGGCCGCGCCGGCGATCGTGCGCGCGCAATCCACGAACCCGATCCGCATCGGCGAGATCAACAGCTATACCGCGATTCCCGCCTTCACCGTGCCCTATCGCAAGGGCTGGCAGATGGCCGTCGACGAGGTGAACGCCAAGGGCGGCGCGCTCGGCCGCAAGATCGAGGTCATCTCCCGTGACGACGCCGGCAAGCCGCCCGACGCGATCCGTCTCGCGGGCGAGTTGGTGAACGATCAGAAGGTCGACCTGCTGGCCGGCGGGTTCCTGTCGAACATCGGTCTGGCACTGTCCGATTACGCGTTGCACGCCAACAAGCTGTACGTCGCCGGCGAGCCGCTGGGCGACGCGCTGGTATGGTCGGACGGCAACAAGACGTGCTTCCGCCTGCGCCCATCCACCTACATGCAGGTGGCGATGCTGATCCAGGATGCCGCGGCGCTGAAGGCGACGCGCTGGGCGACAGTGGCGCCGAACTACGAATATGGCCAATCCGCCGTGAAATGGTTCAAGCAGCTGCTCGCCGCCAAGCAGCCCGGCGCCACCTTCGTCGCCGAGCAATGGCCGGCGCTCGGCCATATCGACGCCGGCGCGACGGTGGAGGCGCTGGCGGCGGCGAAACCCGACGCGCTGTTCAACGTGACCTTCGGTGCCGACCTGACCAATTTCGTACGCCAAGGCAACACGCGCGGCCTGTTTGAGAACCGCCCCGTCGTCTCCCTGCTGACCGGGGAACCGGAATATCTCGATCCGCTGGGTGCCGAGACGCCGCCTGGCTGGATCGTCACCGGCTATCCGGGCGTGCAGGACAAGGCGGCCGGAAACGCGGCGTTCGTGCGAGCGTATCAGACCCGTTTCAACGAGTCCCCGCGCATGGGCTCGGTGGTCGGCTACACGCTGATCAACTCGATCGTCGCCGGGCTTACCGCCTCGGGCGGGACGTCGACCGACCAGATGGTGAAGGGCTTCGCCGGCGCCAAGTTCGACACCCCGTTCGGTCCGGCGATGTACCGCGCGATCGATCACCAGAGCACGATGGGAACCTTCGTCGGCAAGCTCGCGCTGCGGGACGGCAAGGGCGTGATGGTGGATTGGCACTACGTCGATGGCGCTTCGGTCATGCCGTCGGACGCGGAGGTGCGGAAGCTCCGGCCCAACGCGGGGTGAGCTTTGTCATCATCCAGGGCCTGACCGGGCTCGCGAGTGCCTCGTCGCTGTTCCTGGTCGCCGCCGGCCTGACGGTGATCTTCGGCGTCACCCGCGTGGTGAACTTCGCGCACGGCAGCCTCTACATGCTTGGCGCCTATATCGGCGTCACGATCCTTCGCCATCTGCCGGGTACGCAATGGGGGTTCGTCCTCGGCGTCATCGCCGCCTCGCTCGCGGTGGGATTGCTCGGCGTGGTGATGGAGATCGGGCTGCTGCGCCGCATCTATCGCTCCCCGCCATTGTTTCAGTTGCTGGCGACGTTCGGCGTGGTGCTGATCGTGCAAGACCTGGCGCAGCGCATCTGGGGGCCCAGCGATCTCTCCTTGCCCCGCCCACCCTGGCTGCGCGGCTTCGTCGTCATCGTCGGCAGCCGCTTCCCGGTCTACGACCTCGTCCTGATCGCCATCGGGCCGCTGGTGCTGACGGCATTGTGGCTTCTGCTGACCCGTACACGTTGGGGCACGCTGGTGCGCGCGGCGACCCAGGACCGGGAGATGGTCGGCGCGCTCGGCGTTGATCAGCGCTGGCTGTTCACTTCGGTCTTCGCGCTTGGCGCGGCGCTCGCGGGTCTCGGCGGCGCGCTGGCGCTGCCCGACCAGTCGGCCAATCTGCAAATGGATCTGGGTGCCATCACCGATGCCTTCGTGATCGTGGTGGTGGGCGGGTTGGGCAGCCTGCCGGGTGCCTATCTCGCGGCGTTGCTGATCGCGCTGCTCCAAGCGTACGGCATCGTGCTGGTGCCGCGCGCCACGCTGATCCTCGCCTTCGCGGTGATGGCGGTCGTGCTGATGGCGCGGCCCAACGGCTTGCTGGGACGGCCCCTGGTCGAGGCGCGCATGGTCGGCGGGGTGGCACCGGTGGTGCGCCCGGCGCCGCTCGCCGCCCGCGTGCTCGGCGCGCTCGTCTTGGCGGCGGCGATCGCGGCACCGTTCTATGTCGGTTCCTACGGATTGTCGGTACTGACGGAGGCGGTGGTCGCGATCCTGTTCGCCGCCAGCTTGCACTTCGTCATGGGGCCGGGAGGAATGCCGAGCTTCGGCCACGCCGCGTGGTTCGGCCTCGGCGCTTATGCCGCCGGGGTGATCGTGGTGGCGAAGGGGCCGATGCTGTTCGGGCTCGCGGCGGCACCGGTGTTGGCCGGGATCGTCGCCGCGCTACTCGCCTGGTTCACGGTACGGCTGTCGGGCATCTACCTCGCGATGATCACGCTCGCCTTCGCGCAGATCGTCTGGGCGGTCGCGTTCCAATGGGTCGAGGTTACCGGCGGCGATAACGGGATGCTGAACGTCTGGCCAGCGCGCTGGGCCGGCACCCCGGCGTCGTTTTACTGGCTCGCGCTCGGCCTTTGCATCGCGGCGACGTTGCTGCTGCGCCGCGTTTTGTATGCCCCGTTCGGCTATGCGTTGCGCGCGACGCGGGATTCGCCGCGGCGGGCGGAGGCGATCGGACTGGACAATTCGCGGCTGCGCATCGTCGGGTTCGCGATCGCCGGTGCGGCCGCGGGGCTATCCGGCAGCGTGTTCGCATTCGGCAAGGGTAGCGTCTTCCCGTCCTATGCCGACATCCCGCGATCCGTCGACGCGCTTCTGATGGTGCTGCTGGGCGGCGTTCATACGATGGCCGGACCGATCGTCGGCGCGCTCGCGTACACCGGGCTTTACGACGTGCTGTTGCAGAGCACCGATCTGTGGCGTTTGGTTCTCGGGCTCGCGATCGTCGTGCTCGTCGTCGCGTTCCCGGAGGGGATCGTCGGCGCCGCGAATCGCGTATGGTTGCGCCGGCAACCAGCATGAGCGGCGCCCCGGTGCTCGAGGCGGCCGGATTGGGAAAGTCGTTTGGCGGCGTACGCGTGGTGAACGACGTGTCCTTCGCCGTGGCCGAGGGCGAGATGCTCGCGCTGATCGGGCCGAACGGGGCCGGCAAGTCCACCTGCTTCAACATGATCGGCGGCCAGCTTCGCCCCGATACTGGGGAGGTGATGTTGCTCGGTCGCGCGATTGCTGGCCTCGCGCCGCGCGCGGTCTGCCGCTTGGGCGTCGGGCGCACTTTCCAGGTGACCGAGACCTTCGCCTCGATGACGGTGCGCGAGAACGTGCAGATGGCGCTGATCGCGCGGGCAGGCCGTGCCTGGCGGTTCTGGCACGCCACCGCGCTGGAGGAGACCGACGAGGCCGACCGGCTGCTGGCCCAGGTGGGATTGGCGGCGCAGGCGGAGCGAGCCGGCGGCGTGCTGGCGTACGGCGATTTGAAGCGGCTCGATCTCGCGATGGCGCTGGCCAACCTGCCGTGCCTGCTGCTGATGGATGAACCGACCGCCGGCATGGCGCCGGCCGAGCGCGGCGCGCTGATGCACCTGGTCCGCGACCTCGCCCATCAGCGCGGCCTCGCCGTGCTGTTCACCGAGCACGACATGGACGTGGTGTTCGGCGTCGCCGACCGCATCCTGGTGCTGAACCGGGGCGAGTTGATCGCCTCCGGTGAGGCCGAGGCGATCCGCCGCGATCCTCGCGTGCGCGAGGTCTATCTCGGAAGCGATGCGTGATGCTCGCGGTGCGTGGCCTCGACGCGCATTACGGCCGTGCCCAGGTATTGAACGATGTCGGCTTCGAAGTCGCGGAAGGCGAAGCGACGGTGCTGATCGGGCGCAACGGCGCCGGCAAGAGCAGCACCATGAAGGCGCTGATCGGGTTGCTGCGGCCTTCCGTCGGCTCCATCCGCTTCATGGGGAACGAAATCGCGGGAGGCGAACCGCACCGCATTGCCCGCCTCGGGCTCGGCTACGTGCCGGAGGAACGGCGTATCTTCACCGAACTGACGGTGATGGAAAATCTGAGCGTCGGGAGGCAGCCCGCCCGCGCCGGGCTGCCTCCCTGGACTCCGGAACGGCTGTTCGCGCTGTTTCCCAACCTCGGAGAGATGCGCGCGCGACAAGGCGGACGGATGAGCGGCGGGGAGCAGCAGATGCTGACCATCGCGCGCACGCTGATGGGCAATCCGCGGCTGATCCTGCTCGATGAGCCGAGCGAGGGCTTGTCGCCGCTGATCGTGGAGCAGATGGCCGCCGCGCTGGCGGCGCTGAAGCGCGACGGGATGACGATCCTGCTCGCCGAGCAAAACCTCCACTTCGCCAAGCGTGTGGCGGACCATGCGGCGGTGATCGAGAAAGGCCACGTGGTGTGGGCGGGGACGATGGCGGCGCTGCTGGACGATGCCACGGTGCGGGATCGATATCTGGCGGTGTGATGGCCGACGCCGTCGCGGTTGCCACCGCCCCGATTGCCGGTGCAAGCTTCCAATCATGGATGGTCACGCCACCCGCACCGCTGGAAAGTCCTTCGTCGAATTCCGCGATGTGGATAAGTCATATGACGGACGGGTACTGGCGGTTCGCGGCCTCAATCTTACGATGGACGTTCCGGCAGAGGTTCGATCATCTGGCGGAGACACGGTTGGAGGCGCGGCGGGGGACGGCGTAGTGGGTCCGGGCGGCGACGAGGAGTTCGCCATCGCCGATGATCCGCTAATACTACGCAAAGAGCACTTGACGTTGGCGGGTAACTGCCATGGCGTCAGTCGAATAGCCTGAGCTACCTACTGAAATTGATGTACATCGTCGCCGATGTGGTCAGGTTAGAGTAGTTGGTTGCGAATGCCGTGACCTCCATAAACCCGGAGGGAGTGCCGGTTCCGATGTACGGGAGATCGCAAGTAAACGGGCCTTGGATAGTGGAGGCGGTGAATAGCGCGGTTGGCACTTGGCCTTGGGAGTTCGGGCTTGAAGTTGCAAACGCAGAGGAGATTTGCGGGTTTAGGTACCCGCCTGTATCCTGGGTACCGTTAATGTAGCAAAAGGACGGGAAATTCGAGTCTCCCAGATTGTTATCGAAATTCAGACCGAGCGATCGCACACCGCCAGGATCATTCGCTCTCACGAACAGCGTAATGGGCGCGTTCGACCTGGCGTTATAGGGTAGAGCCAGATTGTTTAGGGTCTGCTGCCCATTGAGTAGAAAGAAGGTGATCGCTGGTCCCGTGGTTTCGTTGATCGCCGGAGTAACACAGCCACTGACCATCCCGGCCACTAGAAGCAACGTGACTACCTGATAGCGTGCCACGACGTTCCTCTCAAATTGCGCTGAACCGCATGATACGGGGCGTTACCGCCCTGCGATGTGCGATGGATCACGCTCTAAGAATTCTTCTTACTCGGCGCGATTTCTGCTCGGTCCTCCTTGTTCGGATAGAGCTGTGCCCAAGCATGGCGGCTGGCGCAGTCGATCGCGGTCTGCAGGTAGATTTTGCCGAACGCCCTTGATTGCGCCGACGAAGAACGCATCCATCGTGTACAGAGAGGGATATCACCTGGCACTGGCCGCCCCGGTGGATAATTATATTACCTGCTGGACGCTCTGGATTTGCGCCCGACCGCCGGCGGGATCGGTTTCGTCCCCCCTGAGCGGGCGCTCTATCTTCGCGTGTTCGGCCGCACCTTCCTGGTGGCGGCGATCGTCACTCTGGCCACTTTGGCGGGCGGATTTCCCCTCGCCTGGCTTGCCGCGCATCTGCGGCCGCGCGTCGCCACCGTGCTGATCATCTTGGTGCTCCTGCCGTTCTGGACCTCAATCCTGGTCCGCACCACCGCCTGGACCGTGGTGCTGCAAAAATTCGGGCTGCTCAATGATCTGGCGCTGGCATCAGGGCTCACGCGGGCACGCATCGACCTGATGTTCAGCCGCGCCGGGCTGATCCTGACCATGACGAACATCCAGCTGCCGTTCACGCTGCTGCCGAACTACAGCGTGCTGCGCGGTATCGAGCCGGTGCAGATGCGCGCCGCCTACTCGCTGGGCGCCCGCCCGTTCACGGCGTTCCGACGGGTCTATCTGCCACAGGCGATGCCGGGCGTGGCGGCAGGATCGCTGCTGACGTTCATTCTCTGTCTTGGCTACTACATCACGCCGGCCTTGGTCGGCGGTCCCGACGATCAGCTGGTCGGCAACTTCATCGCCAACTTCATCGATGTCGAGCTGAATTGGCACATGGCCGCCGCGCTGAGTTGCATCCTCCTGATACTGATAGTGGTGCTGTTCGCCGGCTTTGGCCGATTGATCGGCTCCGCTCGCCCGCGGCTGTTCTGATCCGTGCTGCTGTCGCCCTATCCCACCGTCGCGGAGCGCATCCGGATCGGCCTCGTCTGGGTCTGGTGCGCGCTGATCGTGGTGTTTTTGATCGTGCCGATCCTGGTTCCGGTGCCGCTGTCGTTCAACAGCGAACCGTTCTTCACCTTTCCGCTCGCTGGCCTATCCACCCGCTGGTACCGCACCGTGCTGGGTCCGGGCGACTGGCGCGCCGGGCTGGAGCACAGCTTGCTGATCGCCGGAGCGACGACGATCTGCGCCACGGTGCTCGGCACCCTGGCGGCGATCGGGCTGTCGAGCCCGCGCTTTCCAGCGCGCCGGCTGGTCATCGTGATCCTGCTGTCCCCACTCGCCGTGCCGGTCATCGTGACGGCGGTCGGTGTCTACCTGCTGTTCGCGCCGCTCGGGCTCGCCAGCACGTTCCAGGGGATCATCCTGGCGCATACCGTGCTTGCCTCGCCTTTCGTGGTGGTATCCGTCGCCGCCAGTCTCGCCGGGTTCGATCGGACACTGATGCGCGCGGCGGCGATCTGCGGCGCCAAGCCGCTGGGGGCGTTTCACGCCGTCATGCTGCCGCTGATCCTGCCCGGGGTGCTCTCCGGCGCTGCTTTCGCATTCGTGACTTCGTTCGACGAGGCGGTGGTCGCGCTGTTTCTTGCAAGCGCGCAGCAACGCACCTTGCCGATCGTCATGTTCACCGGCCTGCGCGAGCAGCTGAGCCCGGCGATCACGGCGGCGGCCACGCTGATGATGTCGATCTCGATTCTGCTGCTGATCTTCGCCGAGGCATTGCGGCGACGGGCGGTACGTGGAACCCGCGCAAGATGAGGGAGATCAGGCGCGGATGCGCTGGCCGGCCGGATCGTAGACCGGCTTGAGCGACGCGGTCGCGGGGATGCGTTCCCCGGCGACTTCGATCTCGAAGCGTCCGGACGTGATGAAGCCAGTGTCGATCACGCCGCCTTCCGTGGCCACGTAGCCAAGCGCGAGCGGCTTGCCGATTGTGTAGCCAAACGCGCCCGAGGTGGTGCGACCGACGAGGCGGCCGTCACGCCAGATCGGCTCGTTGTGGTAGAGCAGGCGGTCGGGGTCTTGCAGAATAAAGGCGGCGAGGCGTCGGCCGACACTCGATTCGCGCTGGCGCAGCAACGCGTCCCGCCCGATGAAGCCGCCCGGCTTCGACCAGGCGACCGCAAAGCCGAGCCCGGCCTCCAGCGGCGTCTCCGCGTCGGTGATGTCGTGTCCCCAGGAGCGGTAGCCCTTCTCCATCCGCAGCGCGTCCATCGCATGATAGCCCGCGAGGCGCATTCCGTGCTCGCCGCCGTGCGCCACGATCGCGTCGTACACCGACTGGGCGAACTCGGTCGGGATGTACAGCTCCCATCCGAGTTCGCCGACATAGGTGATCCGCGTGGCGCGGACCCGCCCATAGCCGAGGTCGATGACACGCGAGGTGGCGAACGGGAACGCTTCGTTCGATAGGTCGTCGTCAGTCATGGACTGCAAGAGTGCTCGGGAATGCGGGCCCATTACCCCGAGCACCGCATAGGCCGACGAAACATCAACCGCGACCGCGCGCGCTGTCTCGGGCGTGTGGCGGCGCAGCCACGCGAGGTCCCGCGTCTGGCTGGCACAGGACGTGACCACCAGGTAGCGCGTCTCCGCCTCGCGCGTCACCGTGACATCCGCCTCGATCCCGCCGCGCTCGTTCAGCCATTGCGTGTACACGACGCGGCCCACCGGCACGGCGATATCGTTGGCGCAGATGCGGTTGAGCACCACCTCGGCGTCCGCGCCTTCGAACGCGAATTTCGCGAACGAGGACTGGTCGAACAGGCCGACAGCGTGGCGCACCGCGTGGTGCTCGGCGCCGGCGTGCTCGAACCAATTTTGGCGACCATAGGAATAGCGGTATTCCGGGATGGTTCCGGATGGTGCGAACCAGGTCGGCCGCTCGTACCCCGCGACCTCACCGAAGCACGCGCCGGCCGCCGCCAGACGATCGTGCAGCACCGACTTCCGAACGCCGCGCGCGGTCGCCGGCTGGCGGTACGGCCAGTGCATCGCATAGAGCAGGCCGAGGCTCTCCCGGGTCCGGTCGTGCAGGTAGCGCCGGTTGCGCTGGAACGGCATCGCGCGGCGGACGTCCACATCCCACAAATCCATTGGTGGATGGCCGTCGAGGATCCAGTCAGCGAGCACCTTTCCCGCCCCGCCGGCCGACTGAATGCCGATCGAGTTGAAGCCGGCGGCGACGAACAGGTCGCGCACCTCTGCCGTCTCGCCGAGCAAGTAGCGGTTATCCGGCGTGAAGCTCTCCGGTCCGTTGAAGAACAGGTGCACGCCGACGCTGCCCAGCACGGGAACGCGTCGGATCGCGCCGTCCAGCAGCGGCTCGATATGCGCGAAGTCGTCGGGCAGCGTCTCGAAGGAGAATTCGTCCGGGATGCCGCGCATCCCCCACGGCTTCGCCACCGGTTCGAACCATCCGACCAGCAGCTTGCCGGCGTCTTGCTTGAAGTATGAGCAGGCATCGGCATCGCGCAGCACCGGCAAGGTGGCGGGAAGCTCCGCCACCGGCTCGGTGACGATGTAGAAGTGCTCCGCGGCGTGCAGCGGCACGGTCACGTCGGTCCAGCCGCCGATATCGCGCGCCCACATGCCGCCGCAGTTCACCACGCGATCCGCGCGGATGCGCCCGCGCGTCGTCTCCACCCCCACGGCGCGGCCGCCATGCACCATGATGTCGGTCGCGCGCACATCCTCGAGGATGCGCACCCCCTGCGATCGCGCGCCCTTGGCCAGGGCCAGGGCGGTGTCGATCGGGTTCGTCTGCCCGTCCGTCGGCAAATGCACCGCGCCGACAAGATCGGCCGTCTCCATCAGCGGCCACAGGGTCGCGGCTTCGGAGGGAGTCAGCACCTCGGCCTCGACGCCGAAGCAGCGCGCCATCGACGCGCCGCGCTTCAGTTCCTCGAAGCGCTCCGCGTTGGTCGCGAGGGCGAGCGAGCCGATCTGCCGGAACCCGGTCGCCTGGCCAGTCTCCTGCTCGAGCGACGCGTAGAGCCGGGCGGTGTAGCGCGCGAGTTCCGTGAGGCCGTGCGTGGCGCGAAGCTGGCCGACAAGACCCGCCGCGTGCCAGGTCGTTCCGCAAGTCAGCTGCCGGCGTTCCAGCAGCACCACGTCAGTGCAGCCACGCTTCGCAAGATGGTACGCAACGCTACAGCCGACGATGCCGCCGCCGATGATCACGACGCTCGCATGGGCCGGAAGTTCGGGCATCGGTTCCTCCCACCGTCACGCCCGGAATACATCGTTGTCGCGGAAGCTGTCGAGGAACCTGCCATGTTGAGCCCCCAGGCCCGCGCGATTAGGCTGCGGCGAACGGTTCCGGAGACTCCGCATTGTCCGAGCGAGAACGCAGGAAGCTGCCGCCCAGCCTTTATGCGGAGACCGCGCGACCACCGATCGAGACGCCGGCGCTGGACGGTGACAAACGGGTTTCCGTTGCCATCGTCGGCGGCGGCTTCACCGGGCTCTCCGCCGCACTGCATTTGGCCGGGAATGGTGCGGACGTTGCCGTACTGGAGGCGCACGAGCCGGGTTGGGGCGCCTCCGGCCGGAATGGTGGACAGGTCAATCCAGGGCTGAAGCACGATCCCGACAAGGTCGAGCGTGATTTCGGTCCGGATCTCGGCCGCCGCATGGTTGCCATGTCGGGCGGGGCGCCGAGTGTCGTGTTCGACCTCGTCCAGCGACACCAGATCGTCTGCGAGGCGTTGCAGTCCGGCACGCTGCGCGCGGCGCTGCACGGCCGCAGTGCCGTCGGCGTCCGCGCCACCGCGGCGCAGTGGCAGCGCCGGGGATCACCGGTGGAACTGCTGGAACGCCAGCAGGTGGCTGACGTCGTCGGCAGCGATCGCTATGTTTGCGCGGTGCTGGACCGGCGGGGCGGTCGGGTGAACCCGCTCGGCTATGCACGCGGGCTGGCGCAGGCCGCCGTGCAGGCGGGCGTGGCGGTGCATGGCGGCACGCCGGCCACCAAGCTGTACCGCAACGGCCGCGACTGGGTTGTCGAGACACCAACCGGCACGCTGCGGGCGGAGCGGGTGGTGCTGGCGAGCAACGCCTATTCGGACGATCTCTGGGCTGGCCTGCGTCGCAGCGTCGTGCCCGTGTTCAGTGGCATCGTCGCCACCGAGCCGCTGTCGCCGCAACTCGCGAAGGCGATCATGCCGACGCGCTCCGTCCTGTACGAGATGGGTTCAATTACCGTGTACTACCGGCTTGACCAGCAGAACCGGATGCTGATGGGCGGGCGTAGTCCGACGCGCGACATCACGGCCCCGCATCAACTGCAATTCCTGGTGAACTATACCGAACGCCTTTGGCCGGCGCTGCGCGGCATACGATGGACGCACGCGTGGAGCGGTCAGCTCGCGGTTACACCCGACCACTATCCGCATATCCACGAGCCGGCGCCTGGGGTCATCGTCTGCCTGGGCTACAATGGCCGCGGAGTGGCGATGAGCAGCGCGATGGGTCCGCAGCTTGCACGGCGCATCTTGGGCGGCAGCGCGGCGGAGTTCGATATGCCGATCACGACGATGAAGGAGATTCCATTCCATGCGTTGTGGCGCAGCGCCGTGGCGGCGCGGGTCACCTACGGGCGCATCCACGACTACCTACATCTGTAGATGATCCGATCCTGCCGCGAGCATCAGGCCGCCCGCCACGCCTCGCCGTCCCGCACCGCCTTGCCCTCGGCCTCCAGCTTCAGCAGATGCGACAGCACGTTGCGCTCGGCGGCGCGCTGCAGGCGGGGGTGGGTCTGGGAATACATCTTGTCGCGCAGGAGGGCGGTGGTCGTGGGGCCGCGCGCCAGGCTGACCTGGATCGCCCGCTCGCGCTCCATGCGGTGAAACAGCAGGGCGCGGGTGAGCTTGCGTGGGTCCGGCAGAGGCGGGCCGTGGCCGGGCAGGAAGACATCGTCGGCGCGGTCGAGCACCCGGCGCAGGCTTGCGAAATAGGCGCGCATGTCTCCGTCCGGCGGGCTGACGACCGTGGAGTTCCAGGACATGACGTGATCGGCCGAGAACAGGATGGCCTGGCCGTCCTTCCCGCGGGCGGCGAAGCACAGATGGTCCGAGGCATGGCCCGGCGTGTGCAGCACCGTCATGCCCGCGGCCTCGCTGCCATCGTCGAGCTGCATATCGGGGACGTAGGCGGGATCGGCCGGAACGCGGAACCCGGCGGTCGGGGCGCCGGTCGCCTGTTTTAGCGCCGCGGTGGCGCCGAGATGGTCGTGATGCGTATGTGAGAGCAGGATCAGGTCGACCTTGCCGCCGGTCGCCGCAAGGATCGTGGCGACATGGGCAGCGTCGTCCGGGCCCGGATCAAGCACCACCAGTCCTTGGCCGGTCTCGATCAGGTAGGTGTTCGTACCGTGATATGTCATCGGCCCGGGGTTTTCGGCGACGATACGGCTGATGCCGGGCAACACCGGCAGTGCCGTGCCACGCTTGGGTTCGGGCTCGGTCAGGAAGGCCATGCTCACCTCGTTCGGATGGCGCAGTATCGCGGCGAACCGCCCGGGGTGGCAAATTCAGTCGTCCTCGGCCTCCAGCCGCTCACGGGCGGCGGCGAGGGCGGCGCGGTGCTCTGCGTCCACCTCGGGAAACGCGAGGTCGAGGCCCTCCATCGCCTCGATCAGCGCGGCGACGACCACGAGGTGGGTGAACCATTTGTGGTCGGCGGGCACCACGAACCACGGCGCGTGCGACGCCGCGGTCTTCTTGATCGCCGCTTCGTAGGCAACTTGGTATTCATCCCAATGGGCGCGCTCGGCGAGGTCGGCGGCACTGAATTTCCAATTCTTGTCCGGCTCCTCCAGCCGGGCGAGGAATCGGCGCCGCTGCTCCTGTTTCGAGAGATGCAGGAAGAACTTCACCACGGCGGTACCCTCGTGGACGAGGTGGTTCTCGAACGCGGATATCGCCTCCAGCCGCTGATCCCAGATATGCTTGCCGACCTGGGAGGGCGGCAGGCGCTGGGCGTTGAGCAGGTTCGGGTGGACGCGCACCACCAGGACTTCCTCGTAGTGGCTGCGGTTGAAGATGCCGATCCGGCCGCGCGCGGGAAGGGCGCGGACGCTGCGCCAGAGGAAGTCGTGCGCCAATTCCTCCGGACCTGGAGCCTTGAAGCTCGTGACCTGCACGCCCTGCGGATTGACCCCGGTCATGACGTGCTTGATCGTCCCGTCCTTGCCGGCTGCGTCCATCGCCTGGAAGACGCAGAGGACCGACCAGCGGTCCTGGGCATGGAGCCGCTCCTGCAACTCCGCTAGTCGCCGCACGCCATCGGCCAGCAACACGTCGGCCTGGCTCTTGTCGAGAAGGTTGCCGGCGGTGTCGGCCGGATCGTAATCGTTCAGTCGGAAATGCTTGCCGGAGGTGACGCGGTAGCGGTCGAGCAGCTTGCGGACCTGTTTCGCCGACAGGCCAAGCGCCTCCTCCCCCTGCGCCGGACGGTGCGCCACCGCGCTAGCTGGCCGGCATGACGCGTTGTAGCACGTCGGAGATGCATTCCTCCCGGAAGCCCGGGCCAAACATCGGCTCCACGACGATGGCATCCGGCGCGCGCCAAAAGGTCCAATGGCGCAATGGACTGCCGGGAGGATAGAGGGCGGCGACCTCCTCGTATTCGGCGTCGTCGATGCGATGATCGAGTTCGATCACCAAGCGGATCCGGTGGAACTCGGCCCACGCGGTCAGCATCAGCAGTTCCGGCACCGTGAAGGCAATGCCCCCATTGTGGGGCGGGTCGATGGCCAGCTTGTCGGCCAGCTTGTCCATCATAGCCGAGGCACGCGGTGTCACTGCCATTTCCCCTGCTCTTCCGATGTCTCTCGGCCGCAGACCCAGCGGGCGGAGGCCGCCGAGGGTCGGGACTTACTGAACACCATGTAATCACAGCCCCGTGATAGCAAGTCCCACCTTCGAGATTCTTTAGAATATCAGTGCAACGATCTTCGGTATGGCACCCGGGCCACACATTCCCTGCGTTAGATTCACGATTCCCGCCGCGATAACAAGCCGCTCAGCACGGGGTTGACGCCAAGGTCACAATCGGTGGCCAAGCCGCCACACCGTCGCGTGGTTTCGCTGGGGCGCCCTATGCCGGCGAGTCCGCCGAATTGGCATTGAACGCCGCCTGCGCCGCCATCCGAATCCCGGCGTTGTTCGCCCCGAACCCCTCGCTGCCGCGTCGTTCGACGAACTCGAAGAAGAAGCGGTCCTGGAACGGGCCGGTGTAGGCGTGGATGAATTCCCCGCCCGCATCGCGGTCATAGAGCAAGTGGAGCCGACGCAGCGTCTCGATCGCGGAATCGTCGAGGCCCCAGCGCGCGGCGATGTCATCGTAGTAATTGTCGGGGATGCGCAGCAGACGCGTATGGCGCGCCGCGAGCGCATCCACGACGGACGCGGCGTCCGGCGTGACAAGCGCCACATGCTGAATGCCGGCGCCCCCGAACGCCGATACGAACCGCCCTGTCGCGGTCTGCCGGCTCTCGGAGATGTTCAGCGGTAGGCGCACGCTGCCGTCGGGGCTAATCATCGCGCGGCTGCTCACCATGCCGAACGGGTCCGGGATCTCCACCAATGGCGCCGCGGTGAAGCCGAACACGGCACGCCAGAACAGCACCGCGCTATCCATACGTCCGGCCGGCAACGCCTCGGCGACATGGTCGATCGTCATCGGCGTGGACTCCGCCGCCGCGACGTCGAGGGCAAAGTCGTCCTCCCAGATCGTGCGGCCCGAGACGCTTGGCCGCACCAGGTGGATCAGCATCCCGTCAGGTGCCCGAACCGCCGGAATGCGGCGCTCCCCTTCGCCGATCGGGCCGCTCCAGGCCGGGCATTCGAGTGCCTCGGCACGCGATAGTGCAGCCGCTACATCGTCAACGCGCAGGCCAATGGCGCAGACGGAGGCGCCGTGCAGCAGGAAGTGCTCGAACGCAGCGCTGTCCTGCTCACGGTTCAGCACGAAATTCACCTGCCCGCGCCGATACAGCTCGACCGTCTTGGAGCGGTGGGTGCCGGCATGGCGGAAGCCGAGCTCGGAGAGAAATGCGGCGAGTTGCGTCGAGGTCTCCTCGTCGACCGCGAACTCCAGGAACTCGAACCCGTGGACGCGAGGCGGCGGGGGAAGCGAGGTGATGCCGGCCTCCGCTTCGATGAGCGCGAGCGAGCGAAGCGCATCACGCGCCGTTAGCCGCGCGGGCGCGGCGCGGAATTCGTCGTTGAACACTTCAAGCGATAGCGGCCCCGCGTACCCCGAGGCGTGCACCGCGCGCAGAAATCCCGCGACGTCGAGCGCGCCCTGGCCGGGGAAGTTGCGGTGATGGCGGCTCCAGCCCAACGTGTCCATGCTCAGTCTGGGCGCATCGGCGAGCTGCACGAAGAACAGCTTCTCCGCGGGTACGCCGGCGATCCCCGACGGATCATCGCCGATCGCCAGAGTGTGGAAACTGTCCACGATCAGCCCGAGTGCCGGATGCGCCGCACGCTGCACGATGCGCCAAGCGTGACCCCAGGTGGTCACGTGCCGACCCCAGGCCAGCGCCTCGTAGCCCACGCGTAGCCCGCGCCGCGCGGCGCGTTCGGCCATTTCGGCGAGATCGGCCGCGGCACGGCCATCGTCGCCGAGAGAGGCCGGCAGCGTGTTGCTGCAGACCAGGACAAGCTCCGCGCCGAGCTGCTCCATGACGTCGAACTTGCGCTCGGCGCGATCGAGGTTGCGGGCGCGCGCGGGCTCCGCCATCGCCTCGAAGTCGCGGAACGGCTGGAACAAGGTGATCGCGAGACCGAGGTCCTCGCAGATCCGCCGCACGTCGGTCGGCGAGCCATCGAAGGTCAGCAGATCATTCTCGAAGATCTCCACGCCGTCGAAGCCGATGCGTGCCGCCGCGTCCAGCTTCTCGCCGAGGCCTCCACTCAGGCAGACGGTGGCGATCGAACGGAGCGGGCGATGCGGGACGGAGGCGATGTGCGTTGGACTCATGCTTTCATGGTCCCGAAAAATCCGCTCAGAGACCGGAGACGAGATGGCCGCCATCCACCGCGATCACGCTGCCGGTCATGTAGGAACCGGCGTCGGAGGCGAGCAACAGCAACGCCCCATCGAGCTCCTTGGCTTCCCCGAGACGGCGCTGCGGAATGCGTTTGACGAGGGCCTGCCCCGGCGCGCTGGCGAAGAAATCGGCGTTGATCTCGGTCTCGATATAGCCCGGCGCGATCGCGTTGACGCGTATCCCGTGGCGGGCCCATTCGAGCGCCAGCACCTTGGTCATCTGGATCACGCCCGCCTTGGAGATCGCGTAGGCCGCGACGCCGCCGGCGACGCGAATGCCGAGGATGGAGGCGATGTTGACCACACTGCCCGCGACCTGATGGCGGATCATGCGGCGCGCCGTGCGCTGCGCCGTCAGCCAGGCGCCCTTGAGGTTGGTATCGACGACGTGCGACCAGCCGCTCTCGTCGATCTCGAGCGCGGCGCGTGTCTCGGTCACACCCGCATTGTTGATGAGCGCGGCGACGGGACCGAAGGCTTCCTCCGCCCGGTCCAGTGCGCGCTCGATGCTGTCGGCGTCGGTCACGTCCATGACGACATAGGCCGCCTGGCCATCGTCGGCGCGGATGGCCGCGACGTTCGCGGCGAGCGCCTGCTCGCGCCGTGCCGCGAGCGTCACGCGCGCGCCGGCTTCGGCGAGACGGCGCGCGAAGTGCCGGCCGAGCCCGCTGGATGCGCCGGTTACCAGGACGTGCCTTCCATCCAAACTGAAGAGGCCGCTCACGGCGTATCTTTCGGGCTGACGGCGATGCCGCGCAATGCCGCGAAATGCGCGAGCATACGCTCGACGCTCGGCTCCAACCCGGTGAACAGTCGGAAGGCATGGACCGCCTGGAACACCGCCATTCCTCCACCGTCGAGCGTACGGCAACCAAGAGCGCGGGAACGCGCGAGCAATTCCGTTTCCATAGGGAAATAGATGATCTCGGAGACCCACAAATCGGGCCGAAGAAGCACTGGGGGAAGCGGACTTCCCGGAAACTTCGCCATGCCGACTGGCGTCGCGTTGATCACTCCCTCCGCCTCGGCGATCGCGGCGGGGAGGTCGGTTCCGGCGACCGCGCGACCCGCGCCGAATCGGGTGGTGAGGTCGGCGGCGACCTGGCGGGCCTTCGCCTGGTCAGTGTCGAATATCGTCAGCCGAGCGACGCCGAGCTGCATCGCGGCGTGCGCCACCGCCGAGCCGGCGCCGCCGGCGCCCAGCAGCACCACTCTATCGCGCTTCGCATCGGCGAGGCCGCGGCGAAAGTTTTCCGAGTAACCGGACAGATCCGTGTTATGGCCGACCCGTTTGCCGTCGCGCAGCACCACCGTGTTCACCGCGCCAAGCGCCTTCGCGTCGTCGGACAACTCATGCAGCAAGGGGATGACGGACTGCTTGCAGGGAAAGGTGATGTTGAGGCCCTGAAATCCCGTCCGTTCGGCGGCAAGCAGGAGGTCGGGCAGCGCCTCGGCTCCAAGGCCGAGTTGTTGCAGGTCGATAAGCTTGTAGATGGTGCGAAGGCCCTGCTCCGCGCCCTCGCGCTCGTGCAGGGAAGGCGTCAGCGACGCCTGGATCCCCGCGCCGATCAGTCCGAGGAGCACCGATTCCTGGCTGTTCATCTCGGATTCCGAAAAACGGACTTGGCTCCCGGAGCAGGACTCGAACCTGCGACCCAGCGGTTAACAGCCGCTTGCTCTACCAACTGAGCTATCCGGGACCAGCGGGCTCCCTATAGCGACGGCGGCGGCGAGAGGCAAACGCGCTGGGTCCCGGCCGCTCTTGTTCATCGGCTAATCATGTCCCTATCCTCCGGCCCGCGCCGGCGAGGCGCCAGAGAAAGAAATAAGGGGACCGCCGTGACCGATCGGGAAGACGATTTCCAACCAACGCCGCGCGCGCGGCTCTCGGGATTGACGCGGCGCGACGCGCTGGTGGC
>JBAWFF010000389.1:0-5513 GCA_049591635.1 Acetobacteraceae bacterium
TGCTCGCGGAAATTCCCTGAGCCGCGATCAGCTTGTCGATGTCCAGTCCAAGAAGTTTCCCGGCGACGAGGCAGGAGCTGAAATGCGCCACGATGCCGGTCGCGTGGAAACCGGCGTGATGAAAGCCTCCGGCCACCGCCGCGCCGATCCGGATCGCCGTCTCCATTCCGGCGACATAGGCGGTGAGCAGGGCTCGTCCGTCCAGGTCCAGGTGCTCACCGAGCGACAGCGCGCACGGCAGGCAGGCAGCCGTCGGGTGAACGATGCTGACGAGATGGGTGTCGTCGAAATCGAGCCCGTGGATCAGAACGCCATTGGCCAGTGCCGCGTCGCGAACCGGGAGACGCTCCCAACGGCCGATGACGCTGCAAGGGCCGGAACCTCCCAACGACAGAACGCCGGCCATCGTCTTCGCCGCGAACTCCTGGACGCTCGACGCCAGCGCGACTCCCAGCGCATCGAGGATCAGGAGCTTGGCCCGCTCCAGGACCTCGGCGGGGATTTCATCCAAGGTGAGGCAAGCGGCGAACGATGCGAGCTGTCTCGCCGGCGACGTGGCGGTATGGCCAGGGATAGCGTCCATCCAATCTCCTCCGTCGTATATACAGACATATCCCGGAAGAGGCGGCTACATCGCCGGGACATGCACCTCGCCGCTGAAGAGGGGGCGGGCGGTGCGGTAGAATGATCCGCTTCTCGCCTCCCACGTGCCATCCGCCGTCCGCGCCACCGCCGCCTCCACGGTGAGGATTCCCGACGGCATGCCGAGGCGCAGCCGCCCCTCTCGTGACGTTCCGGGCGGCAGAACAGCGGCGACGACGGTTCCCTCGATGCGGGCGGCAACGGCGGCGCAGAGCGAAATGGTCAGCGGCAGCGCCCGGTGCGGCTGGCCGTTGGAAATGACCCGCGCGGCGAAGTCGATCTCGTCGCCCCTGATCAATTCGCCGGTGAGGGTTGGAGCCTCGGCGGGCGCGCTGACGAAGCCGACGAAGGGGACGACGCGAATGGCGCGCGCCTCCTCCTCCGTCTTCGCGATGCCCATCGCCAGCGATGCCCGCAGCCGGATCTCGGCCAGACGGCGGAGGATGTCCGGACGCGCCTCCAACTCCTCGGGCAATTCACGCCCGGTGAGCCCGACATCGCCCGCGCGTACGAAGACGCACGCATTCGCGGCGTCCACCATCGACGCCTCGATTGGTCCCAAGCCTGGAATGTCGAGCCGATCCGTCGGATTGCCGGTCGGGAGGAGCTTTCCCGTGCTCGCCCCGCCGGGAGACACGAACTCGAGCCGGATCGGCGCTCCGGTGCCGCTCACCCCGGGGATCGCCAGCTCGCCGCGATAATCCGCGCGACCATCGCGGAGGGGGAAGGTGGCGTGGATCAACTTGGCGGTGTTGGTATTGAATATCCGCACCAAGGCCGTGTCGCCCTCGGCGCGGACGAGGCCCTGGTCCACCGCGAAGGGACCCACCGCGGAGGACATGTTCCCGCAATTGCCCCGATAGTCGACGCTGGCCTCGCGGACCTGTACCTGGGCGAACGTGTAGTCCACATCAGCATCGTCGCGTGAGGAGGGCGTGATCACGCACACCTTGGAAAGCGAGGAGATCCCACCGCCCATGCCGTCGAGCTGGCGTCCATACGGGTCGGGGCTGCCCATGAGCGAGGTGAACAGCAGGTCCCATCGCCCCCTGTCCGCCGGGAGTACGCGCCCGTCGAACATGATGGCCTTGCTGGTTCCGCCACGCATGAAGACGGCGGGAATCGTCCCTAACGCCATTGATGCTGTCTCCGAGTCCGGATCGCTTCGCGCACCGGCGCATGATAGTAACCTGCCGGCTTGGAGGCGAGCACCCTCCGGGTATGAACGTCGGGAGATCATCGCTGATGGCAGCAAGGCACGCACCCGGCGCATGGGACGCCGATGCGTAGCGCGGCTGGTCACGCCTGCATCGTCGGCATCGGCGCGAGCCGGTTCGGGCGCCGGCTCCCCGAGAGCCAGCTTGCCTTGGGTTCCGTCGCGTTCAAGGCGGCGCTCGCCGATTCCGGGCTGAGCCGTGACGACGTGGACGGCCTATCGATCCATCTCGGCTCGCCGCTCGGACTCGACTACGACCGGGTCGCCGAGGCGTTCGGGCTCGATATCCGCTACGTAAACCAGTCCTGGCTGCACGGCCGTTTCGTCACCCATGCGCTGCAACACGCCGCGCTCGCGGTCGAGGCGGGGCTCGCCGGCGTCGTGGCTTGCGTCACCGCGGTCAGCTTCACCCGCGCGGCCGCGGTGCTCGGCGGTGACGATGATGCCGAGGGCGGCCGAGAGGAGGGCGGGACGCACGGGGAGTCCCCTCCGTACGGCCTGACGGCGCCGGCGAGCGGGGCCGCGCTCGCGATGCAACGCTATATGCACGTGCATGGCGCGACGTCGCGCCAGCTCGCCGCGGTGCCGATGGCGATGCGCAAGCACGCCCAGCTCAATCCGGCGGCATTGATGCGCGATCCGATGACGCTGGAGGACCACCAATCGTCCCGGATGGTCGTGGACCCGCTGCATTTGCTCGATTGCTGCCTGATGACGGACGGCGCGGTTGTGGCACTGGTCGCCTCGGCCGAGCGCGCGCGTGATCTGGCACCACGCCCGGTGCGGATCGCCGGGATGCAGGGCATCCGCTCCGGGCGCGAGGAATTCATCTTCGCGCCGCGCGGAATGGGCCTGAACCAACAGACCTTCGGGCGTATGGTGGCGCGCGAAAAGGACCTCGAGATATACCGAAGCGCCGGCGTCGAACGCGCCGACGTGCAGGGCCTCTACACCTACGACGCCTTTTCCCCGCTGGTGCTGTTCACGCTGGAGCGGTTCGGCTTCTGCGGCCCGGGCGAGGCGGCGTCCTTCGTACAGGACGGCGCGATCGAAATTGGCGGCGCCCTGCCGGTGAACACGTCGGGCGGCTTGTTGTCGGAGGCGCATGTCGGCGGCTGGAACTCGATCGCCGAGATGGTGCGCCAGCTTCGCGGCACCGCCGGTGCCTCGCAGATCCCCGGCGCCTCCTGCCTGCAATGGGGCACCGCTTGGGGCGACTCCGTGATCCTGCGGAACTGAGACGATGAGCGAAAAGAAAAAGCCGCTGCCGCGCATCGGACCCGACACGGCATCCTTTTGGGCCGGCGCGCGCGAGGGCAAGCTGCGGTTGCCGTTCTGCGCCGTTTGCGGGCGGGCGCATTGGCCGGCGGGGCCGGTTTGCCCGTTTTGTTTCTCCGACGGCCTCGTGTGGCGCGAAGCAAGCGGGCGCGGACGGATTTCCACCTTCACCGTGGTCCACAAGGCGTGGTTCCCGGCGTTCGCCGCCGACATTCCGTACAACGTGATCCAGGTGGAACTCGACGAAGGGCCGCGACTGACCGCGAACCTGATCGACGTTCCGTTTGGCGGGCCGCGGATCGGCCTGCGGGTCGAAGCCGTGTTCGACGCGGTCACGGCCGAGGTGACGCTGCCGCGCTTCAGGCCGCTATCGGTAGCCTGAGATGAAGATGCCCGCCGGGCGTACCATCCCCGCCCTTCTCGACGAACTCGCCGCGAGGTTCCCCGACAGGGACGCGCTTATCGACGCCCGCCAGTCCTACACCTTCCGCACGCTGCGCGAGCGCGTGCGTGATCTGGCGCGCGGCCTCGTGGGACTCGGGGTCCAGGCGGGCGACAAGGTCGCGATCCTGATGGGCAACCGCGCCGAATGGGTGCTGATGAATTGCGCCATCACGACGATCGGCGCGGTGATGGTGGGGATCAATACGTGGTCGAGCACTCGCGAGCTCGAATACCTCCTCGCCCATTCCGACACGAGCGTGCTGGTCACCGCCGACCGGTTCCTCAAGTCTGATTTCCTGGCCCAGCTCGACGAGCTGCGGCCCTGGTCGGCGACACTGCCGCTCCTCCGCCACGTCATCGTGGTTGGCGAAGGCTCGCGATCCGATACGATGCCGTTCGAAGCCCTCGCCGCCGCCGGCAACCGGGTATCGTTCGACGAGGTCCGCGCCCGCGGTGCCGCGGTGCAACCGGACGACGTGGCCTATCTGCTCTACACCTCCGGCTCCACCGCGCGCCCCAAGGGCGTCATGCTCCTCCACCTTGGGCTCGTGGAGAACCTCTGGGGCATCGGCGAGCGTCTCGGCCTCGACGAGGACGACCGGGTCTGGCTGGCGGTCTCCTTGTTTTGGGGCCTCGGTTGCGCGAACGCGCTGTTCGCCGCGTTCACGCACGGCGCCTGCGTCGTGTTGCAGGAATCCTTCGATCCCGGCGAGGCGCTGCGTATCCTGGAATCGCAACGCTGCACCGTGCTCTACGGCACGCCGAACATGATCCACGCGCTGCTCGAGCATCCGGATTTCGCGCGCCGCGACCTGAAATCCCTGCGCAAGGGCGCGACCATCGGCACGTCCGAACAGATGCGCCGCGTCATGCGCGACCTGCTGCCGATGGTTTGCCAGATCTACGGCCTCACCGAGACCTATGGCAATTGCGCCGTCACCGACTGGCGCGAGCCCGACGCGCTGCGCGCTGCGACGGCCGGGCGCGCGCTGCCGGGCAACTCGTTCCGCGTCGTCGATCCCGAGACCGCCGCCGCGTTGCCGGCCGGTACCACTGGCGAACTGCGCGTCAAGGGTTACGTCACGCTGGGCTACTACAAAGACCCCGAGCGCACGGCCGCTGCCTTCGACGCCGACGGCTTCTTCCTGACCGGCGATCTATGCCAGCTCGACGCGGACGGGCATCTGACCTTCCGCGGCCGCATCAAGGAGATGCTCAAGACCGGTGGGATCAACGTCGCCCCGGCGGAGATCGAGGACATCATGATGCGCCACGAGGCGGTGGAGCAGGCGCATGTCGTCGGGCTTCCCGACGCCGTACGTGACGAGATCGTCGCCGCGGTCGTGGTGCTGAAGCCGGGCCGCGCGGCGTCGGAGGCCGAGCTGCTCGCGCATTGCCGCCAACAGCTCGCGGCCTACAAGGTGCCGCGCCGGCTGATCCTCGTCGCCACGACGGACCTGCCACTCACGGTTACCGGCAAGGTGCAAAAGAGCCGCTTGCACACGCTATTTCCGCCGCGCTGAGGCGCGGATGCACCTCAGCCGGCGAAATGCATCGGGGGCAGGCCGGCCACGCCCGCGTCCACCGCGAACACGCAGCCGGCCTGTGGTTCGCGCGCCAGTCGCTCGACGGAGAGGCCGTATCGCATACTCGTCACGAACAGCGTCCGCAGATCGGAGCCGCCGAACATTACACTCGTGGGCTGGGAGACCGGCAGAGGCACCGCCAACATCTCGCGCCCGGACGGGTCGAAGCGCACCACCCGGCCGGCGTCCACCTCGGCGACCCACAGGCCGCCTTCGGAATCGACCGTGCAACCGTCGGGCCGGCCCGCGCGGCCGGTGAAATCGACGAACACGCGCCGATTCCCGATCGCGCCGGTGTCAATGTCGTAGTCGTAGGCCCAGACCAGTCCAGGGTGGGAGTCGCAATA
>JBAWFF010000390.1:0-4016 GCA_049591635.1 Acetobacteraceae bacterium
GCGGTCGCCGCCGCGATGCTGCTGCGGACCGGGCACGCCGATGCGGCGATCTGCGGCGGCGTCGCCAATTGGTGGCGGCAGATCCAATACATCCTGCCGATCATCCCACGCTGCGCCGACGCGAGTCGGGTCTATGGACTCGAGTGCCTGATCTTGCAGACCGGGACGCTGTTTCTCTGCGACACCCAGATGGTGCTCGACCCGACACCCGAGCAGATCGTCGAGATGACGTGTCTCGCCGCGCGTGCCGTCGCCGCGTTCGGCATTACGCCGAAGGTCGCGTTGCTGTCGCACTCCAATTTCGGGGCGAGCGATGCGGCCAGCCCGCGCAAGATGCGCGCCGCGCTGGCGCTGCTGCACGAGCGAGCGCCGGACCTCGAGGTGGACGGCGAGATGAACGCGGAGAACGCGCTGAGTGCCGCGATCCGCGACCGTGCGATCACCGACAGCCGCCTGACCGGGGCGGCCAATCTGCTGGTGATGCCGACGCTCGACGCGGCGAACATCGCCTACACCCTGCTGAAGTCAGCCGCCGATGGCCTCTCGGTCGGACCGATCCTGCTCGGCATGAGCCAGCCGATCCACGTGCTGAGCCCGAGCGTCACCGCGCGAGGGATCGTCAACCTCAGCGCGTTCGCTGCCCGGGAGGCGCTGGACGGCGGATCGGGATCAGGCGGCCTCCGGTGAGCCGATGTCCAAAAAACATTACTTGCTATTTGAGACGAAACTTCTGATGTTGCGCTAACTCGGTGGAGGTCGCTCTCAGATTCACCGATGATCCCCTCCCCGAGTGAACGATAGGAGGAGGAAATGACGAACACTTGGCATTCTTGCTTTCTGGCCGTCGCCCCCGCTCTGGCAGCCGCAGGAGTGGCGCTCGCCCCACAGGGCGCGCAGGCCTCCTGGGCATGGTCTTATAACGCAGTCGGGAGCAGTTCCGCGGCAACGTGCAGCGGGACGACCGGTGCTGCCGCGATAAGCTGGCGGCGGTTGATCGGCGCGACGGCGGTTGCCGCGAACTGCCCGGGCGCGGCGTTCGGGCGCGCCAGTGCCAGCGCGACCCCGATCGACCTGAACCTTGCTGCCGCTGGTGGGGCCGGGGCCGGCGTGGCGGGCGGGGGTGGTGGCTTCGGGCCGCCGGTGGCGGCCTTCGCCGAAGCTGATGTCACCGGAAACCCCTTGATGCTCTTCGTCACCGGAATAGCGAGCTTTACCGGCACCGCGACGCTGGCCGGCAGCGGCTTCGACGAGGTCGCGTTGCTGTTGCTGGATCCCGCCACCGCGACCGCGGTGTTCGGGCCGGATACGGCCGCCCCGGTGAGCCCGGGCACGCCGCCCCGCAGCATTGAAGATCTGGAATCGGCTGGATTGCTCAGCCCGGCGGACGTCCTCACCGAGCAGATGAACGTCTCGGGCGCTTTCCTGGTTCAGGCGCCATATCCCCTCACGTTCGTACAAAACGTTTATGCGTTCGCGTTCGGCGAGGGGCTTACCATGCCTGAGCCCGCTTCCCTGACACTGCTCGGGACCGGCCTGCTCGGCCTCGGCCTGGCGTTCCGGCGCAAGCGCGTCTGATCGCGATCACCGACCGCCGCCTGACCGGGGCGGCCAATTTGCTGGTCATGCCGACGTTGGACGCGGCGAACATCGCCTACACGCTGCTAAAGGCCGCCGCCGACGGCCTCTCGGTCGGACCGATGCTGCTCGGCATGAGCAAGCCGATCCACGTGCTGAGCCCGAGCGTAACCGCGCGGGGCGTCGTCAACCTCAGCGCCTTCGCCGCGCGCGAGGCGCTGGACGGGGTGGCCCGCGATGCGCTTGATGGGCCTCGGTGATCCTGCGAGGAAGGTGGCGATGACCGAGATCAGTCTGTTCGAGGCCATGTACACGGCGCGCGCACTGCGCCGACTGAAGCCGGACCCGGTTCCCGACGCGCTGATCGCCCATATCCTGGAGGCGGGCACGCGTGCGGGATCGGCCGGCAACGCGCAAAATTGGGCCTTCGTCGTGGTGCGCGATGCCGAGCAGCGCCGCAAGCTCGGCGCGATCTACCGGCGGGCGTCCGACATCTCGGAGGTGATCTATGCCGCGCGGGGGCGGCCGGCGCATCTGACCGAGGAGCAGTACCGGGCGTTCATGGCGACCGGGTCGCATCTTTGGGACCACATGGGCGAGGCGCCGGTGCTGCTCGTGCCCTGCGTCAAGTCCAATACGGTGCCGGCGGCGGAGCTTTTGCCGGTCGAAATCCGGGCGCGCTATGACGCATTGCGCGATTACCAGCAGCTGATCCGCGGCGCCAGCATCTATCCCGCCGTGCAGAATATCATCCTCGCCTGCCGCGCGCTTGGCCTCGCGACCCTGATCACCACGAACCACCTCTATTATGAGGCCGAGTTGAAAGAGGTGCTGGGCATTCCTGACGACATGTTTCCCTGCGCGCTGATGCCGATCGGCTGGCCGTTGGGCAAATTCGGTCCGGTGACCCGCAAGCCGCTCAGCGAGGTCGCGTTCGCCGACCGTTGGGGCTCTCCTCTGACCACGTAGGCGGGCCTGTCGTGACGTTCGTCGCCAATTCCCCGGCCGGTTCGTTCAGCGCGCCGCCGTTCATCGGCGCCGGCGCCGAGCGCGAGCCGCTGCGCCTCCTCGCCGCCTGTCCGCCCTATCATCCGACCCCGTTGCACCGCCTTCCCGGTCTCGCCGCGCGGCTCGGCATCGGCGCGCTGATGGTCAAGGACGAAACCGCCCGTCTCGGCCTCGGGAGCTTCAAGGCGCTGGGCGGCGTCTACGCAGTGGCAACGCTGTTCGCCGAGCACGCCGAGCGCACTCTCGGGCCGCTGGCACCCGCCGATTACGTGTCGCCTCGCGTCAAGTCTGTCGCAGGCGATCTGACCGCGTGCTGCGCGTCGGACGGCAATCACGGCCGCGCGGTGGCGGCCGGCGCCCGCTTGTTCGGGGGCGCCAGCGTCGTCTATCTGCCGGCGATCGTCAGCGCCGAGCGGGCGGCGCGCATCGCCATGTTCGGCGCCCGTGTCGTGCGTGTGGCCGGCGGCTATGACGATGCCGTGGCGACGGCGGCGCGGGACGCGGAGGCGAACGGCTGGATGCTGGTCGCCGACACCGCGCCGGCAGGCGAGACACGCGCGTGCGCGCTGGTGATGCAGGGCTACACCGTGCTCGTCCATGAGGTGCTCGACGCGTTGGCGCCAGGTGCGGTGACGCATGTGTTCCTGCAAGCCGGTGTCGGCGGTCTGGCCAGCGCCTTCATGGGCCACTGGACGGCGCGACGGGACGACGGGACGCAGTTCATCGTCGTCGAGCCCGATTCCGCCGCCTGCTGCCTCGAAAGCGCCCGTCAGGGCCGCCTCGCGCGAATCCCGCCGGGCGACACGGTGATGGCGATGCTGGAATGCGGCGAGCCGTCCCCGTTGGCGTGGCCGATCCTCGCCGCGTACAGCTCGGCTTTCATGGCGGTACCAGATGCGGCCGCCCGCGCCGCCGTCCGTGCGCTGGCGCGGCCTGAATCAGGCGATCCGTCGCTGGAGGTGGGAGAATCAGGCGCCGCCGGGCTCGCCGGCCTGCTGCACGCCTTGCCGCGCCACGCCGATGCGCTGGGGCTGACCGGGGCCAGCCACGTGCTCGTGATCGCGACCGAATGCCCGAGCGACCGGCCGACGTGGCAGGCCAGTGTCGCCAACGACGATTGAGGCGCACCTGTTCAGCGCCTATCTTAATGTTTGCTGAACCCGGCGGACCAATATGCTCTTCCTCGCCATCGGCGGCTTGGCTCTGCTCGCCTTCCTGGGTGGGCTTCGGGCGTTCGAGCGTGCCTCGATCGGCAGCATCAAGCTGTTCTTCGTCTGGATTGTCGCGCTCGCCGGCCTCAGCTTGGCGCTCATGCTGGTGCTCACCGGCCGGGCCGGCGGCGCGTTGGCGGCGGCGACACTGCTCGCGCCGCTCGCCTGGGAGAAATTTTCGGGGAGCGCCGCCGGAGCCGCCTTCCGCGCGCACCGTGGTGC
>JBAWFF010000391.1:0-6812 GCA_049591635.1 Acetobacteraceae bacterium
TCACCTGGTTCAGGTCGCGATTGTTCATCACCATGATGACGAAACGCGGGTTGCTCCACCGCTTCCAGTATTTGGCGACGGTGATCATCTCGGCCATGCCGTTCATCTGCATGGCGCCGTCGCCGACTACTCCGATCACCGGCCGCTCGGGATAGGCGAACTTCGCCGCGATCGCATAGGGAACACCGGCGCCCATGCTGGCGAGGCCGCCCGACAGCGAGCCCATCATCCCGCGCCTCATCTTGAGATCGCGCGCATACCAGTTGGCGCCGGAGCCGGAATCACTGGCGAGGATCGCCCGCTCGGGGATTTTCGGCGAGAACTCATGGAAGATCCGCTGCGGATTGATGGGATCCGCCGAGGTCATGGCGCGGGCCTTCAGGACCTCCCACCACGCGTCGATGTCCTTCTCGATCTTCTGGCGCCAGGAGCGGTCGGTCTTGTGCTGAAGCATCGGCAGCAGGGCGCGCAAGGTGGCTTTCGAATCGCCCAGCAGGCAGACCTCCATCGGGTAGCGCACGCTCAGCATCGCCGGGTCGATGTCGATCTGCACGCCGCGCGCCGCGCCGTCCTTCGGCAGGAACTCCGAGTACGGGAAGCCGGAGCCGATCATGAACAGCGTGTCGCACCCTTGCATCATGTCCCAACTCGGCTTGGTGCCGAGCAGGCCGATGGAGCCGGTGACGAACGGCAGGTCGTCGGGCAGGACGGCCTTTCCCAACAGCGCCTTGGCGGCTCCGGCCCCGAGCTTCTCGGCGGCCCCGATGACTTCATCGGTGCAATGGAGCGCGCCGGCGCCGACCAGGATCGCGACCTTCTTGCCGGCGTTGAGCACGTCGGCGGCGCGGCGAAGCTCGGCCTCCGGCGGCGCCGAGCGCGGGAGCGGCGCGGCGATGCCGGTGTGGATCGCGCCGTGCTGGGCGTGCGGCGGCTCCTCGTAAGCCATCTCCTGCACGTCCTTCGGCAGGATGATGCAGGTCACGCGGCGTTCGGACAGGGCGATCCGGACGGCCCGGTCGACCAGATGGCGGATTTGCGGCGATTGCGCCTGCTGGACGAAGGCGCCCGCCACATCGCTGAACATCGAGGCGAGATCGACCTCCTGCTGGAAGTACCCGCCCATCGAGAAGCGGGCCACCTGGCCGACGATCGCCAGCACCGGCTGATGATCGAGCCGGGCGTCGTAGAGCCCGTTCAGCAGGTGGATCGCGCCGGGGCCGGAAGTCGCCATGCAGACGCCAAGCTCTCCCGTGAACTTGGCGTGGGCGGAGGCCATGAAGGCCGCCATCTCCTCGTGGCGGACCTGGACGTAGTCAAACTTGTCGATGGTGCCCGCCAGCGCGCCGACCAGGGCGTTGATGCCGTCGCCGGGGTAGCCGAAGACCCGGCGCACGCCCCATTCGTGCAGCCGCTGCCAGAAATATTCGCTGACGGTCTGAGCCATGCCGTGCGCCCCTTCGCATCCTGTCGGTGATCGCGCCCGACTAACGCGAGAAAGCGCCAGACGTTTCCTACGGAGCGGCGCTTCGGCACGCACGGAAAATTGCTCGGAACCGCTTCGATTGCGTGCCGGCTAAACGCGTTCCACGTGATCGTCCCAGGAGGACAGCATGGCGAAACAGGAGACGCCGGCCCAGCGCGGGACGGTCGAACGGGTGATGCACGAGTTCAAGCACGGTGAGTTGCCGCGCGGGAAAAGCGGCAAGGTGCGGAGCCGCAAGCAGGCTATCGCCATCGCACTCTCGGAGGCCGGGGCATCGAACCAGCAATCGGCCGCCGAGAACCGGGCACGGCTTCGCAAGACAAAGCGCCAAGAACGCGCCGGGCAGGCCGCCCAGGCGGCGACCGAGGGCGAGGGGCGCGCCAAGCGGACATCAAGCAATGAGAGCACGCGCAAGGCGCTGTATGCCGAGGCCAAGCGGCGAGGCGTCCCTGGCCGGTCGGCGATGAGCAAGGCGCAGTTGGAGCACGCGCTGCATCGCTAGCGTCGCCGCCCGCAGGCCGCCCCCAGGCACAGCACGCCCAGGGCGATCGCCACGGTGAGCGCGCCGCGGTTCTCCGTCGCCCAAAGCGTGCCCGCCGAATGGGCAGCCAGGCGGTCGAAGCTGCCATGCGCGCCCTGCCGCCCCGGAACGGTCTCGAACAGGTTGGACGGCGGGTTGGGTTCCACCGGCTCCTCGCGCTGCTGGCTGGAGAAGCCGGTGCGGGCGAGCATTCGATCCAGCATGGCGGGGGCGATCTTGTTGGCCAGGATGGCCTTCCAGGTCGGGAGGCCGAGCCAGATCTCGCGGCGCGGGTGGAAGGCGGCGAACACCACGGCGCGACCGACAATCTCGGGCTGGTAGATCGGCGGCACCGGCATTGCCTTGCGCGCCATCTTGTTCAGCGCCCAGTCGAACTGCGGCGTATTCACCGCCGGCAATTGCACCATGCAGAGATTGATCGGGATGCCGTCGTGCAGCAGCTCCGTCCGCAGGCTGTCGGTGAAGCCGCGTATGGCGAACTTGGCGCCGCAATAGGCGGCTTGGAGGGGGATGGCCCGATAGGCAAGCGCCGAGCCGACTTGCACGATGCTGCCCTTGCCCCGCTGTCGCATCCGCCGCAGCGCGGCCATCGTCCCGTGAACGGTGCCGAGATAGGTGACCTCGGTGGCGCGGCGGAACTCGGCGGGGGTGATCTCGTGGACCGGGGCGAAAATCGTCGCCATCGCGTCGTTCACCCAGACGTCGATCGGCCCCAAGACGCGCTCGATCTCGTCGGCGGCCCGCTCCAGCGCCTCGGGGTCGGCGACATCGGTCGGAACCGCGAGGCCACGCTGACCACGCGCCTCGACTTCGCTCGCCGCGACCGCCAGCCGGCCCGCGTCGCGCGCCAGCAGCCCGACATCGCAGCCGGCGTCGGCGAAGGCGCGCGCGATGGCTCGTCCATTGCCGGCGGAGGCGCCGGTGACGACGACCGTTGTACTCATGTGATGACCCCTTGGCATAGTTTCGTCGGATGAACTGTCCTGCCGGCACGGCGTTGCACTCAAGTGGCAAGGAGGTCAGAGCATGAGGTCAGGCCAGAGTGGGGAGGACGGGGTGGATCGCGCATCGAAGGACAGCTTCCCGGCAAGCGACCCGCCATCCCGCTCCGGGATCACCGGGGCTGGCAGGCCGGCGAAGCGTCCATCGCGTGATCGAGATGCCGACGCCAAGCCCACCGGCACACCGACTTCGGACCGGCACGCGACCGAAACGGCGCATCAGGGGGAGGACCAGGAGGCCCCCCACAGCCCGCGGCGCGGCCGGGGCTGACGGCCGAGCCTATCGCACGTAGACCCGGACGTCGGGACCGTGCGCGCTCGGGTCGACCCGGGCGCCCAGAGCGACACGATCCTCCGCCACGCCGGCCGTAAGCAGCGCCTGCGCCACGTCCATCGCACTGGCGCGATCCGCCTCGGCGGCCTTGACCTGCTCGGCGAGGGTGCCACTGGCGGGCACCACGCTGATCACGTCGAAACTGACCGCCGGATCGCGGGACTGGGCATCGCGCACCGCCGTCCGCAAGAGCGCCTGGTAGGTCGCGAGCTTCGTTCCGGGCGCGATCGTCATCAGCGCGGTACGCGTCTCGGCGCTCCGGGCAGCCGCCGGCGGGGCCGGCGCCGCCGGCGCCGGGGCAAAGGTGCGCTGGTCGATCAGCTTGCAGCCGGACAGCACGAGAAGGATCGCGAGCGCGGCGGCACGCTGGTTGGACAGTCCCGGCATCTGGTGCTCCGTTCGCGCGACGGGCAAAATGCCCCAGCGGAGGCGCTATGACCACCCAGACCAACCAGCGCATCGACGGTCGCCGCCTGTGGGACAGCCTGATGTCGATGGCCGAGATCGGGGCGACTCCGAAGGGCGGTGTCCGCCGCCTCACCCTTACCGACGTGGACCGGCGCGGGCGGGACCGCTTCCGCGCGCTGTGCGAGGATGCCGGGCTCTCGGTGCGGGTCGACGCGATCGGCAACATGTTCGCCCGCCGGGAAGGCCGCGATCCGACCCGCAAGCCGGTGCTGATGGGCAGCCATCTCGACAGCCAGCCCTCGGGGGGCAAATACGACGGCGCCCTCGGCGTGCTCGGCGGGCTGGAGGTCATGCGGACCCTCAAGGACCTGGGCATGACCACCGAGGCGCCGATCGAGCTGGTGAACTGGACCGACGAGGAGGGCAGCCGGTTCGGCCACAGCCTGATGGGATCAGGCGTCTGGGCCGGGGTGTTCCCGCTCGGGAAGACCTACGAATTGGCCGACACCGAGGGGGTGACGGTCGGCGCCGCCCTGGACGGAATCGGCTATCGCGGCGCCGAGCCAGCGGCCGCTTTCCCAGCCGACGCCTACTTCGAGTTGCATATCGAGCAAGGCCCGATCCTAGAGCGGGAGGCCAAGCTCATCGGGATCGTCACCGGCGCCCAGGCGCAGGTCTGGTACGACGCCGTCGCCACCGGCCAGGAGAGCCACGCCGGCACCACGCCGCCGTCCGCCCGCAAGGACGCGCTGGTGTGCGCCGCCCGGGTGATCGACCTCGTGGACCGCATGATGCGCGCTCGCGGCGAGGCTGGGCGCGGCACGGTCGGGCAGCTGATCGTCTCGCCCAACAGCCGCAACGTGATCCCCGGCGAGGTCCGCTTCTCGGTCGAGTTCCGCCACCCCGAGGAAGCCGAGATCGACCGCCTGGAGGCGCAGTTTCCGCGCGAGGCCAGCTTTATCGCGCGCGACTGCGGGGTAAAGCTGGAGATCAGCCGCCTATTCCGCATTCCCGCTCAGCCATTCGATCCCGCCTGCGTCGATCTGGTGCGCCAGGCGGCCGCCCGTCTCGGCTATCCGGCCCGCGAAATCGTCTCCGGCGCCGCCCACGACGCCGTCTACGTGGCGCGTCACGTCCCGACCGCGATGGTGTTCACGCCGTGCAAGGATGGCCTGTCGCACAACGAAGCCGAGGACATGCTGCCCGAGCAGGCCGAGGCAGGGTGCCAGGTGCTGTTCGAGGCGGTGCTCGCGCGCGCGAATCGGGAGCGCCCGGAACCCCGAACGACCGGGAAATGTGCTCACATCGGCGGCGCCGGCCTCTGACTTGTGCTCATACTGGCCCTCGCAGGTGCAGCATTTGTAGACATAATGCCCTTCGCAGATGCAGCATTTGTGGGCATATCTCGCGGTTGCGACAGGATTTGTAGAAACAGCGATCATCGTTTCATACGATCAGACGCGCGCCGGGGCATGGCCGCCTTGACAAGACCTTGCTCCCACGTGATGGTCATGTCGTTGCTGGAGAGTACCGACGCCGCTTTGTGCCGCCTCGCGAGATCGCGGCAACAATCACGAACAGGAGCGACTGGCATGCCTCCCGTCAAATTCGTCGCCGCCGCCCTCGCCACCGGCGCCCTTGTCGGCTCGGGTTCCGCCGCCCATGCCACCTGCGCCATCCCGACCGCGGGCTATCTGGGCGGCCTCTTCGGCACCAGCGTGGTCACCACGGTCGGGTGCTTCACCATGACGAACACGGCGGGCGGCATCGATGTTACATCCGCCGTGCTTCCCCTGGCGAACGGCATGTCGGGAAGCGCCGATCTCACGTCCGGGATTCTGACGGCCTATTCCAGCAACAGCTTCGCCTCCGCCGCGGAATGGGACACGTTCACCTTTAGCGGGTTGCCCGCTGGCGGCGCGACGGTCACGGCGACGCTGGGCCTGGCCGGCAGCACGCTTACCGGCCTGGGTGTCGGATTGGCGACACTCTTCGCTGGAGCGGCCGGCGCGGGATTTCCCGACGATGCCAGTTTTCAAACCGCGTTTGGCAACGCCGCCACCGGGCTCGGCCTTCCGGCGTCGATCTCGGTCTCGTTCCTGGCCGACAATGTGACTCCCATTGCCGTTGTCGCCGAAATCGAGGCCGATGGCGCCATCGCGGATCTCGCGGACCCGCCGACCTTGACCCTCACGCTGCCTCCGGGCGCAACGGGTGTGTCGGCTTCGGGGGTATTCGAGGGGTTCGGCCCGAGCCGATCCGTCCCAGAGCCGGGAAGCCTCGTGATCCTGATCGCCGGGTTGGGATTGCTCGGCTATGCCAGACGCGCGGCCGCCGTCCAGACAGATTGAGACGCCGGTAGAAGCGAGGACTTCGGCAGGCGGCTCCCGAGGCCGTGTTGCCACCCCCTACCCCCCATGCTATGCGCCCGGCGCCGCCTTCGCGCGGGTTCATTCCAATCGGGAACGCACGTGAGCGCGACCACTTCCTCCTCGCCCACCGCCGCCACCGGCGGCGGCCTCGCAGACCGGTACGCCACGGCGCTCTACGCCTATGCGGAGGATGCGCACGCGCTTGATTCCGTGGTCGCGGAGATGGAGCAGCTCGGCAAGATGATCGACGAAAGCGCCGATTTCCGCCGCTTGCTGGAATCGCCGCTGATCGACGTGCACCAGGCGCGGGCGGCGGCCCTCGCGGTGCTGGAACGGGAGGGCTTCGGCAAGCCGGTGCGCGACTTCGTCGGCGTCGTCGCCTCCAACCGCCGGCTCCGCGAGCTGCGCCGGATCGTCGGTGCGTTTGCCGCGCTGGTCGCCCACAAGCGCGGGGTCGTCACCGCTTTCGTCGGCTCCGCGCATCCGCTGAACGACGTGCAGCGCCAGCAATTGCGCGCCCGTCTGATCGAAGCCGGGTACGGCAACGTCAACATCGTCGAGCAGGTCGAGCCCGACTTGCTCGGCGGCCTCGTCGTGCGCGTCGGCGCGCGGCTGTACGACACATCGTTGAAGTCCCGGCTGCAACGTCTGCAGTACGCGATGAAGGGAGCCG
>JBAWFF010000392.1:0-1887 GCA_049591635.1 Acetobacteraceae bacterium
TCGACATCATGGACGCGCTCGGCGTGCGCTATCGCGTCATGGGCGGCCCATCGCATTGCTGCGGCGTGTTGCAGTTCCGCGCCGGCGACCTGACCACGTCGGGGCGTCTCGCCTACCGCACCGTCGAGCGGCTGGCCTCGGCCGCCGGAGGGCGGGTGCTGTCGTGGTGCCCGACCTGCCAAATCCAGCTCGGCGAGATCGTGGCGCCGGGAAAGACCGACACCCACCTCGACCTCACCCCGTTCGTGCTGTTCCTGCGCCACCGGCTCGACGAGTTGCGGCCGTTGATGACCCATCCGGTCGCCAAGCGGGTCGGACTGCACGAGCATCCGGGCGTACCCGGCGTGAGCGAGGCCGCGCGGGCGATCCTGGAGGCGATCCCGGGGCTTGCGTTCGTCGATCTCGAACAACCCCGCCTCGGCTGGATGTGCAATTCTCTGAGCACGCTGCCAGCCTGGAAGCGCGACGTGCATCGCGCGCAGCTCGACGCCGCCGCCGCGGCCGGCGTGGACACGCTTGCCGGCATCTATCACGCCTGCCATCGCGAACTCTGCTCGCACGAACGCGACTGGCCGTTCGAGGTCGTGAACTTCCTCGAACTGGTCGGCGAAAGCATGGGCCTGTGCCGCCCGGACCTCTACAAGCGGCTCAAGCTGATGCAGGACGTGGACGCGATCCTGGCCGACACCGCGCCCCTGATGGCGGCGAACCGGGTCGAACTGGACGAGGCGCGGGCGGTGATCCTGGCGGACCTGCTGGGCGAGCAGCCGCTGCCGCTCGGCCCCTTCGATGTCAGTTCGTCCGCAAGCCCAGCATCTCCTTCCGGACGGTAAGACCGAGGGCGGCGAACAGCGCGCCGGCGGCGTGGTACTCGCCCAGCAGGACGCGGCCGGTTTGCGCGGGGCCGAGCCAGCTCGGCGATAGCCCCGCCTCTTTCAGCTCCTCGCCCAGCGACGGGTCCGCCATCACGGTCCTGAGCACCGCGCTGTATCGCCTGAGCAGCGCGGGTGGCGACCCCGCCGGCAACGCGAGCGCCCGCCAGGCGCCGATCGCGATATCGAAGCCTTGTTCGCGCAGGCTCGGCACGCCCGGCATCCGGGGCACCCGCGCGGGCGCCGAGACCGCCAAGGCGCGAGTCCAAGAGGCGATCGTCGGGTCGAGCGCGGCGTCGAGGGAGACGAAGGCGAGATCGATATCACCCCCTTGCAACGAGGCGAGACAGTCGGCCTCGGTGGTCAGTCCGGCCATTTCGCGCGCGCGTAGTCCGGTGCGCGCGAGGAGGAGGGCTTGGGCGACCTGCGGCGGGCTCCAATCCGACGACGCGGGTACTGACAAGGCATCGGGCGTGGCGCCGCGCGCGAGGAGGCCCGACAATGCGTTGTCGGGTCCGGCGGAGCGCACGACGAGCACCGAAGGCGTGAAGCTGACCTGGCCCACCGGGGCGAAATCGGCGGGAGAGCAGTCCATGCGCTGGTTGAGCCAGGGTGCGAGGGTCACCGCCGGCGTGAGCAAGGTGAGCGTCGCCCCGTCGGGCGCGGCCTGCGCGCCGGCGGTCAGTCCGACGATGCCGCCGGCACCCGGGCGGAAGTCGAGGATGACCGGGCGTGAGAGCGCCCGTTCCAGATAAGGTTGCAGGATGCGCCCCACGGTCCCGCTTTCGCCGCTCGGCTCGGCGGGGACCATGACGGTCAATCCCGCTTCGGCCGGCGCGCCCGGCGCCGCGGCCGCGACGGTGATCGAGGCCAGGCCGGTGATAAAGCTCCTGCGCCGCATTTTGCCCGCTTCCGTTGACAGTGCCGGGCGCGACCCTAATCCTGCGGAGAATAACAAACGGTGTATGCGTCATGGCCTTCACCTTCCTGATGCTGGGACCGCAGACGGAAACGA
>JBAWFF010000393.1:0-5625 GCA_049591635.1 Acetobacteraceae bacterium
TCGGCGTGCCGAGCCCTTTGTAGTCCCCCAACTCGGTCACCATCTCGCGATGCGCCGTGTGCGGCGCCTCGGTTGCCTCGTCCACCCACAGCACCGGGCCGGCTGGCACGCCGCCGCGGATCAGGCGCAGCGCGATCGCGTGGCCGTCGGCATCGGCGAACGCGGCCTTCAGCTCCGCCGTCAGCGCGTCACGGTTGACGTTGCGCTCGCCGTTGCTGGCGAAGCGCGGATCGTCGGCGAGGTGCGGGCGGCCGATGATCTCGCACAGCTTGCGGAACTGCGGATTGTTGCCGCTGGCGATGAAAATCTCGCAGGTCCGGGTGGGGAACTTGTCGTACGGCACCAGGTTCGGATGCGGGTTGCCGGTGCCGACCGGGCGCTTGCCGCTCAAGAAGTAGTTGGCCGCTTGCGGGTGCAGGAGCGCCAGCCCGCAGTCGTACAGCGCCATGTCGAGGAACTGCCCGCGCCCGGAGCGGGTGCGCTCGTGCAGCGCCATCAGGATGCCGACGGCCGAGTAGAGGCCGGTGCCCATGTCGACCATCGCCGTGCCGAGACGCATCGGCCCGGTGCTGGCGTCGCCGTTCACGCTCATCAGCCCGGTCATGGATTGAAGGATGGCGTCATAGCCGGGCAGGCCGCCCAGCGGCCCGTCGCCGCCGAAACCGGAGACGCGGCAATGGATCAGGCCGGGGAAGCGCGGCGCCAGATCCTTCTCATAGCCGAGGCCCCATTTCTCCATCGAGCCCGGCTTGAAGTTCTCCACCAGGATGTCCGCGTCTTCGAGCAGGCGGAGCAGCACCGCCTTGCCCTCCTTCTTGCCGAGGTCGAGCGCGAGCGAGCGTTTGTTGCGGTTGATGCCGATGAAGTAGCTCGCGTCCTCGCCTACGAAGGGTGGCCCCCACTCGCGCACCTCATCGCCCTGCGGCGGCTCGACCTTGATGACCTCGGCGCCGTGATCGGACAGGATCATGGTGCAGTACGGGCCGCCCAGCACGCGGGTCAGGTCGATCACCTTCAGTCCGGCAAGCGCGCCGGCGGAGCGGGCGAGGCCCTTGCCAGCGGAGGTAGGGGTCATCGCGTCGTCCATCAGGCGGCGTGCTCCTTCGCTTCGTGTCCCCAAACGCGCCGGCAGAACGCGGGGTAGGTCTCGAGCATCTCGTCGCATACCGTCCCACGCAACAGGGCTAGTTCGGTCGTGGTTGGGTCGGACGTGAGCGGTACGCCCGCGGGTTCGTCGTAGTCGAAGCCGGTGGCGGCGCGCACGCTCGCGGCTGTCTCGCCCGGATGGACCGAGGCGAGGGTGAAGCGCCCGCGGGTGGCATCGAAACGGAACACGCAGCGCCCGGTCAGCAAGGCCTGCGCGGTGCCGCGGCGAAACACGCCGGGTGGGGAGATTCCAGGGGCGGAGACGATATCGACGCGCGGGACGAACACGCGCGGGGAGTGTTCCTCGCGAAACAAGATGGTGCGCGGCGTCATCAGGTACATGAACGCCGAGCCGAAGCTGCCGGGGAAGCGCGCGCCGGTGCCCGGCCAGTCGCCGGTGCCGATCAGGTTGATGTTGGCCTGCCCGTCGATCTGCCCGCCGCCGAGAAAGAACAGGTCGATGCGGCCCTGCCCGGTCAGGTCGAACAGTTCACGCGTGCCGGCGGTGAACGGGTTGCCGGTGTGCTTGTGCAGCAGCGACAAGCGGACCGGGTGACCCAGCTTCTTGACCAGCCAGCACGCGGCGGCGGGGATCGGGCTCGCCGCGCCGACCGCGATATGACGCGCTTGCGGGGCGGCGGGGTCGAGGATCAGCCGCGCCAGCGCGGCGGCCATGCGTTCCTCGAGGGCGACTTCAATGCTCACGTAAGGCCATCCCGATGAGATGGGTCGGGTTTAGCGGCCCCGGTCCGTCCCGCCAAGCCGAGGCGCCCACCGCCAGCCCCTTACGTCGATAACGCTTGCTTCCCCGAAAGCCGCGGCCGTAGTGTCGTCCGAAACGGGTACGCCCGCGGCCGATGCAGCCGCGAGCGACATTAGGAGGGGAAACGGCCATGGGTGACCTGAGCCGGCGCCGGTTTGTGGGCGCGACGCTGGGTGCGGCTTCCAGTGCGGTGCTCGCACGGCCCCACATCGCCAACGCCGCGGCGAAGACCGCGACGGTATGGCAAACTCAAGGCTTCATCCCGCAGGAGGATGAGGCATTCAAGAAGCTCGTGGCCGACTATGAAAGCGCGAGCGGAAACAAGATCGATTACAGCATCCTGCCATTCCTGGCCCAGGGCCAGAAGACGATCTCGGCATTGACCAGCGGTGACGTCCCCGACCTCATTTCGTACGACGCGCCGGAGACGATCGTTCCGCAGAATGCCTGGGACGACAAGCTGCTGGACGTTACCGACGTTATCGAGACCCAGAAATCGCAGCTCAGTCCGACCGCACTCCTGTGCTCGTATTTCTTCAACAACGCCACCAAGAAGCGCGGCTACTACCTGGCGCCCTACAAGGTAGCGGGAATTCCGATCCACATCTGGGGCGACCTGGTGGAGAAGGCGGGTTTCAAACTCGCCGACGCGCCGAAGACCTGGGATGGGTTCTGGGATTTCTTCAAGCCGGTACAGACCGAGCTGCGCAAGCACACCCGTCGGGTCTACGGCTTCGGGATGCAGTTGACGACGATCGGGCCGAACGACGGCAACAACGTCTTCACCGGGTTCCTGATCGCCAACGGCGGCGTCGGGATCATTACCCCCGACGGACGCCAGCACACCGACGATCCGAAGGTGCGGGACGCCGCGATCAAGGCGGTGACCTACATGACCGACGCCTACAAGGGCGGCTTCGTGCCGCCGGAGGCGCTTAGCTGGAACGACGCCGACGACAACAACGCCTTCCACGAGAAGGCCATCGTGATGGACTTCGACGGCACCATCTCCACCGAACTCGCGGTGATCGCCAACAAGCAGCAATACTACCACGAGATGGTCACGATGGGGCTGCCGCTCGGCAATGACGGCAAGACGATCCCGGCCCAGGTCGGCGCCGGCGGCGGTTTCATCCCGAAAGGCGCGAAGAATGTGGACGTCGCGAAGGACTTCCTGAAATACCTCCTGCAACCGCAGGTCATGAATACGTACCTGAAAAACGGCCTGGGCCGCTGGCTGCCCGCCGTCACGGAACTGGTCAAGACCGATCCGTTCTGGCTCGACGCCAGCGACCCGCACCGTCCCCCCTACGTTCGCGAATGCCTGTTGGGCCCGACGATCCCGAGTTTCAACGGCTACAATCCGGCCTGGGGTCAGGTCCAGGCGGACCAACTCTGGGGCCAGGCGCACGCCCATGTCTTGAAGGACGGAATGACGCCGTCGGCGGCGGTCGACCAGGCGTTTAAGCGGATCGAGCAGATCTTCGCCGCCTATCCAATCGCCCAGAGCTGAGGCACCGTGGTGGACGGCGGTTCGCAGGCTGCAGCGGCCGCCCGGCCCGCTCCGCTCGGCCGGCTGCGCCACCGGACCTGGCACGGCGCGCTGCTAGGTTCGGAACTCGCCTGGGCGATCGCCTTTACCTTGCCCTACGTCGCGGTCTTCCTCGCCTTCGTCGTCTATCCGGTATTCTACGGGCTTTGGCTCGGGCACGATCCGGCGCTCTATGCCCAACTCTTCGCCGATCCGAATTTCGCGAAGACCGTCGTCAACACCGTGCTCTACGTCGGCATCGGCGTGAACGTAAAGATGTTCCTCGCCTTTCTGCTATCGGGCTTCTTCATGCGCCCGGGCTGGTGGGTGAAGACGCTACTCATCATCTTCATCCTGCCTTGGGCGACGCCGGCACTGCCCGCCGCGCTGTCCATCCACTGGATGCTGAACGGCCAGTGGGGGCTGCTCGACAATCTGCTGTGGACGCTGTTCGGCATCGACGGGCCGATCTGGCTCAACTCGCGCTGGCTCGGACTCGCCTCGAACATCACCGCTTACATCTGGAAGTTCCTGCCGTTCTGGACGATCATCTTCCTGGCCGGCCGGATGGCGGTTCCACGGGAGCTCTACGAGGCAGCCGACATCGACGGGGCGAGCGGCTTTCGGCGCTTCGTCCACATCACCTTCCCCTTGCTCGCCAACCTCTACCTCGTCTGCACGCTCCTCTCGACCATCTTCAGCGTCGGCGACTTCACGACGGTCTATTTCGTCTCTGGTGGCGGCCCCGCCTTGTCCACCGACGTCCTGGCGACGCTCGGGATCCGCGAGGCCTTCACCGTCGCCAAGCCGCATCTCGGCGTCGCCGTCGTGATGACGGCGCTCCCGGTGCTGATCCCGTTGGTCATCCTGCTGATGCGAAAGCTGCGCATGACGGAGGTGCAGCTGTGAGCGACATCGTCTTCCCTGCCGCGCCCCCGCGCCATCCGAACTACCGGTTGCGCCGCCTGCTGCGTAATGCGGCGGCGGCGGTGCTCAGCCTGGTGCTGATCGTCTGGTCGCTGCTGCCGATCTACAACATGGTCGTGATCGCGCTCGACCGGCACGACGACGTGATGAGCGGCAACGTCTATCCACCCGCTCCCTCGCTGGAGAGCTTCCGCGTGGTCCTCACCGAGGGCTACTGGTATCTGGCCTATTTCTGGCGCCAGTACGCCAACAGCCTTTTCGTCGGTCTCGCGACAACGTTCCTCACCTTGCTGATCGGCTCGCTCGCCAGCTTCACCGTCGGGCGAATGCGCCTGCGCAACGGCTGGCTGCTGACCAACGCGGCGCTACTCACCTACGTCATCCCGGCATCGTTCCTGGCGATTCCGTTCTACCGGATCATGCAGAACTACGGGCTCTCGAACAATCTGTGGTCCGTGGTGGCCGCCTACGTCACCTTCGCCACGCCCTATGCCATCTTCATCTTCCAGCAGTACGGCAAGTCGATCCCGATGGACCTCGACGAGTCTGCCCGGATCGACGGCGCCTCGCCGGTACAGGTCTACCTGCACATCTACCTGCCGCTGATGGCGCCGGCCCTGGTGGCCGTCGGTACCTATGCGTTGCTGCTCGCCTGGAACGATTACCTTTTCCAGTTTCTCCTGCTCTCCTCGAACAGGAGCATGACGGTGGCGGTGGCGCTGGCGCAGTTCCTGAATAGCGACGAGGCGCCGTGGAATTACATGATGGCGACCGCCATCGTCTATGCGCTGCCGCCGATCGTCATCTACTACTTGTTCCGCAACAAGATGGCGGCGGGTCTGACGATGGGCGGTGTCAAGGGATAGGCACTACTCGGCCGCCGCCCGCGCCGGCTGCGGGAGAACGAAGCGCTCCAGATACGCCTGGAATCCCTCGTCGCCGCGCGCCATCCGCGCGTACTCCACGAGGTGCGCGGGGTCGGCCGGGTACTCGTCGAGCAGCGCGAGCGGCCAGCATCCACGTTCGGCGACGGCAACCGCCTCGATGTAGGTCGCCGCGATCGTGCCCGCCGCCAGCCGCTCGTCCTCCAGCAGGTTGATATCGGTGAAGCGCTCGACCGTCGCTAGGGTCCGCCGCGCCGCGTGCGCCATCGTCGCCAGCTCGTGGCGGCGTCCGACATAGACGTTGCCCTCGCGATCGGCCATCACCGCGTGGAAGGCGGCGACATCGGGCGACAAAGCCGGCAGCAGCACGATGG
>JBAWFF010000394.1:0-1805 GCA_049591635.1 Acetobacteraceae bacterium
TGACGCACTCCGGCTCCTCGCAATGGAGGCAGGAGCGCGGGAAGTGGACGGTACGGCTCTGGTCCCCCAGCCCCGCCTCGTAGGTGTGGACCCGGTTGAGCCAGACGCCCTGCGGCTTTTCCTGGTACGCATCGAAGTCGGTCAGCGGACCAGGGTGGCCGGAGGTATTCCACTCCTTGCAGTTCACCGCGCAGGCGTGACAGCCGACGCAGGTGTCGAGGTCGATCACCAGCCCAAGCTTCTTCTGGCCGGGCTGCTGGGCCGGGATGGCGGTCATCTCACCTCACTTCACTTCGCGATGATGCCGGCGGCGTAGCGCAGGATGCGTGGCGGCGCCGCGAGCCCGGCCAGTCGATGCACGGTCGCCGCTTGCGGCAGCGTCTCCCCGGTCTCGTTCGTTCTCTCGATCCGGACCCGCAGATCATACCACGCGGCCTGCCCGGTGACCGGATCGGCGTTGGGCAGCTGGGCGCCCGCCTCCTCCGGCAGGAACGTGGCGATCACTTGGTTGAGCAGGAACCCCTGCCGTGCCTCCGGCGCATCGGGGGCGAGGTTCCAGGCGCCCGATCGCTTGCCGATCGCGTTCCAGGTCCAGACCGTGTTGGGGTTCACCCCCTCCATCAGCTTGACCTGCGCCTTGACCCGCCCGGTCCGGCTGATGACCCAGGCCCAGTCGTCGTCGGCGAGCCCCAGCGCGGCGCCCATGCGCGCGTGCATGAACAGCTTGTTATGGCTGTATATTTGGCGCAGCCAGGCATTCTGGGAGTGCCAGGAATGGTACATCGCCGGCGGCCGCTGGGTGATCGCGTGCAGCGGATAGGCCGCCTCCTCGATCATCGCTTGCTCCACCGGGGGGTACCAGATCGGCAGCGGGTCGAAATAGCGCCGGATGCGGGCACGCAGCCGTTCGGGCGGCTGGACCGCGCCGTGTCCCTCGGCGGCGAGGCGGAACTTTTGCAAAGGCTCGGCATAGAGCTGCAGGACGATCTGCGCCGTGGAGTCGGTGAACCCCATGCGCTTGGCCTGCTCCAGATAGGCCGTGTTGGCGTGCTTGTAGTAGAGTTGCTCGGGCGGCAGGTGGTGCGACCAGAAGCAGCCGTTGGCGATGTAGGCGTCGAGCTGGCCCGGATTGGGCGCCCCGACCCCCGCCCCTGTCCCATCTCCGCGAAATCCCGCCAGCGGACCGACGCCCGGCTTGCGCTGGTGGTTCACGATGTAGTCGGCGTAATCGCGGAACGCGGCGCTGCCGTCCTCCTTCACGAAGCCCGGCAGCCCCAGCCGCGCGCCGAGGTCGAGCAGCACGTCCTGGAACGGCCGCACGTCGCGATCCGGCGTCAGGATCGGCTGGCGGATGGCGTCGGCCGGCCCCTCGGCGCTGCCGATCGGCCGGTCGAGCAGCGAGATCGCGTCCCAGCGTTCGAGATACGTCGTGTCGGGCAGCACCAGGTCAGCGTGCGCCACCATCTCCGAGGCAAAGGCGTCCGAATAGATCACGTGCGGGATGCGGTACTCCCCCGTCGCCGGCTCCTTGTCGGTCAGCATCCGCGAGACCTCTTCCGGGTTCATCGCGGAGTTCCAGGCCATGTTGGCCATGTACATGAACAGCACGTCGATCTTGTACGGGTCGCCTGCATGGGCATTGGCGATCAGCGTATGCATCATCCCGTGCGCGGCGAGCGGGGCGTCCCAGGTGAACGCCTTGTCGATGCGGATCGCGCTGCCGTCGCCCTCGAGTAGCAGGTCCTCCGGCCCGCGCGGATAGCCGAGCGCCATGCCTGGCATCATGGAATTGGGCTTCGACCCCT
>JBAWFF010000395.1:0-19944 GCA_049591635.1 Acetobacteraceae bacterium
GTTCAACGTCTGGGGCTACGCGGACGCGGCGCTGCTGGTCCACGTGCTCAAGCAATGCGGGGCGGACGTCAGCCGCGAGAACCTCATGAAGCAGATCGGCGCCATCCACCATTTCCATATTCCGATGACGCTTCCCGGCATGGAGGTGAACACGACACCCGACGACTGGGCGATCATTGACCAGCTTCAGTTCGAGAAGTTCAACGGCAAGGTTTGGGTGCCGTTCGGCGGCCTGATCAGCGGTAAAGCCGGGGCTTAGGGCGTCACCACCAGCCGCCGATACAGATGCCAGGTGGCGTGCCCGAGCACCGGCATGACGATCGCGAGGCCGATCAGCAGGGGGATCGACCCGATCACCAAGCCGGCGGCGACGACGATGCCCCAGACCGCCATCGGGCCGGGGTTCGTCCGCACCGCGCGCACTGACGTGGCGATCGCGGTCTCCACCGTCACGTCCTCGCGGTCGAGCATCAGCGGGAAGGAGACAACGCTGATCGCCATCGCCAGCACCGCGAACAGGAAGCCGATCCCGACGCCCGCGACGATCAGGACCCAGCCGCCCCAGGTATGGAAAACATCGTGGACGAACGCGCCGGTCGCGATCGGCTGCCCGGGACCGAGGGTGATGTCGTAAAGCCCCTCCGCGACGATCAGCCACACCAGGAACAGGCCCGTGAGCACGAGCCCAAGCCGCAGGATGGTTGGGAAGGAAGGGGACCGGAACACGCCGAAAGCGTCCGTCCAGGAGACCTCGAGCCCACGCTCGCGCCGCCGGCTCATCTCATAAAGCCCGATCGCGGCAAACGGACCAATCAGGGCAAAGCCGGCGACCAGCGGGAACAGCAGCGGAATGACACCGTAGCCGAACGCCAGCCGCGCGAAGACGAGGCCGGCGATCGGATAGATGACGCAGAGAAGCAGGACGTCGGTTCGCGCCGCGCCGAAATCGGCGAGCCCGTCGGCGAGCGCACCGCGTATGTCGGCCAGCCCGATCCGGCGGACCAGGGGATGGGCGCGGCGCAGCGCGTGCAGCGCCTCGGGCTCATCATGGGCGACCGAGTCGACGGCTGTCGCCGCGCCCTTGACCTGGTCCCATCCCCACTGCACCGGGTTTCGAATGACGGCCATGTTCGTACCTCCCGAACCGTTGGTTCGAGGGCCGTGGGCCCCGCAGGACAAAAGAGCCGACGGCCCGCCTGCCCCATGACCCTACGCCCGCATTGGGCGCCGCATCCTCAATTTATCGACAGGATCGCCAATGCCGCCCCCGCCTGACACGGCTCGATGACGGGCACCCCCGCTTCCGCCTCCACCGCCGCGCGATGGTGCGCCATCCCAGTGCAGCCCAGGATCACCGTCTCCGCGCCTGCCCGCACGCACTCCCGCGCTGCCGCGATCAGGGCTGCAGGCGCGGCCGTCGGGTCGAGCAGCGTGTCCATCGTAACGTTCAGCGCGACTTCGGCCGCCAGCCGGCTCTCCAGCCCCATCGCGCGCAGTGCCGCCAAATGCCGTCCCTTGGAGGCGTCGACGATCGCGATCACCCCGAACCGCTCGCCCCGCGCCACCGCGGCGGCGACCGCGCAGCGGAACACGCCCAGCACCGGGCGCGCCGTGACCGCGCGCGCCGCCTCGATCCCGGGGTCGGAGGCACACGCGATCACATAGGCGCCCGCCGCATCCCGCTCGATGCGACGGCAGATCGGCCCGACCGCGGCGTGCCAGTCGCCCCAGGAGTAGATCGCCTCCGGGCCCTCCCGCAGCGAGACCACGTCAAATTCCGCCCCGCCAATGCCCCGGAACGGCGCGATGGCGGCGGCGATGCCATCGCCGCAGGACATCGAACGGTTGGGATTGATGACCAGAATACGTGCCATGCGGCGATGCTCGAGCCTCTGGCGCGCCGGCGCAAGCGTGCCGATATGGCGGGTTTCCCCCGGGCACGCTATGCCGGGTTCCCACATAGGACGCCTCGCATGGCCCCCGTCATCTGGCAGCCCAATCGCACGGCGGTGCCGCCGCCCTGGCCGGTGCCGCCCCTATTCACCGCCATCGGCCGAGGCGTGCGGGGCATGTGTCCCGCCTGCGGCGAGGCGCGCGCCTTTGGCCGCTTCCTCAAGATCGTGCCGGTCTGTCCCGCCTGCTCCGCTCCGCTCGGCACGGCACGGGCCGACGACGCGCCCCCTTATTTCACCATCGTGCTTGTCGGCCACATCGTCATACCGCTCATCCTGCTGTTGCAGAACGTGTTCACCGACTGGGAATTGACGGCGATCTTCCTGCCGTTGACGGCGGCGCTTTGCCTGGCGCTCCTCCAGCCGATCAAGGGCGCGGTGCTCGGCGTGATGGTGACGTTCGGGATGCTGACAAAGCCCGAACCGGCAGAATGAGTCCGGCGGTCCAGAACGCGCCGCTGGCGGATGCACGGCTCGCCCACGTGGTGTTGGACGGAGAGGCGCTGACCCGCCTTTCGCCGCTCCAGGAGGCCGATCGCGCGCAGGCGGTCGCCGATCTGGCCGCGGAGAACAGCTTCGCGCCCCTGAAGCACGGCGCGCCGCCCGGCCCGTACGGGCTGCATCTGACAATCCGCGAGGGCCGGCTCGCCTTCGACATCCGCCGCGCCGACGATCGTCCCTTGGTCATCGTCGCCCTCGCCCTCGGACCGTTCCGTCGGCTCGTCAAGGACTACCAGCTTCTCGTCGACAGCTACGTGCACGCCGTCCAGGAGGGGCGGGAGTCCCGCATCCAGGCGATCGACATGGGGCGGCGCGCGTTGCACAACGAGGGCGCGGCGCTGTTGCGCGACCGTCTCGCCAACAAGATCGCCATCGACTTCGACACCGCGCGGCGGCTGTTCACCCTCGTCTGCGTACTGCACCAGCGGATTTGAGGTGCCCATGAAGATCGACGGCGTCCCCTATCGATCGATCTGGCCCGACCCCGACGGGAGTGGGACGGTGCGGATCATCGACCAGACGCGCCTGCCCTGGACGCTGGAGATCACGCGGCTGGACACGCTGGAGCAGGCGGCCCACGCGATCCGCGCCATGCGGGTGCGCGGCGCCCCGCTGATCGGCGCCACCGCCGCCTACGGGCTGTGCCTCGCCTTGCGCGCGGACGCCTCGACCGAGGCGATGGAGCGTGCCGCCGAGACGTTGGCCGCAACGCGCCCGACCGCCGTGAACCTGCGTTGGGCGCTCGATCGGATGCTGATCCGGCTTCGCAACACCGCGGTTTCCGCCCGCGTGGATGCGGCCTTTGCGGAGGCGGCCGCGATCGCCGACGAGGACGTGGCCCGCAATGCGGCGATCGGACGCCACGGCGCGCCGCTGATCGAGGCGGTCGCCCGCCGCAAGCCGGGGCCGGTGAACGTCCTGACCCATTGCAACGCCGGCTGGCTCGCCACCGTCGATTGGGGCACCGCGCTCGCGCCCATCTACGTCGCGCATGAGGCCGGCGTCGATCTGCACGTGTGGGTCGACGAAACCCGCCCGCGCAACCAAGGCGCGGCGCTGACCGCCTATGAGCTGGGCAAGCACGGCGTCGCCCACACAATCGTCGCCGACAACGCGGGCGGACACCTGATGCAGCACGGCAAGGTCGATCTGGCGATCGTCGGCGCCGACCGGGTCACCCGCTCGGGCGATGCGGCGAACAAGATCGGGACGTATCTCAAGGCACTCGCCGCGCATGACAACGCGGTGCCGTTCTGGGTGGCGCTGCCGTCCTCGACGATCGACTGGGACGTGGCGGACGGCGTCGCCGGCATTCCGATCGAGGAGCGTGACGCCGCCGAGGTCACCGAAATCACCGGCCGGACGGCGGACGGGCGCGTGCTGACGGTCCGCGTCGCCGCCCCGGGAAGTGCCGCCGCCAATCCGGCGTTCGACGTAACGCCGGCGCGTCTGCTGAGCGGGCTGATCACCGAGCGCGGACGGTGCGAGGCGAGCGAGGCGGGGTTGGCGGGCTTGTTTCCCGAGCGCGCCCCCTAGTTCAGATACCCCTGAATCTCTATCGGCACCGCATTGTCGACAGTGATCGTCACGGCGACGTCGAGCGGTGACTCCCAGCCGACGTGAAGGATGAAGTCGACATGGCCCGTATCGCCGGGCCTGAACTCATTGAAGTGCGGACAGATGTTCGATACCCAGATGTCGGCGTCGCCAAGCACGTAGAAGAAGTCCTGGCCCGGTCCCGGGTGCGGTCGCGCCTGCGTCGTGCCGAATTTGACCTCGCCGGCGGTGATGATGACCACCGATCGCGCGGTGATGAGCGGCCAAGTGAAGTTGCAGCGTACGCGTCCATTCACGCCGCGGATCACCCATCTAATCGAACTGGCCATCGCGTTCTCCTATCAAGCGAGATCACCCGCCTTGATGACTGACTTGTGTCGAACCCTTCATAACCGCAAGTCGACCCAAAGCGGTCTACGGCACTGTAGGCGAAGTGCCGGTTCCTCCTATGGACGAGGTACGAGCTATTCGATAACCGTTGCCAGCCAATCAGAGGTTGAATTCCGCTCCGACGAGGCACTGAGTTTGCCATGCGATGCAGTGAATGCGGGACTGACAATGCGCCGGACGGCAATTACTGCACGACGTGCGGCGTGGTGCTCGAGGTCGCCTGCTCCTCGTGCGGACGCGGCTGCCATCCCGAGGCGCGGTTCTGCGGTTGGTGCGGCGCCGCCCGGATAGCATCGGCGCTGGCCATCGAGCCGCGAGGCGAACGCAAGCAGGCCACCATCCTGTTCGCCGATATAGTGGACTCCACCAAACTGATCGCGGGAGGCGACGCGGAGTCGGGGATCGGCCTACTCCACCCCGTGATCGCGGCCATGGAGCACGCGGTGAAGCGCTTCGATGGCACGGTCCTCGGCATCCTTGGCGACGGTCTGATAGCGGCGTTCGGCGCGCCCCGTTCGCGGGAAGGACACGCCCTCCTCGCCTGCCAGGCGGCGCTCGCCATGCGCGATGACGTGGCGGCCCTGCCGAACCCGACCATGATCCGGATCGGGCTACACTCGGGAGAAGTGATTACCGGGACACTCGACATAAGATCGTCCGTGCAGATACAGGCACAGGGCATGACCCTTCACATCGCCAGCCGGGTCGAGAACGCCGCCGAGCCTGGCGACATCTGTCTGACGCCCGAATGCCGCGTGCTGGTGGGTGCCTATTGCGATACCGTCTCGATCGGTGTGCGTCAGCTGAAAGGCGTGCCGGCCGCGGTCGAGCTGTTTCGGCTGATTGGCTTGAAACCCGCGATCGCGAGCGATCAGTTCCGGAACGGCGACCTCACGCGGTTGCGCGGGCGGGAGCGGGAGCTGGAGACGCTCAAGAACGCGTTGCTGGATGTCGCGCGCGGAGAGGCCAACGCGATTGGCATCACCGCGCCGCCCGGCGTCGGCAAAAGCCGCCTTTGCTATGAGTTCGGCGAATGGTGCCGCCAGCGGCGGATCGAGGTCCTGGAAGCGCGCGCCCATGTCTTTGGCCGGGCCACCCCGTTGCTGCCGGTGCTCGAAATGCTGCGGGCGTTCTTCCGCATCACGCCGGCGCTGGAGCCGACGGAGGCACGTCAGGGGATCGAGACAAAGCTGATCGCCCTCGACCCATCGCTTGCTGTCGATCTCCCGCTTCTGGCGGACTTTCTTGGGCTGCCGGCGCCGGACCCGGCGGGCCAGGGCATCGACCCGAAGACCCGCCGGACGCGTCTGCGCGATCTCATTCGCCGCATGGTCAAAGCGGCGGGACGCCGCCCCTCGGTGATCATCTTCGAGGACCTGCAGTGGCTGGACGATCCCAGTTACGACTTCGTGGAAACCATGGTCGAGGCAGTGCAAGGCACCAAGATGGTCATGGTGCTGAATTACCGCTCGATCTGGTCCTGCCCCTGGGTCGCCCTCCCGCATTACCAGGAACTGTCGCTCGCGGAGCTGCCCGAGGGCGATATCGATGACCTGGTCCACGACCTGATCGGCGATGACGCGACGCTGGACGGGTTGATTCCGCATGTCGCCCAGCAATGCGGTGGCAATCCGTTTTTCGCCGAGGAGATAGTACGCGCCCTGGTACAGCGCGGCGTTCTGATCGGCGAACGCGGCCGCTACCAGATGGCTACGGCGGCTGACTGGCGTGACCAGGCGTTACCGGCCACGCTCGAGGCATTGATCAGTGCCCGCCTTGATCTCTTGCGGGAGGGCGACAAGGCGATTCTGCAGATCGGCGCCGTGATCGGCAAGGAATATCCACTGACCCTGGTGCAAGCGGTCGCCGGGATGGTGGAAACAGAGACGAAGGAAATTCTCGACCGCCTGTGCGAGATGGAGCTTATCCGGCCTTGCACCACCGTGCATGGACCAAGCTTTGCCTTCCTCCACCCCCTGCTCCACGAGGTCGCCTATGCGATGCAGCTTCGGACCCGGCGCACCAAGCTGCACGCCGAGGTGGCCAGGGCGATCGAGGGCTCCGCTTGGGGGCGGCTCGATGAGTCCTCGGCCCTGCTTGCCCATCATTGCGAGGTGGCCGGGCAGGCGTTGGAAGCCGCGATGCATTTGCGGCGCGCCGCGCTGTGGGTCGGCAGGACAAACTCCACACAAGCGATGGCCAACTGGAAAAAGATCAGATGGCTGCTGCGCGACGTGCCGAGAAGCGAGACCAGTGACGAGTTGCGCGCGTTGGCCAGCGGGCGCGTCCTTGGCTACAGCTGGATGGAGGGGCTGACCGCCGAGGACGTGAAGCCGTACGCGGAAGAGGCCCTGAGCTTCGCGCGCGAAGCCGGCGACCAACGACACGAGGCGCTCCTCATGGGCGCCTATGGACGGGTTTTCGCGGCGAGCGATGCCTCCGACGACTATATCGGCCTCGTGCGTCAAGGCGTCGCCATCGCCGAGGCCAGCGACGATCCGGATGTCGTCGTCGCGTGCAACGCCCAGGCGAGTCAGGCGTACCTGTTTTCCGGCCTTCTTCGAGAGGGGTTGTCCGCCAACGACGCGGCGCTGGCCGTGATCGAGGCCCAGTCGCGGCGGCGGAACGATGGCATCGTGCTCGGGCTCAACCCGAGCCAGATCTTCGGGTTTGATGTTCCGCAGTGGCTACGATGCCTTCGCGTAAGGCTATTGGTTTTTCTCGATCGATTCGAGGAGGCGGAAGCAAGCATCCAAGCCGCCCTTGACGCCGATCGTGGCAACATGGCCGCCGTCGTTCAGTACCTTGTGCATGTGGGCGCGGTTGACCTGGCATGGCATCGCGGGGACGCCCGCACGGCTGACCGGCACACCGACGAGGTCGCCAGATACGCCGACCAGACCGGGGTGCCGTATCTTCACGTGGCCGCGCTCACCTGCCGCGGGCTCGCCAAATCCGCCGATGGCGATTTCGGCTCGGCGGCTCGTTGCTTCGATGAGGCGCTGGCGACGGCGCGCCGTTCCCGGACCGGGCTTGAGAATGAGGCGAAGCTCCTGGCCTTCCTGGCCGATACGTCCCACCGCGCCGGAAACTTCGCGCTCGCGGCCACGATCGCGGCTGAGACGATCTCGGTCGCCCGCCGCCGGACCGACCGCCTCGCCGAACTCCACGCCAGTATCATCGCGGCCCTCGCATCGCTTGCCGGCGACGGCGACGATGCTGGACGACGGTCGGTGGCGGCGGCGCAGGTCGGGCACGCGGAACATCTGCTCGGCATGACCGGCGGGGGGTTCTTTAAGCCCTTGCTCTCGCGGGCCAAGGCGGCGTTAGATGCAACGAAGCCAATAGCAACACGGTTGGCATAGGGGAGGGTTCGCATGGGCGCCGCGATAACGGATACCACTACCGCCGATGTCCTGTATCAGCTCAACAAGCGTCTCAGCGAGGGCGGGCCGCTTCAGGAAATGGTGGTGATCCAGAAGGAGTTTGGAGTCTTTTCGGAAAAATACTCGCTGAAGCAGGCATTCCGAATCCTGCATATCGTTCCAAGCGATTTCACCGAAAGGCGGTTCTGGTTCCTGTTCCTCGATGCATTGAAGAACTACGCGTCCGACCAGGATGACGTGAGCGGTCACGACCGGATCGTCAAGGCGCACCAGGAGAATCTTGAAAGCGATTCGCCGCTTCCGGTGTATACCACGATCCACCGGGCCGCCGACGACAAGCGCGTCACGGTGACCCGGGGCCGGCCCATCATCTATGAAACCCAGGAATATCTGATCATCTCGATCCCGACGGTGCCGGCGACGGAATCGGGCCGCGCCGCGCGCGTGGCGGCGCGGAAGAAACGGGTTTCCGAGTGACCTCCGCGGCGGTCGAGCGAGACGCCGACGCCGCCGATCCACTTGCCGGCCCCACAATCGGGGAGATGCATGCCCGTATCGAAGCCTACTATTCCGCCAAGCTCGCCCGTCATGGCGCGATCCCGCTCGGGGTGGACTGGTCCTGCACGGCGACGCAATGGCTTCGTTTCGTTCAGCTTCTGAAAGTCTGCGCGTTCGACTCGCCGTTTTCGCTGATCGACCTGGGCTGTGGCTACGGCGCCCTGGCGGCATTCCTCGCTGAAACGCATCCCCGGGCCAGCATCGACTATCTGGGGATCGACCTCTCGCCCGCGATGATACAGCGCGCCCGGCGGCGGCATCGCGGCAAGCCGGCGACGCGCTTCGCCGTCGGGCGGAGCTGCCCGCGCCAAGCGGATTATATCGTCGCCAGCGGTATCATGAATGTCAAGCTCGGCTACCCAGTGGGGATTTGGGAAAGCTTTGTCCGGGCGATCCTGCGGGACATGCGCCGCATGAGCAAGCGGGGCTTCGCCGCGAATTTCCTGATGAGCCCGACGCCCGGCGCGCCGCCCGGCCAGCTCTATTGCTGCGACCCGGCAAGCATGGTTCGGTTTTGCCAGGAGGAACTCGATTGTTCGGTCGAGATACTGCGTGATTACGGATTGAAGGAGTTTACGGTATTGGGCCGTTGCACACCCTGACGCGGCAAGGCGCTGACCAATTGCGCGAAGCCGCGCTGCTGGTCGTTTCGCCGGATGGGCATCTGGACGACGCCCGACTTCAGGCGGCGTTCAAACTGCTGCGCTCGAAAGCGCCGGTCTATTGGGTTGAATGCCCGGGGGTCAGGCCATTCTGGCTGGTCAGCCGGTATGCGGACGTGGTGGCGGTCGAGCGTCGAGGCGCGCCCTTCGTCGCGGCGCCCCGCTCGGTCTTGTCGAGCGAGGCCGGGGAGGCGAGCATGCGCCAGATCTCCGGCAAGCCGGATGTCTTGCGCAGCCTGTTCCAGATGGACGAACCCGAACATCGCGATTATCGCGACATCGCGCTACCGTGGTTCACCCACGCGGGGCTCGCCGGTCTCGAGACATGGGTAACCGATTGCGCTCGCGAGGCGGTGTCGCGGATCGCCCGCCGCGGCGACGTGTTCGACTTCATGGCCGAGATCGCGGTGCCTTTTCCCTTGCGCATCATGATGCACATCCTCGGACTTCCTCCCGCCGCCGATGCGATCATCTTGAAGCTGGCACGCGGCATCATGGGGGCCGAGGATCCGGACCGGAGGCTCGCCGATCACCCGGCCGAGTCCATCCGATTGGCCGGCGTTGGCTTGCGTGACTACTTCGACGCGATCACCGCCGACCGCCGAGCATCCCCAAACGACGACCTGAGCAGTGCGATCGCCAATGCCCATATCGGCGGCGCGCCGATCCCCGATTACGAGAGGCTCTCCTATTTCATGCAGCTGGCCATCGCCGGGCAGGAAAACACCGCATTTTGCATCAGCGGGGGAATGCACGCGCTGATCGAGCACCCGGACCAACTCGCGAAGCTGCGATCGGACCCGACGCTGATCGACGCCGCGATCGAGGAAATTCTGCGCTGGACCTCGCCCGGGCGCCATCTCATGCGGACGGCTACATCGGACACCGAGATCGGAGGTCAAGCGATCCGTGCCGGCGAGGCGGTGGCCCTGTTCTTCAATTCAGCCAACCGCGACGAGGCGGTGTTCGACTCGGCCGATGAATTCCGGATCGACCGGCGTCCCAATCCGCATCTCGCCTTCGGTCTGGGCCATCATTTCTGCCTCGGCGCGCATCTCGCACGGCTGGAGCTGCGAGCGTTGTTTCAGGCATTGCTCCCGAGGCTGGTGGAAGCGGAACTCGCCGGCCGGCCTCGCCGGGCGCGCTCCGCGGTCATCAGTGGCATCGCGTCCTTGCCCCTAAAGTGCGTTTGGCGACCCGATCCGCGCTGACACCATTCTCACTCCGGGACCGCGATCTCCCGCCACAACCGCCTTGTCTCCGCCCGCGGATCGTCCACCACGCGCGGCGCCGCATCCAGCACCATCGTCGCCCGCCGCTCGGCCGTATAGGCGGGCCACTCCGGCAGGTGCTCGTGCGCGGGACTCCCGGTGTGGGCGAAACGCGCCCAGGTGTTCGCCATCAGATCGGCGAGACCGCGCGCCGTCGCGCTGTTGTCCGTCGCCTTAGTCAGGTCGATCGTGTCGAACGTGAATGGCACGTCCAACGCATGAAAGGCGCCAAGCCGGCCGCCGAACACCGGCGTTCGCCAAGCGAAGGAGTACATCCACACCGGCGCGCCGCCGCCAGCGGCCTTCCGTTCCGCCGCGATCAGCGAGCGGAGGCGGAAATTGGAGTCCGTCAAGGTCGCGATCAGCCGCTCCGCCGGGTTCGCGTCCGGCAGCTTCCGCCGATAGGTCTCCACCACCCGCTCGGTATGCGCCCCGGCGACCGCGCCGACGCGGGCGACCATCTCGGCTTCGGTCAGCGTCCGATGCCACACCGCGTCGTCATGGGCGAGGAAGCTCGCCATCTCGTCGCCCATGTCGCCAATCAGCAGCGGGATGTCCGCCGATGCATCCGGCGCTTCCGGCACGAACGGATGGCGCGGGAGCAGCGTGCCATCGACCGTCGGGCCGAACGGATAGCGGTCGAACAAGGGCCAGCGCGAGGCGCCGACGGCGCGCTGCGCCGGCTCAATCGCACCGAGCAGGCGCGCCATCGACACGTCGCGCAAGCGGTGCGGGTTCGTCCGCTCGATCTCCAAGGCGCGCAGCACCGCCTCCGTCAGACGCGCCGCCCGATCGGGTTCGCGCAGGCGCACCACCGCGCCGCTCTGCACGATAGCCTTGTGGAACAGCCCGCGCGCCGACGGCATCGCGAGCAAGGTGGACACCTTCGCCCCGCCGCCCGACTCGCCGAAGATGGTGACGTTGTCGGGATCGCCGCCGAAGCCCGCGATGTTGTCGCGCACCCACTCGAGAGCGGCCAGCATGTCGAGCGTGCCGGCATTGCCCGATCGCGCGAACTCCGGCCCGCCGAACTGCGACAGGTCGAGATGGCCAAAAATGTTCAGCCGCTGGTTCACCGTGACCACGACGACGCCGCGCCGGCACAGCCGCGAGCCGCGCAGCCGGACCTGGTTGGACGAGCCGAAGGCGAATGCGCCGCCGTGGAACCACACCATCACCGGCCGGCGCGCCGGCCTATCGACGCCGGAGGTCCAGACGTTCAGGGCGAGGCAATCCTCGCTCTCGGGTGACGGATCGGGCGGCCCGCCGAGATCGGCCAATTCCGGCCGCGCCGGGAAGCCCAGCCGCGACTGCGGTGCCTGGGTGCGAAACGCCACCGCGTCGCGCACCCCGGCCCACGGCGCGGGAGGGCGTGGCGGCATGAAGCGGTTCTCGCCGTCGGTCGGCGCGCCATAGGGGATGCTCAGGAACGCCGCCGCGCCCTCGATGGTCGTGCCGCGCAGCTTGCCCGCGCGCGTCTCCACCACCGGATCGACACCCGCCATCGCCGTCTCCCTTCGATTTCCCGTCTAGCTCAGGCTAGTGGGTAAAATCCAACGGTCGAGTCCGATCGCCCGCGGCGCCAGGGCTGTCCGCGTGAACGCCCGCATGCTATGACTTACGGTGAGCGGATCGTACCGCGAGAAATCGAGTCGTGAGGAAATGCCATGCCATTCGGTGGCGCCTTCAGTTTCGCGAACTTCCTCGGTGACGTGCTGGCCGTATTCTTCTTCGTCCTGTGGTTCTGGTTGCTGATCACGGTGGCCGGGGATCTGTTCCGGCGCCACGATGTCTCCGGCGGCGGGAAAGTCCTTTGGGTGTTGCTACTCATCATTCTGCCCTATATCGGGATATTCGCCTATCTGCTGACCCAGGGGCGCGGTATGGCCGAGCGCAACCAGGCGCGCGCGCACGCCGCGCGCGACGAGTTGCGCCGGGCCGTCGGCTTCAGCGCCGCCGACGAGATCGAGAAACTCGGCAAGCTCAAGGTAAGTGGAGCAATCTCGGAGCAGGAGTATGCGACACTCCGGGGCCGCCTTATGTCCTAGGAAACGCCTGCCCGCCGGACCTCCCTGTCGGGGTCCACCCCGTTCAGGCTATTGGGTCGCTGCCTCCAACGGCGTTGAGTTCCGGAAGACGACGAAGGACCGGCAATGATATGCGGTGATTTCATGGCGGCGATGGAGCGGACGGCCGCGATCCTGCGCCGTGACTGACAGGGAGATCATCGCGAGAGCACGCCGGGCCAGCATTCCCGGCCTCGGCGCGATAGTCGGCATCAGCACGGCGATCCTTGTCGTGGCCGCGCTGTACCTGGCGGAGCCGGTGTTCGCGCCGCTCGCCTTCGCGCTGTTCGTCATCGCGATGGTGTGGCCGTTGCAGGCGCGGCTACAGGCGCGGCTGCCGAAGCTCGTGGCACTCGCGATCAGCATGCTCGCGACCGTCGTCGTCATCGGCGCGTTCGCGTGGGTGATCAGTTGGGCCTTCAGCCGCGTGGTCTACTATGTCATCGCCGACGCCGCCCGGTTCCAGGCGCTCTACAACCAGTGGGCCGAGTGGCTTGAGGACCACGGCATCGAGGTCGCCGGCATATGGGCCGAGCATTTCAACGTCCGCTGGGCGCTCGGTATCGCCCAGCAGTTCACCAGCAGGATCAACGGCGCGCTCAGCTTCTCCGTGATCGTGCTGATCTACGTCATCCTCGGCCTGCTGGAGATCGATACCGTTTCGCGTAAGCTCCGCGCGACGAAGCGCGGCGCGGCCGGGCCGCTCCTCGTGGACGGAGCCGCCATCAGCGGACGCAAGCTTCGCCGGTACATGCTGGTCCGAACCGTGATGAGCGTGGTGACCGGCGTCCTCGTGTGGCTGTTCGTGCTGCTCTGCGGCCTTCCGCTCGCGGCCGAATGGGGCGTGATCGCCTTCGTGCTCAACTACATCCCGTTCATCGGCCCGTTCATCGCGACCATCCTGCCGACCGTCTTCGCCGTGGCGCAGTTCGCCGCCTGGGAGAACGCGCTCCTGGTGTTCGCGGCGCTGAACCTCATCCAATTCCTGGTCGGCAGCTACCTGGAGCCGCTGATCGCGGGGAAGGTGCTCTCGATGTCGCCGTTCCTGGTGCTCTTCGCCGTGTTCTTCTGGACGTTCCTGTGGGGGATTTCCGGCGCGTTCATCGGCATTCCCATCGTGATCGCAATCCTGACCCTCTGCGAGCAGCACCCGTCCAGCCGCTGGGTCGCGGAGGTGTGCGGGGCACCGGCGGACGAGCAGGCGTGACGCAGCCGATCCTCGATCCGCGTGCCGGCGACATCGAGGACGACGCCTCCAGCACCAAACGGCGATCGCTGCTGTCGCTGGCAGGCACCTTGCTCGGCGAGATCAGCCTTCCCAAGCTCGCGATCGCCTGGATGATGCTGATCGGCTTCCCCGCCCTGATGCTCGGCGCGGCGCCGCTGCTCGTCTCGCTCTGGATCGCCGCGGTGTCGTCGCGCGCCGCCGCGATCTTCTCCGAGGTGGCGGCGGGGCTGGTGCTGCTCGCGCTCGCGGCACTCGGCTGGTACGCGTGGCGGCCCCTGCTCCGGCTCGCCGAACGCAGCTTCTGGTCATTGAACGCGCTCGCCGTCCAGCCCGCCTACATCGCGTTTCGCGAGGGCTTCCGCCATCTCGCCGAGCGGCTGCTCGCGTCCTCGATGACCGAGGACCGGCGTGCCTTCCTCCGCGCCGCCAGCGCCGCCGCATCGGGGCTGGTGATCTGCGGGATCGGCGTTGGCCTCATCCTCCTCGTGTGGCCGGCGACGCGCTGGGTCGGCACCTTGCGCGATATCGCATCGCCGATCCGGCTGATCCCGGTCGTGGCGGCGAACAGCGTCGAGCTGGTCTGCTTCTATTTCGCGCTGGCCGCGCTGGTCTGGGGCTGGGCCGACGCGGCGATGGCGCAGCCGCGCGACTTTCGTGGCTTCGCGACGGCACCGGCGTCCGGGCGGAGATGGCGGGTCGCGCATCTCTCCGACATCCACACGGTCGGCGAACGCTACGGATTTCGCGTCGAGAGTGGCCGGTCCGGTCCCCGCGGCAACGAGCGCCTGAGCCATGTGCTGCGGCGTCTGGATGAAGTCCACGCGGCGGATCCGCTGGACGTGGTCCTGATCAGTGGGGACCTGACGGATGCCGGGCGCTCGGCGGAGTGGGCCGAGTTCTTCGCCGCGTTGGCACCCTTTCCGGAACTGGCCGAACTCGTGGTCGCGCTGCCCGGCAACCACGACGTCAACGTGGTGGACCGCGCGAGCCCGGCCCGGCTGGAGCTGCCGACGAGCCCGATGAAGCGGCTGCGCCAGCTCCGGACGTTATCGGCGCTCGCCGCGCTGCATGGCGCGCGATTGCGGACCGTCGAGAGTACCACTGGCCGCCTCGGCGCCAGCCTCGCCGACGCGCTCGCCCCGCATGCCGCCGATATGGTCGGCTTCGCCGATAATGGCTCGGCGCGCCGATCGCACGCGCTGGCCCGGCTGTGGGACACGAGCTTTCCCCTCGTGCGGCCGCCCGACACCGAGGACGGGCTGGGGATTGTCGTGCTGAACTCCAACGCCGAGACGCACTTCTCGTTCACCAACGCCCTCGGGTTGGTGTCGGCGGAACAGGTGCGCGGACTCGACATCGCCACACGGCAATACCCTCGCGCCTGCTGGATCGTGGCGCTGCACCACCACGTCATCGAATATCCAAGGCCGGCAAAGGCGCTCTCCGAACGCATCGGCACCGCGCTCATCAACGGCAGTTGGTTCGTACGCAGGCTGCGGCGCCTGGCGGGCAGGGTCGTCCTCATGCACGGCCACCGCCATGTCGATTGGATCGGCAAGTGCGCCGGCGTCCTGATCGTCTCGGCGCCGTCGCCGGTGATGGGGGCGACCGATTGCATGGAGACGTATTTCTACGTGCACACCCTGACCGTCGCCGCGAATGGCCGGCTTGACCTGCTCGCGCCGGAGCGGGTCACCGTGCCCGGCCAGGCGTCCGCCGAGAACGCAACGGCGACGTGAAGTGGACTCAAAACGATCCCACCAGCCCGCCGAGCACGATAACGACGACCAGCGCGACCAGCGCTCCGACGATCGCGACCATGACGATGTCGAGGTAGCTCTTGGCATGCGTCGAACCGCAGACCGCGAGCAGGGTCACCACGGCGCCGTTGTGGGGCAAGCTGTCCAGCGTTCCCGCGGCGATGACCGCGACCCGATGCAGCAGCGCGGGATCGATGCCCTGCTGCGCGGCGAGACGCATGTAGGTCGGACCCAGCGCGTCCAGCGCGATGGTCAGCCCGCCCGAGGCAGAACCGGTCAGCGCGGAGAGGATGTTCGTGGCGACCGCGAGCGACACCAATGGCCCGCCGCCGATGTCGAGCACCCAGTCCCGCACCATGGCGAAGGCCGGCAGCGCCGCGACGACGGCGCCGAAACCCACCAGGCTCGCCACGCTGAGGGCGGGCAGCACGGCGGCGTTGGCGCCGGCGTCCATGCTCTCCCGCAAGGCGGGCACGCGCCGTCCCATGACGAGCAGCAGCGTCACGATCGCCGCGGCAAGGGCGACCACCACCGACCACACGCCGCCGACGGCCGCGAGCGAGGTCGCGCCCCAGCGCGGCTCCGCCAGGAAGGCGGTGTCCATGCGCGGCAGCACGACGAAGGACATGAGCACGTTGACGATGATCACGACCGCCAGCGGCAGCGCGGCCAGCAGGATCGGCGGCGGCACCTCGGCGCGTTCCGCGCTGTTGATCTCCGCCGGATCGAACTCGCGCGTCACCGTCGCCCGTTCGCGCACCATGAGATCGGCGGCGGCCACGTCCACCGGAACATGCGCGGCGCCGCCAAAATCCTCGCCCCGGCGCCGCGCCGCCGCCTCCGCCCGCCCCAGCCACCACAGCCCGAAGCCGAGCATGATGGCGGCGGCGATCACACCCAGCCCCGGGGCCGCGAACGGCGTGGTGCCGAAGAACGGCATCGGGATCGCGTTCTGGATCGCCGGCGTGCCCGGCAGCGCCGACATCGTGAAGGTGGTGGTGCCGAGGGCGATCGCCGCCGGCATCAGCCGGCGCGGGATGGAAGCGGCGCGAAACAGCGCCTCGGCCATCGGCGCCAGCACGAAGAAGGCGACGAACAGGCTGACGCCGCCATAGGTGACGAGGGCGCCGGCCAGCACCACGGCGAGCATCGCGCGGCGTGCGCCGAGGCGCTCCGTCATCCAGTTCGCGATCGCGGTGACGGATCCGCTATCCTCCATCAGCTTGCCGAACAACGCGCCCAGCAGGAACAGCGGAAAGAACTGCGCCAGGAAGTGCGCCGCGCTGCCCATGAAGGTCTGGGTCCAGTGCGCCAGCAGCGGTTCGCGGGCAAAGGCCGCGGCCAGCAGCGCCGCTATCGGCGCAAGCAGCAGCACGCTCCAGCCGCGGAAGGCCAGCCACACCAGCAGTGCCAAGCCGAGAAGAACGCCGGCGAGACCCATCGCGTCAGACGTCCCCCAGGAGGCGATCGATGTCGAGCGTGGAGCGCCGCCCGAGATCCTCGCCATGCGCCGACAGGAAGGAATTCGCCGCCCGCCGCCCCTCGTCGCGCAACATGGAGAGGAATGCCCATTCCGCATTGAGCTTCGACGAGGAGCCAAGCTCGACCAGCATTTCGCTGCGGATCAAGTGGATGCGCATGGACGCCCAGTGCGCGCATTCAGCGTTGCCGGGATCGCTGACCTGGCGCAGCAGCGCGATCATCCGCAGCTCCTTCAGCAGCACGGCATTGAACGACACCTCGTTTAGGCGGTTGAGGATGTCACGGGCGGAATGCGGGATGCCGGGGCGTTCCACCGGATTGATCCCGACGAGGATCGTGTCGTCCGACACGCTTTCCCGCATCAGCGGCGTCATGGTCGGGTTGCCGGAATAGCCGCCGTCCCAATAGGCTTCCCCCTCGATCTCCACGGCCTTGAACATGGTTGGCAAGCAGGCCGAGGCGAGCAACACGTCCGGCGACAGTTCCGCGTTGCGGAACACACGGGGCCGCCCGGTCCGGACATTCGTCGTGGTGATGAAAAGCTTGATCGGCGCCGTGGCGAGGCGCGCGAAGTCGATCGTGTCGGACAGCACCTCGGTCAGCGGGTTCGGTCCGCCGACGCTGAGATCGTACGGCGAGAAGACGCGCCCCAACAGGTCGAGGCCGATATACGCAGGCGAGTGGTCGAGCGTCCAACGGCCCAGCAGCACGTCGAGCGGGCTGCGCTGCAACGGGCTGAACAAGGCGGCCTTCGAGACCCGGCGCCAGAACGTCTCTAGCGCGGCACGCGCGCCCTCGCTGCCGCCGTCGGCGTGGCCGGCGACCATGACAGTGGCATTCATGGCACCCGCCGAGGTGCCGGAAATCGCCTCGATCCGGAGCCAGGATTCCTCGAGCAGCCGGTCCAGCACACCCCAGGTGAATGCGCCATGCGAACCGCCGCCCTGGAGCGCCAGGTCGATCAGCTGGGGTGGACGACCGTTGCCGGTCGTGGAATGCGTCACGGGCATGGCGAGCCTCCGTCAAGGAGGCGGCCCATACCATCGACGGCGCCGGATTGACACGGCGACGGGTCTCCGATGCTCGCGGGGCACGTTGAACTCCAAGCTTCCATCAAGCGCGTTCTCGCCGAGACCAGCGCAAACCCTCGCCCCTTCCGGTGCACCAAGGAACCCGACAAGATCATCGCCGCAGTAGGAGGAAAGCCATGCGCGACCTGAAGGGCAAGACGGCGGTGGTCACCGGGGCCGGCTCGGGAATCGGTCTCGGCATCGCCCACGCACTCGCCGGCGCGGGAATGAACCTGGTGCTTGCAGATATCCAAGAGGCCTCGCTACGCGAGGCACGCGCCGCCATCGAGGCCAAAGGCGGGCGCGCCATCACGCTCGCGACCGACGTCTCCGACCCCGATCAGGTCGCCGCCGTCGCCCACGCCGCGCGGGAACAGTTCGGCAAACTCCATGTCGCCGTCAACAACGCCGGCATCGCGATGCACGGAACGCCGGTCGCCGACGTCAGCGCCGAGGCGTGGCGCCGCGTGCTGGGCGTGAACGTGCTCGGCGTCATCAACGGCATCCGCGCCTTCGTCCCCGCCATACGTGGCCACGGCGAGGGCGGGCATATCCTCAACACCGCCTCGATCTCCGGTTTCTTCATCCGTCGCGGCTCCGACCAAGGCGCCTACTCGATGACGAAATACGCCGTCGTCGCGCTGAGCGAGGCGCTGGAACAAGAGCTCGACGGCAGCGGTATCGGCGTTTCCGTGCTCTGCCCCGGCCCGGTCCGCACCCGCATCTTCGAGGGCCACGCGAATCACCAACGCGTCGCCGCGCGGATCATGGGCTCCACGGCGCTCGAGCCCGCCCAGGTCGGCGCGAGGGTGCTCCACGCCATCACGCATGGTGAGTTCTACGTCTTCACCCACGGCACGGAGCGGGCGACGATTCGGGCCCGCCACGCCCGGATCGAGGCGGCCCTTGACGAGGCCGATGCATTCTGGCAGCGGAATTGAGTTGATTCGGCGCGGGGTTAGGTGAAAGATGGCCCGCAACGCGCTGTAAAGGATACCTTCGATGCCGGCTGGAGCGGCGAATCGCCACGTCCGCGCCGCCTTCGCGCTCGCGGTCGTCGCCGCACTCGCCGCCGGCTGCGCCGGGCCGCGCGGCTATCAAAGCGCGCACCGGCACGGCAACTACGCGCCGCCGGGACCACCGGGCGACCCGTGGGGACCGTACATAAGCGAGGCCTCGTTGCGCTTCGGCGTGCCGCAACAGTGGATCCGCGCGGTGATGCGCCAGGAATCAGGCGGGCGGGAAGACGCGCTCTCGTCGGCCGGCGCGATGGGGCTGATGCAGGTGATCCCGTCGACCTACGCGACGCTGCGCGCCAGCTACGGTCTCGGCGACGATCCGTACGAGCCGCACGACAACATCATGGCCGGCACTGCGTATATCAAGGAAATGTACGATCGGTACGGGGCGCCCGGTTTCCTCGCCGCGTACAACGCCGGACCGAACCGGCTCGATTCCTACTTGGCGAACGGCACGCCGCTGCCCGACGAGACGGTGGGCTACCTGTCCAACATCGCCCCGCGCCTGGGCGCGTCAACCGCGCTGAGCGGCCCGCTCGCGGTGTACGCGGGCACCCCCGGCTACGGGACGACGCCGTACGCGCCGGCACGCCCCCCTGTCGTGCTGGCGAACGCCTCTCCCGGATCATGCGACCCGGATGCGGCTTACGACCCGACCCGCGCCTGCACCCCGCTTCCGCGGGCGCCCTCGCCGTACGCTCCCGTCGTACCGGTGCGTCCCGTCGTGGTGGCGAGCGCATCTCCGGGGTCGTGTGATCCCGACGCCGCTTACGATCCGGGCCACCCGTGCGCGCCGCTGCCGCAAGCACCGACGCCCGCACCCATCGTCACCGCGTCGTCGATCTACGTCCCGCCACCACCGGCCGCGTCGCGACCGCCGTTGGTGTTCAGCCCGACGCCCCGATCGCGTCCCCAAGTGCAACTCGCCAGCCTGAGCGTCGGACGCCCGGCCGGCTCCTGGGGGATACAGGTGGGGGCGTTCCTCGATCCGACCGCGGCACGCGCCGCCGCCGCCGGCGCGCGCCGCGCCGCGCCCGAGCTT
>JBAWFF010000396.1:0-6124 GCA_049591635.1 Acetobacteraceae bacterium
GCTTCGCCCATCACTTCAACCACCTCAGGCCACATCAGGCCCTTGGCGACCTCACCCCAGCCGAGTATCTCCACACCCGCAGCCAACGAGACCCCGCCGCGTCTCATATGTGCTGAACCAGGACAACTGCTTGACTTGCCCCCCGCCCGTCAGCATGTTCCGCGCCGCCGACGATGGGGCTGTAGCTCAGCTGGGAGAGCGCCTCGTTCGCAATGAGGAGGTCAGGGGTTCGAGCCCCCTCAGCTCCACCATCGACGGCCCAAGTTACGGAAGCCCCTGAGACTTTGGGCAAACTAGGCACCTAGGGATCGCGCCGTGGCGTACGCAAATCGGGTGGCTGGTGGGGTTCCCGTGCCCGGCCCATCCACCGCGCCGCGCGCTTTGCTGCCGCTCTATGTCGTCGTGTTCGTCGGCTTTCTCGGCTACAGCCTGATGATCACGGTGTTCACGCCGATGCTCCTGCACGGCCACGCGATGCTGCCGGAAAGCGCGTCCGCCTCGTATCGGAGCGTCGTGCTGGGCGGCATTCTTAGCCTCTACCCGTTCGGCCAGTTCATCGGCTCCCCTGTTCAGGGCGCGTTGTCCGATCGCTTCGGGCGGCGGCCCGTGCTGCTCGCCTCGCTCAGCGTCACCACATTCTGTTACGCGATCATCGCGTTTTCCCTCGCCGCGGGCAGCGTGAAACTGCTGGCGCTCGGATTGGTGATCGCAGGCCTCGCGGAGGCCAATATCGTGATCGCCCAGGCCGCGATCTCCGACGTCATAGCGGCGGCGGAGCGGAACCGCTACTTCGGCTATATCTATATGAGCGCCAGCTTGGCGTACGTCGTCGGGCCGCTCGGTGGCGGCAAGCTCGCCGATCCGCGGCTCGTCTCCTGGTTTAGCGACGCGACACCGTTCTGGTGCATGTTCGCACTCCTTGCCGCCACGGCGGCAGCCGTGCTGTTCCGCTTCCGCGAAACCATGCGGGCCGGGCCACCGCCCACCACCATCCGCCTCTTCGACAATATCCTGAGCCTGGGCCTGGTGTTCACGCGACCAGGTCTCCGCCGGTTCTTCCTGACGAATTTCCTGATCTATCTGGCGATCTTCGGATTCTTCCGGGCCTATCCGATGTACCTGGTCGGCCAGTTTCAGCTCGGTGTCTCGGCGATGTCGGAATTCGTCGCCTGGGTCGGCGTGCCGATCGTGCTCGTCAATCTTGGGCTGACCGGCTTCTTGTCCCGCCACGTCCCGCTCAAGGCGCTGACGGTCTGCTCCGCCGCCGCCACCGGCTTGCTGGCGGCATCCGTCGTCGCGCCGCGCACGACAACGCTCCTGTGGCCGCTCCTGTTCCTGACGGCGGGCGCCCTCGCGGCCTGCTTGCCGAGTTGTGCCACGCTGCTCTCGCAAGCGGCGGGCGAGCGGGAGCAGGGACAGGTGATGGGAGACAACCAGGCGCTGCAAGTCGCCGCCGAGGCGGTGTCCGGCTTGATGAGCGGATTGCTGGCGGCGATGCTGGTCAAGCTGCCGCTGATTGTCTTCGGCGGGATCGCCGTCGGGGCCGCGCTTGTCGCCGCCTTGGCCCTGTGATTTCTATTCCATTCGCAGCCCAAACCGCGATGCCCACAATCCTCGAAGGGAAACAACGACAATGCCCACATTGACCACGAAGGATGGCACCGAGATTTTCTACAAGGACTGGGCAAGGGACAGCCCCTCGTCTTTCATCACGGCTGGCCACTCTCGGCTGATGACTGGGATTCCCAGATGATGTTCTTCCTGGACAAGGGATACCGCGTGATCGCCCACGATCGGCGTGGACATGGCCGCTCGACGCAAACCGACACCGGCAATGACATGGACACCTACGCCGACGACGTGGCGGCTCTCGTCACCGCGCTCGACCTCAAGGATGCGATCCATATCGGCCATTCGACCGGCGGCGGCGAAGTCGTGCGGTTTCTCGCCCGGCACGGAACCGGTCGCGCGGCAAAGGCGGCCATCATCAGCGCGATCGCGCCGGTGATGATCAAATCGGCGAAGAACCCAGGCGGAACGCCGATCGAGGTTTTCGACGGATTCCGCAGTGGCCAGGCAGCGAACCGGGCGCAATTCTTCCTCGATATCGCGTCGGGACCGTTCTATGGCTTCAACCGGCCCGGCGCCAAAGTGTCGGAGGGCATCATCCGCAACTGGTGGCGGCAGGGCATGATGGGTGGCACCAAGGCGCATTACGATTGCATCAAGGTCTTTTCGGAAACCGACCTGACCGACGATCTTCCGAAAATCGACATCCCGCTTCTGGTCATGCATAGCGAGGACGATCAGATCGTGCCGTTCGCGGACGCCGGTCCGCTGTCCGCCAAGTTGGCGCCGAAGGCCACTCTGAAGGTCTACAAGGATCTACCCCACGGGATGCCCGCGACGCACGCGGACATCATCAACGCGGACCTGCTGGCCTTCTTCCGAAGCTAGCCACCATCGAACGAATGTCACCGCCGCCGGCAGGCGAGCCCATGGCCGCCTCCGCCATCCTCGCCGCCGCGATCGACCCCCTCGCCGACGCGGTCGCCCAGCGTCTGCCTGGCGCCGTCCTCGGACTGGTCACTGAATCAGGTGACCGCGCCGTCCACGTCGTTGGCGACGCGCAGCGCGAGCCGGAGCGGGTGGCGATGCGGCGCGGCACCTGGTTCGACCTCGCCTCGCTCACCAAGGTGTTGTTCACCACGCCGATCATCCTGCGCCTCGCCGATCAGGGTCGCATCACGCTTGACGATCCGTTGGCGTCGGTTATCCCGGACTTGCGCCAATACGACCTGGGAGCACTGGAACGCCGGCTGACCTTTCGCCAGTGCCTCGCGCATCAGACCCATCTGCCAGCGGTCGAGCCGCTCTACACCTACGGACAGGACCAGGTGACGTTGCGCGCCTTCATCCTGCAACGGGCCTGGACGGCGGGGCCCGCGGTCTATTCCGATATCAACTTCATCCTGCTCGGCATCGCGATCGAACGGCTGACCGGCCATCCGCTTGGCGAACAAATTGTCCCGGATGGGTTCAGCTTCCACCCGGACCCCGCCGTCTGCGCCGCGACCGAGCGATGCACTTGGCGCGGCCGCGTGTTGCGCGGCGAGGTGCATGACGAGAACGCCTTCGCCCTCGGCGGCGCGGCGGGCCACGCGGGGCTGTTCGCCACGATCGACGGCGTCCTCGATGCCGCGCTTGAATTGCTGGGTGGATCGGAGCCCGCTCTCGCCGCGATCCGCACACGCCACTCGCCCACGCGCACATTGGGGTGGGAGGCGCGGCATGCCGGATGGTCGGGCGGCGATGCGTGCTCGGAGGCGACGATCGGCCACACCGGCTTCACTGGGACCGGCTTGTGGATCGACTTCAACCGCGGCGTGGCCTGGGCGCTGCTGACCAACCGCGTGCATCCCACTCGCCATCGGGACAGCGGCATCCACGCGCTCCGCCGCCGCGTAGGCGAACTGCTCGCCGGCGCCTGCCGATGAGGGCGGTGGCAGCGTGGGGGGCGCTGCTGCTCCTCGTGCTCGGCCTCCCGGTACAGGCGGCGGATCCGATCGAGGCGTTACTCCGCGCCTATCCGGACGCCCTTGCGCGTTCCGACGGCGCCGATCTGCTTTGGCGCGACGGCACACGCATGGCGGTCGATGCCGCCGTTCTCGCCCAGGCGCGGGCCGATTATCGACGCTCGACCGAACTGGCGCAGCCGGAGCGCGATCCCGGCCGCATTCGCGATCCGGCCTTCTTCGACAAGATGTACGGCGACTGCCGAGCGGGCACGGTCACCCCGAACCTCGTGCGAATCGTCTGGCTGCCGCGCACTTGGGGGCACACGATCAGCATCACGTCGGTCAACGGCGTGGATCGCCAGCTAGCGGCGATCTCCCGCGAACTCGACGCCCTGCCGGCGGAGGACAAGAGGTTCCTTTATCCGATCGGCGGAACCTACAACTGCCGCGCGGTCGCCGACACCGGTGGGACCAGTATGCACGCCTGGGGCGCGGCGATCGACATCAACCCGGCGTACGCGGATTACTGGTTCTGGCGTCCGGACCGCGCCTACGTGAACCGCATCCCCCTGGCGATCGTGGCGATCTTCGAACGCCACGGCTTTATCTGGGGCGGAAGGTGGCTGCATTTCGACACGATGCACTTCGAGTACCGGCCCGAGCTTCTGCGATACAATCCCGCCGCGGACGAATAATCCGACGCATGAGCGCATCGTGTCCCTTTTCCTGGGGATACGGACTAGGGTAGTCTGCTTGCACAACAATACTTCGCAGGGAGGCCATGCCGTGAATCAGATCACCCGTCGTGCCGCGCTCGGCGCCCTCGCCACCATCCCGCTGGCCCGCCCGGCCATCGTGCGGGCGCAGAGCTCATCAAAGCCGGTACGGATCGGCCTGCTCAGCGACATGACCGGTCCCTATCGCGACGACGGCGGTCCTGGCGACATGGTCACAGCGAATATGGCCGTCGAGGATTTCGGCGGCTCGGTGCTGGGCCGCTCGATCGAGATCCTGCAGGCCGACGACCAGAACAAGCCGAACATCGCGGCGGCGAAGGCGCGGGAATGGATCGACGACCAAGGGGTCGATGCGTTGGCCGACGGAGCGGCAAGCTCGGCCGGCCTCGCAATCCAGCAGATCAGCCGCGAGAAGAAGCGCATCTACATGGCGGCCGATCCGGCGGCCATGGAGTTCATCGGCAAGCAGTGCTCCCCGTACAGCTTCCAGTTCGTCTACGACACCTACGCCTTGGCCAAGGGAACCGGCGGGGCGCTGACCAAATCCGGCGGCGATACCTGGTTCTTCATCACCGTGGATTATGCGTTCGGCTACTCGCTGGAGGCGAGCACCACGGAGTTCGTCAAGGCGGCCGGGGGCAAGGTCCTGGGCAGCGTGCGCGTCCCGCTCGGCACCGCGGATTTCTCGGCCTACCTGGTGCAGGCCAAGGCCTCCGGCGCCAAGGTCATCGGCCTCGCCAACGCCGGTTCCGATTTGCAGAATTGCATCAAGCAGGCGGCCGAATTCGGCATCGTCAAGGGCGGCCAGCGACTGGCGACCCTGCTGATGGCGATCGCCGACGTGAGGGCGCTCGGCCAGGATATTTGCCAGGGGCTGGTGCTGACCAATTCCTTCTACTGGGACTTGAACCGGAAGACCCGCGACTGGACCAAGCGCTTCAACCAGTCGATCGACGCGCCACCGACCATGCAGCGGGCCGGCTGCTACGCCGGCGTGTTGCATTACTTGAAGGGGGTGAAGGCGGCCGGTACTCTGGATGCCGACGCGGTCGCCGCGAAGATGCACGAGACGCCAGTGAACGACTTCTACAACACCGACGTCCGCATCGATGCCAACGGATGCGTTCGCCATACGATGTACGTGTGGGAGGTGAAGTCCCCGGCCGAGGCCAAGCACAAATGGGATTTCTACAAGCCGGTGGCGACCATCGACGGCGCCGAGGCGTTTCCTCCGCCGGCGACGACCGGATGTCCGCTGGTCCACGCCTGATCACCAAGCGCAGTCATGCGGTCCCCTCCCCCTAACCCCCTCCCGCAAGGGGAGGGGGGACTCGCGTAAACCAGTCCCCCCTCCCCTTGCGGGAGGGGGTTAGGGGGAGGGGTCAATAGATCGGGCCGTTAGCGCCGCCCGGATCGCCTTCGCCTATGCCGCCTGCATGTGATCGGCTCCCCCGGCTCGCGGGTGGCGCATCCGGCCGGCGAGCCGGACCTCGAGCATCGTCGTGCCCTTGGGCACGGTGAGCGCCGCCTCGCCGTCGGTCCAGCGCCAGAGCCGGGTGCGGGCGCGCTCCGCTGCCCACCAGCCCTCGCCCAGCATCGGGTGATCGACCGGTACGTCCCGCCACTCCGCGCCGTCGTGCAGCCCGAGCCCGGTCACGCAGACGCCGAGGCGGCGGCGGTCCTCCGCCCAGGGGCGCAGCGCTGAGGGCGGTGCGGCGCGCGACAGCAGGCGGACGGTCGCGGCACCCCGCGGCAAGCGGAATAGGGAGCGTTCGCCGGTGACGCTGATCGGCGCGAGAGGGCGCCCGTCCACCTCCAGATGCAACGCCGGCCCCTCCGCCGCGGCGGCGAGGTCGCGCGTTGCTCGAC
>JBAWFF010000397.1:0-2350 GCA_049591635.1 Acetobacteraceae bacterium
GTCATGCCCGCGACCCCTCCCCCAACCCCTCCCGCAAGGGGAGGGGAGGAGTAACGAGCGTGTGGAGGCTTTCTTCTCCCCCTCCCCTTGCGGGAGGGGGTCGGGGGGAGGGGTCGCGGGCATGACGCGCTTCATCCTCAATCGCGTGGCGCAGGCGGCGTTCGCCGTCTGGGTCGTGGTGACGCTGGTTTTCGTGCTGATCCACGCCACCGGCAACCCCATCGCCGTGCTGGCGCCGGAGACGATGAGCGTGCACGACCGGGCGGTGCTCGCGACGAGCCTCGGCCTCGACCGGCCGGTGCTCGTGCAGTACGGCCTGTATATCGCCGGCGTGCTGCACGGCGATCTCGGGCTTTCCTACTATAGCGGCCAGCCGGCGATGCAGCTGATCCTGCAACGGGTGCCGGTGACGGCGGAGTTGGTGGTGCTCGCCATCGGCATCGCCACCGTGTTCGGATTGCCGTTCGGTGTCTTCGCGGCGTTGTGGCCGGAGAGCCTGCTGGATCGCGTGCTGCGCGGCATTTCCGTGCTCGGCTCATCCATCCCGACCTTCTTCTTGGGCATCTTGCTGATCTTCGCGTTCAGCGTGTCGTTCGACGTGCTGCCGGCGTCGGGTGCCGGCAGCATCGACCATTACATCATGCCGGCCTTCACCCTCGCCTTCTTCCGGATCGCGCTGTTCACGCGCCTGACCCGTGTCAGCCTGCTGGATACGTTGTCATTGAACTATGTGCGCACCGCGCGGGCCAAGGGACTGTCCGAACCCGTGGTCGTGGTGAAACACGCGCTGCGCACGGCAATGCTGCCGCTCGTCACCGTGTTCGGATTGCAGTTCGGCCAGCTGTTCGCCGGCGCCGTCATCACCGAGACGATCTTCGCTCTGCCGGGGATGAACCGGTTGGCGCTGGAATCGCTCTACCGGCTCGACTACCCCGTGGTGCTGTCTTACGTAATCGTCGTGGCGGTGATGTTCGCCACGATCAATCTGGTCGTGGACCTGCTGTACGGCGTGATCGACCCGAGGGTCGCCCATGCGAGCTAGGCTGCCTTGGGTCTCGATACTGATCCTTTTGGCGCTGGTGCTGATCGCCATTCTCGCGCCGCTGATATCGCCGCACGATCCCGAGGAGCAAAGCCTGCTGATGCGGCTCAATCCGCCGGGGTGGGTGAACGGCGGCGATTGGGCGTACCCGCTGGGCACCGACGGGCTTGGCCGCGATGTGCTCTCGAACATCATCTACGGGTTGCGGGTCAGCCTGCTCGTTGGGTTCGTCGCGGTCGCGGTCAGCGTCGCGCTGGGCGGCGTGACCGGACTGATCGCGGGCTATCGCAGCGGCGGCTGGCTCGACACGATCGCCATGCGGCTCGTCGATATCCAGCTTTCGCTGCCGGCGGTGCTGATCGCGCTCGCCGTGCTGGCGCTTTCGGGGCGCGGGCTGTGGAAGGTGATCGCGGTGATCGGGGTGGTCGGCTGGGCGCAGTACGCCCGGCTGGTGCGCTCCAGCGTGCTGTCCGAGAGCCGGCAGGACTACGTGATCGCCGCGATGCTGGCGGGCGCGTCGCCGGGGCGGATCGTCTTCCGCCATTTGCTGCCCAATGTGCTGGGGCCGCTGCTCGCGCAGATCTCGGTCGATATCCCGCGCGCGGTCGAATTGGAGGCGTCGCTGTCCTTCCTCGGCCTTGGCGTCGCGGTCACGACGCCCTCGCTCGGGCTGCGGGTGAGCCAGGGCTACCAATACCTGTTCAGCGGCGCGTGGTGGCCCTCGGTGCTGCCGGGTGCGGCGCTGGTGGTGCTGGTGCTGGCGGAGAACCTGATCGGCGACTGGGTGCGCGATGCCCTCGATCCGAGGTCGCACGGGCGAAGGCGGCGGCAAGTGGCGACGGCGATGGCGCCGCTGGAACCAGCATCTCACGAGCAACCAAATCGCTCGTGACGAATGGATCAGTTGTCCGCGACTCCCAACGCACGCCGGAAGCGATCGGCCAGATACGCGCCGTCGCGTGGCGGCAGGTGGCGGGGCTTCTCGTCGGGGGCGATGCGGATGACGGCGAACAGGGCTTCGGCGCGCAGGCGAGGGCGCAACGCCGCGACTTCGTCCATATCTCGCGCCGTCGTGGTGGCGGCCCAGCCGCACGCGGCGGCGACCGCCGCGAGGTCGGTCGCGCCGGCAGTGTGGCTGTGCTGCGCGCCGGTCTCTCCATAGCGCCCATTGTCCAGCACGGCGACCGCGAGGTTCGGGACGCCGGCGGCGGCGATGGTCGCGAGCGCGCCCATGCCCATCAGCATCTCCCCATCGCCGGTCAGCACGAGCACGCGTCGACGCGGTTGGGCGAGCGCAAGACCCAGCCC
>JBAWFF010000398.1:0-3185 GCA_049591635.1 Acetobacteraceae bacterium
CCAGTTCGCCGATCACGCGCCCGCGCATCGGCGCCGGAAGCAAGCGCCGGGCTGCCTCGGTCAGCGTGTGCAGGCGATAGCGGCGATAGCCGGCGAACACCTCGTCGCCACCGTCGCCCGAGACCGCCACCGTGGCGTGGCGTCGGGCGAGCGCGCACACGGTGTGCGTCGGCACCGCCGACTGATCGCCGAATGGTTCGCCGAAGATGCGGCCCTGCGCGCGCGCGGCCTCGATCATGTCGACGGCGGCGACGAGGTGTTCGCCGGCTATCGCCGCTATCGCCTGCACGCGCTGACCGAAGCGGCCCGGCGGTTGCTTCCGGCGCCGGTGCGCCGGCGCGTGGTCGGCGAACTGGCGCGCCTCTACCCCAAGCTCGATCGCGCACCGCGCTGGCTGCGGGCCAAGACGACACTGACCGAGCTCAGCCTCGACAGCGCACTCGGCTATTTCCGCACCATCGCGCGCACGCAGGACGAACGCCGGCGCGCCCTGCTTTCGCCCGGCCTGCGGGCCGGACTGGACGGCCACGATCCGGGGGCGCGCATCGCCGCGCTGATGGACGAAAGCGGCACCGCCGACCCGCTGGCGCGGGCGCAATACGCCGACCTGCAAACCTGGCTGTCCGGCGCCATGCTGGTGAAGGTCGATCGCGCCAGCATGGCCAATAGCCTGGAGGTCCATGCCCCGTTTCTCGAGTACAATCTGGTCGAATGGGGGCTGTCGCTGCCAGCCAGCCTGAAGGTGCGCGGTACCTCGGGCAAATACGTGTTGAAGCGTGCGTTGGAACCGTTGTTGCCGCGCGAGGTGCTCTACCGCCCCAAACAGGGCTTCGCCACGTCGCTGGCCGGGCTGTTCCGCCGCGAGGCAGCGCGGGTGCGCGGGCGCGTGCTATCGGACGTCATGCTCGACAGCGGCCTGTTCGACCCCGAAGCCCTCGCCGCCTTGCTCGACGAGCATGCATCGGGGCGGTTCGATCATGCGATGCCCATCTGGCTGCTGCTGGTGTTCGAGGGGTTTCTCACCTCCGAACTGGCCGGGGGAGATAGCACGACGCAGCGCGGGCAGTCGGAGGAGATGATCGCGGCATGACCGCGACCAACCCGACGTCGATGCGGATACTGCTCGTGGGCTACTGGTTTCCGCCGACCAACGTGATCGGCGCCGTCCGGGCCGGCAAGTTCGCGCGCTATATGCGCGATGCCGGACACGATCTGCGCGTACTCGCCGGTCCCGCGCGCCCACCACTCGGCCTGACGCTCGAAATTCCCGAGACCGCGGTGACCCGCCCGGAGGATGCCCGGAAGGAGCCGTCGACGGTCGGCTTCGCCGGCGTGCGTGGCAGGCTGCGGGAACGCTCCGACGCTTGGGGCCTCACCACCGGGCGCATCGGCAAGCGGCTGCGCGAGCATCTCTATGCCGCTCGCGAGATTCCCGACAAGCAGGCCGACTGGATCGAACCCGCGGTCGCGCTTGGACGCACGCTGATGCGGGATTGGCATCCCGATCTGATCCTGGCGAGCGCGCCGCCCTATTCGGGGCTGATGGTGGCCGCCCGATTGAGCGAGGAGAGCGGAGCGCCGTGGGTCGCCGAATTGCGGGATCCGTGGTCGGGCAACGTCTACAATGACCGCCCCGCGTGGCGCGACTGGCTGGATCGGCGCATGGAACGGCGCACGCTGGGCCGCGCGTCCGCCCTGATCGCCGTATCGCCGGTCGTCGCGCGCGACCTGCGGGAGCGCTACAAGCACCCCGTCGCCACCGTGCTGAACGGGTTCGCGCCCGAGGATCTTCCCCCGCCATCCGCCCGCGCTCCCCACACCGGCCTGACGATCGTCTACACCGGCACGATCTACCAGGGGCACCGCGATCCCTCGCCGCTCTTCGCCGGCATTGCCCGCCTCCCCGCCGATGGCCGCAAGCAGGTCCGCGTCGTCTTCTACGGGCCGACGGAGTCGCAAGTCCGCGCCCTCGCCGCGCCATACGGCGTGCAGGAGCAGGTCGCCGTGATGAAGGCGGTGGACTATCAGGCCTCCTTGGCACGCCAGGCCGAGGCCGACGTGTTGCTGCTGCTGCAACGCAATCATCCGAGCGACGAGGGCAACCTCCCCGCCAAATTCTTCGAGTATCTCGGCGCGCTGCGGCCGATCCTGCTGCTCGGATACGAACAAGGCGTGCTCGCCGGGATGATCCGCGAGCGCGACGCCGGGCTGGTCTCCAACGACCCAGCCGCCATCAGCGCCCAACTCGAGGCGTGGATCGCCGAATCGCGGGGGGGTGGCGTTCCGGCGCTCGCCGAGTCGGCGCGCGCGGGCCTCAGCCGACGTGAGCAGTTCGGCGAGTACGAAGCGTTCCTGCGGGCGCGGATCGAGGAACGGGCAGGCTGATCGTCAGCCGGTGACGCCCAGCCGTCCAGCGAGGTCCTGGATGAACTGCCAGGCGACCCGCCCCGACCGGGCGCCGCGCGTGACCGACCATTCGCTGGCTTGCGCATGCAACCCGTCGATGCCGATCGGCAGCCGCATGGCCGCGGCGTAGCCCTCGACCATCGCGAAATAGGTCGGCTGGTCGCAATTGTGGAAGCCCACCCAGAGGCCGAAACGATCCGACAAGGACACTTTCTCCTCGATCGCCTCGGACGGGCTGATCGCGGTGGAGCGTTCGTTATCGATCATGTCGCGCGGCATCAGATGGCGCCGGTTCGAGGTCGCGTAGAACAGCACGTTGTCCGGCCGTCCCTCGATACCGCCTTCTAGGACGGATTTGAGCGCCTTGTAGTCGGCATCCTCGCGCTCGAACGACAAATCGTCGCACAGGATCAGGCAGCGCCGGGCGCCGCGCACCGCGTTCAGCAGGTCCGGCAAGGAGCCGATGTCCTCTCGGTGGATTTCGATCAGCGCGAGGCCACCAGGACGTTCGGCGAGGGTGACGGCGTGGATGGCCTTGACCAGCGAGGATTTGCCCATGCCGCGCGCGCCCCACAACATCGCGTTATTGGCCGGCAGTCCGGCCGCGAAGCGGCGCGTGTTGTCGAGCAGGATCTGCTTCTGCTGCTCCACCCCCTTTAGCAACTCGATCGCCACGCGCGAGACCTTGGTGATGGGCACGAGGCTGGGCGGGTCGGGGCGCCAGACGAAGGCATCCGCCGCGGCGAGATCGAGTGGCGCCGGCGCGGGCGGCGCGAGCC
>JBAWFF010000399.1:0-18108 GCA_049591635.1 Acetobacteraceae bacterium
ACCTGATGCACCGAAAGCCCATCGACCGGCTCCGCCGAACCGGGGCCGAACCCGACCCGGTTCCGTTGCAAAACAGCCGCCAAATGGCAATACTGTGGACCTGAGCCGCGAACCGGACAGCCGTGGATCAAGTCCGGCCATGACGAATAAGATGGAGATTCGAGTAATGGACGCAGCCGAGCTTCGCGCGCTTCAGGCGCCGATCAAGCAGCACTACCGCGACCAGCCCGACGACGCGCGCGTCCCGGCGCGGGCGGAGGCGCGGCTGGATGTCGACGGGATCGCCTGCACCGTTCCGGCCTGGCACGGCGAGACGATTGCCGGGCTGCACAAGGCGGCGGGCGGCACCGGCGAACAGGCCTGCTCGGCCGACATGCTGCTGGAAGCGCTCGTCGCCTGCGCCGGCACGACGCTGCGCGCCGTCGCCACGGCAATGAGCATTCCGCTGCGCGGCGGGCGGATCGTCGCCGAGGGCGTAATGGACGTTCGCGGCACGCTCGGCGTCGACCGCGCGACCCCGGTCGGCCTTACCGACATCACGCTTCGCTTCGACCTCGACACCGACGCCGAGCCCGACAAGATCGCGCGCCTGATCGATACGACCGAGCGCTACTGCGTCATCCTGCAAACGTTGAAGAACCCACCGAAATTGACGGTGGCGCGCGCGGGATGACCGTCGCGCGGACGTTGCAAGGCGCCGTGCGGGGGACGGCGAGGGACGGCGTGCACGCTTTCCTCGGCATCCCCTATGCCGCGCCGCCGGTCGGCGCGCTGCGCTATCGCTCGCCGCGCGACGCCCCACCGTGGGACGGCGTGCGCGATGCGACGGTGCCCGGCCCCGCCTCGATCCAGACGCTGAGCGGGGCCTCGGCGTGGCTCTATGATTCGGCGAAGCCGCAAGGCGAGGACTGTCTCTATCTGAATGTCTGGACACCGGCGCTCGACGGGCGTCGCCCGGTCATGGTGTGGCTGCATGGCGGCGGCTGGCGGACCGGGCATGGCGCGGTCGGGGCGACCGACGGGACGGCACTCGCCCAGCGGGGTGACGTCGTGGTGGTCACGCTGAACTACCGGCTGGGCGTGCTCGGCTGGCTGGCGCATCCCGATTTGCGCGACGCCGATACCGGGACGTACGCGAACTGGGGATTGCAGGACCAGATCGCCGCGCTGCGTTGGGTGCGGGCGAATATCGCATCCTTCGGCGGCGATCCCGCGAATGTCACGTTGTTCGGCGAATCGGCCGGCGGGTCCAGCGTCGCCTCGATCCTGCACGACCCGGCCAATACCGGCCTCGCCCATAAGGCGATCATCGAGAGCGGGTCGCTGCACGGCGCGCCGGTCTTCCCGGAACCCGACATCGCCGCCGCCTATGCCGAGGCGCTGGCCGAACGTCTGGCCACGCGCGTCGCCGGTCTGCGCGACGTGCCGGCGCGGCTTCTGCACGAGGCGGAGCTGGCACTGAGTCGCGACGGGCCGACCCGCCGGTTCGGCCGCGCGCCGGTACTGCCGGTGCGCGACGGCGCGGTGCTGAAGGAGTGGCCCCGCGATGGAGCGTTGCCGCCGATCCCGCTGCTGATCGGCGCCAACCGCGACGAGGCGGCGTTCTGGTTCGACCTCATTAATCCCGACGGGACGCCGGTTCCCGGCCTCGCTCCGCCCGACGACGAAGCGGCGCTGCGCGCCATGATCGGCGATGCGATGGCGCTGTGCCGGCCGGACTCGCGGGCGACGCCGGACGCCGTCGCCGCGGCGTATCGCGGTGGTGACGTGAAGAGCACCTGGCTCGCGATCTACACCGATATCGTGTTCCGCCTGCGCGCGCTGGAATGCGCCGAGCGGCACGCGGCGTCGGGAAATCCCACGTTCCTCTACGAGTTCGCCCACCCCCTGGCGTCGCCCGCGCGCGGCGCCCCGCATACGGCGGAGATCCCGTTCGTCTTCGCGACCTTCGCCACCCCGTTCTTCGCCGCCAAGGTGGGATGCGGGGAGGTCGCGGCGCGCGTATCCGACCTTATGCTCGAGGCCTGGGCGCGGTTTGCGTGGACCGGAGTGCCGGGCGCCGAGGCGTCCGGCGACTGGGCGAGACTCGGGTCGGACGGCAGGAACGTGAACGTCATCGGCGAGGCGGGCGCGCTGTACACGGTGCAAGCGTCGGCGCAACGCGCGGTCTGGAAATCCGTCTGAGGCAGCAGGGCAAAAACCCGCCCTTCGCGGTGGTCGTCGCGGTGACCGCCGTCGGCACGCTGGGGATGCACCTCATCATCCCGGCGCTGCCGGCGACGGCGCAGGCGCTGCATGTCTCCGAGCCGGCGATCCAGCTTACCATCACGCTGTACCTGGTGGGATTGGCGGTGGGGCAACTGGTGTACGGCCCGATCTCCGATCGTTTCGGGCGCCGGCCGACGATGCTGGGCGGGCTCGGGCTGTTCACCGCCGCCGGGATCCTGACCGCCATCGCGCCGAGCGCCGGAGCGCTGATCGCGGCGCGCATCGCGCAGGCGCTGGGCGGTTGCGCCGGGCTGGTTCTGGGGCGCGCGATCGTGCGCGATTCCGCGACCGAGGACCGCGCGGCGGCGCAACTCGCGCTGCTGACGTTGGTGATGTCGATGGCGCCCGCGATCGCGCCGGCGATCGGCGGCTATGCGACGGCGTGGGCCGGCTGGCGCGCCGGCTTCGCCATCCTTGCGGTCGTCGGCATGGCGGCGACGGTGGCGGCGGCGGTGTTCCTGCCGGAGACCAACGAGGAGAGCGGCGCGCGCCGCTCCATGCTGATGCCGTCGCTGCGGCTGCTGGGCTCGGGGAAGTTTCGCGGCTACGCGATCGGCGGTGCCTGCACGACGACGTCGTTCTACGCCTTCATGGCGGCCTCGCCGTTCATCTTCATTGACCGGCTGCACCAGAGCGAGCAGCGCGTCGGGCTGTACTACATGTTCCTGATGCTGGGCGTGGCGACCGGCGGTTTGCTCGCCAACCGCGTCGCCGGGCGGGTCGCGGTCGGGCAGGTGCTGCGGGTCGCGAACGGGATCGCGATCGCGGCCGCCGCGGCCTTCATGGCCGCGACGCTCGCCGATGCGCTGAGCGTGCCGATGGTGATCGGCACCATCACCTTGTTCATGGTCGGCGCCGGCCTCGCCAGCCCGTTCGCCATCACCGGCGCGGTGTCGGTCAACCCGCAAGCGATCGGTGCCGCGTCGGGCCTCTACGGGTTCGTGCAGATGAGCTACGGCGCGCTGTGCACCGTCATCGTCGAGACCTGGCGACCGGGCTCCGTGCTGACCGTCGCGATCGTGCTGCTGGGCTCGGCGATCATCGGGCAGGTCGCATTGTCGCTCGCGCTACGCAGCGGGCGCTGATTCGTCGTCACATCTTTCCGGAGGTTCGAAACCTTGCCGCTCGTCCGCATATCTCTCCTGAAGGGCAAGTCGCCCGCCTATCTCCGTGCCATTGCCGACGGCGTCCATCGCGCGTTGCACGAGGCCTACGCCGCGCCGATCGACGATCGGTTCCAGCTGATCGACGAATATGAGCCGGGAAAGCTGATCTACGATCCCGATTATCTCGGCGTTCACCGCGACGATGATATCGTGATCGTTCACATCGTTGCCTCGAACTGGCGCGATACGCCGACCAAGCAGGCCCTCTACAAGCGCGTCGTCGAGCTTCTTGTGGAGAATCCGGGACTGCGGCCGGAGAATGTGCAGATCATCGTTTCTCCCAACCAACGCGAGGACTGGTCCTTCGGCAACGGGGTCGCCTCCTATGTAAAGGACTGACTGCCGCCGATAGCATCACTCCACCGCCGCGCCGGCGCGGTTCGCCGCCTCCGATTCGTGCCCGCTCTGGTGGAAGTAGTTGGCCTTGTAGAACGCGAGGATCAGGTCGCGGTACACCGCTCGCTCGTAATGCGACGGGTTGTCGGCCGAGACGCAGGAGGGCAGCGGCTCCAGCATCCGGTCGGGGTTCGGGCTGTGGAAATAGGCGATCGAATAGCGGTCGGTGCCGGACTCGTTCAGCACGCCGTGCGGGGTGGACAGGAACCGGTCGTTCGACCAGCGGCGCATGATGTTGCCGAGGTTGATGAGGAAGGTCCCCGGGATCACCGGCGGCGGGAACCACTCGCCCGATGGCAGGCGCACCGCCAATCCCGGCACGTCGGTGCGCGCGAGCGCGGTCATGAAGCTGTTGTCGGTGTGCGGCGCCTGGCCGAACAGATTGTCCTCTTCGGGGTCCTGCGGCGGGTAGTGCAGGAAGCGCAAGGTGGCGTGCGCCTCGTGGGCGAAATAGCCGAAGAAGAAGTCGGGCGGCATGTCGAGCGCGACCGCGAAGGCCGGCAGCATCCGTTGGCACATCGCATACAGCGCGTCGAAATACGCCATCATGGCGGCGCGAATCGCCGGCTGGCCGTCTGGCCATTGGTTGCGCCCGCGCAGCGGCTTTCCGGCGCGCACGTCGGGATGGTCGGCGTCGCGGTCGTGGCTGATGAAAAAGCTCTCGTTCAGGTTCGGCCGCGTCGCCTTGTGCACCGTCGAAGCGCCTTGGACCGAGGCGTTGAACGGCAGGTAGCCGATGTTGTTCTCGTTCAGCCGCAGGCGAAGCTTTTCCTCCAGCGGCAGGGCGTGGAAGGCGCGCGAGGCGGCGAAGGCGCGGTCGATGACCTCCTGCTTCACGCCGTGGTTCAGCGCGTAGAAGAAACCGACGTTCTCGCACGCCTGGCGTACGTGGGCCGCGACGCTCTCCAGCGCGCCGGTCTCGCCCGCGAAGCACGGACCGTAGTCGATCACGGGGATTTTCGCGGATGCCTTCGCGTGGTCGCGGACCGCGTGTTGGGTAAACAGATTCATGCGCCGCTCCTGCGTTGCGCCGGCCTTTGGCTTGTGGGATCGTAACCCGAACCTGCTTTCGGAGCCAACGCCATGCCTGATCCGGTGCCGTTCCGTCCGGCCGTTGCAGGGACGCAGCCGCCGCTCGATCTGCCGACGTATCTAGGGACGCGCCGGCGCCGGCCGAACCTGCCGCCCCATCCGATGCCGCACACCGTCACGGAGACGACCGGGCCGGTGTTCACCGCCGAGCGGTTCGCCCCGTTGGCGGACATGACGCGCCAGGGCAAGCAAGCCGCGATGGGCGAGCGCATCGTGGTTGCCGGCCGCGTCACCGACGAGGACGGACGCGCGATCCGGAGCACGATGGTCGAGATCTGGCAGGCCAACGCGGCTGGGCGGTACGATCACGCGGCCGATCAGCACGATGCGCCGATCGACCCGAACTTCCACGGCGCCGGGCGCGTTTTCACCGACGAGGACGGACACTACAGCGTGCTGACCATCCGCCCCGGCGCCTATCCGTGGCCGAACGGGCCGAATTCGTGGCGCGCGACGCATATCCATTTCTCGCTGTTTGGGCCGGCCTTCGCGACCAGGCTGGTGACGCAGATGTTCTTTCCGGGCGACCCGCTGCTGGCGCTCGATCCGATCTTCCTGGGCGTTCCGGACGCGCGCGCGCGCGATCGCCTGATCGCCGGGTTCGCTCCGGAGATCGCGGTGCCCGATTGGGCGCTCGGCTATCGCTTCGACATCGTGCTGCGCGGGCGCGGCGCGACGCCGGTGGAGCACTGAGCGATGCCGGCGGCGACCGCCAGCCAGACGATCGGGCCATACTGGCACTTGCTGGAGGACCCATCGTGGGCCGACCTGACGCGCTTCGGCGCCGAGGGTGAGCGGATCGAACTGACCGGCATCGTGACCGACGGCGACGGACTGGCGTTTCCCGATGCCTGCATCGAAATCTGGCAGTCGAGCCCGGACATGTCAGACCGTTTTCCGGGGTTCGGGCGCTCCGGCACTGATCGCGACGGACGGTTCCGCTTCGTCACGCTGAAGCCCGCGCCGGTCGCCGGACGCGGCAACGCCCAGCAGGCGCCGCACATCGCGATCTGGGTGCTGGCGCGCGGGTTGATGCGCGGCCTCGCGACGCGTGCCTATTTCGCCGGCGAGGCGCTGAACGACACCGATCCGCTGCTCGTCTCGATCGAGGACAAGGCGCGCCGTGACACGCTGATCGCGCATCCCGAGGGGCAGGGGGTGTGGCGCCTCGACATCCGCCTTCAGGGCGAGGGCGAAACCGTCTTCCTCGACGTCTGACGATGGCGATCAACCCCGCCGACGGCGCGATCCTCGGCACGCTCTACGGCAGCGACGCGATGCGGGCGGTGTTCGACGAAACCGCGTATTTCCAGCGGATGCTGGATGTGGAGGCGGCGCTCGCGCGGGTGCAGGCGCGGCTCGGCATCATTCCCGCCGAGGCCGCCGAGGCGATCGGCGCGGTGGCGCGGTTCGAGAATCTCGATCCCGCGGTGCTCGCCGCCAGCGCGCGCAACGTCGGCTACCCGGTCGTCGGGCTGGTGCGCGAACTGTCACGCGCGGCGGGTGAGGCGGGGCGCTGGACGCATTGGGGCGCGACCACCCAGGACATCATGGACACCGAGACGGTGCTGCAAGCGCGCGAGGGGATGCGTCTCGTGCGCGAGGCGATCGCGCATGTCCTCGCCGCGCTGATCGGACAGGCGCGGCGCCACCGCGACACGGTGATGGCGGGGCGGACGCATCTGCAACAGGCGCTGCCGATCACCTTCGGGCTCAAATGCGCGGTCTGGGCGGCGCCGCTGATCGAGCACGTCACGCGGATCGATCAGTTGCGGCCCCGGCTGGAGCGGGTGAGTTTCGCCGGGGCCGCCGGCACGCTCGCCTCGCTCGGCGATCAAGGCATCGCCGTGATGGAGGCGCTGGCGGCCGAGCTTGGCCTCGCCGCGCCGTTGGCGCCCTGGCACGTCGCGCGTGACGCGCTGGCCGAGGCGGTGGGACTGCTCGGCCTGATCTGCGGGAGCCTGGCGAAGATCGCCACGGACGTCATGTTGCTCGCCCAGACGGAGGTGGCGGAGGTGTCCGAACCCTACGTCGCCGGGCGCGGCGCGTCCTCCACCATGCCGCAGAAGCGCAACCCGATCGCCGCGGAATACGTGCTCGCCGCCGCGCGCGGGGTGACCGCGCTGGTGCCGCCGATGCAAGGCGCGATGGCGCAGGACCATGAGCGCGGAACCGGCCCGTGGCAGGCGGAGATGCTGGCGATCCCGCAAGCCTTCGTGCTGACGCACGGCGCGCTCGGCCATGCCCGCGCGATCGCCGAGGGACTGGTGGTGGATGCCGATCGGATGCGCCGCAACCTCGACCTGACCGGCGGGCTGATCGTCGCCGAGGCGGTGATGATGGGCCTCGCCCCGCATCTCGGGCGCGACGAGGCGCACCACGTCGTCGCCGATGCGTGCGCTGTCGCGCTCACCGAGCGCATCCCGCTCGCCGAGGCGTTGTCGCGCGATCCGCGCGTGAGCGGCCGGCTGGACCGGGCGGCGATCGAGCTTCTGACCGATCCGGCCGGCTATCTCGGCAGCGCCGGGACTTTCGTCGATCGCGTGGCGGCGGCGGCGCGGGCCGTGGTCTGACACCGACGCGCAACGCCCTTGCCTCCGATCGTCGCCATCGGTAAGATAACGTAGCGTACCGGATCGCGGAGGCTTATATGCCGTTCGGGCTTGACCGCCGTACCTTCCTCCAACGTTCAGCAGTGTTTGGCGGTTCCCTGCTAACGTGCGGCATTCCGCTTGATCGGTCCACAGGTGCCGCTCCTGTGCGCATTGACGCGCCGGTGGTCGACCAGCTTACGGTTCGAGAGATCACCGACAACACGCACGACATCTTCTTGCGTCCCGCGAAGCTGCCTGGGCTTACTGTCCAACGCACCGGATTTCCCCAAGCCTCGCAAGGCAAGACCTTGGAAAGCGAGTGGGGCCTGGCGTTACATCTCGAGTCGCGCAAAGGCGAGGAGACCCGCCGTTACTTGCTCGATTTCGGCTTCACTCCGGACGTCTATGCGAACAACCTCGATATCCTCAAGATCGACGTGAGCCAGGTGGACGCATTGATCATTAGCCACGGTCACTATGATCATGTCGGCGGTCTGATGGGGTTCCTGGAAACCCAGCGGGCGGGAATGCGCAAGGACCTCCGCCTGTACACTGGCGGGGAGGATGATTTCTGTCATCGCTTCAGTCGCAATCCGGATGGCACGTTCACTGAATTCGGCACTCCATTGGATCGACGCAGGCTGAAGGAACTGGGTGTCCAGCCGGTGCTGTCGGAGATGCCCATCATCATCGAGGATCACGCCTTCACCACCGGCGTCGTTCCCCGGACGAGTATCGAGCATGTATTGCCGAATACCTGGGTCGAATATGGCGTCGGCGGCGACGGGCTGGGGTGTAACGCCGATGCCTACATGAACCATCACTTCACCGCCGAGGAACTCGCCGGAAAGCCAGAGTCCGACCAGCATTGGCACGAGCACGCGACCTGCTTCCGACTGGGTGACCGCGGCCTGGTGGTCATCAGCTCCTGCGGCCACGCCGGCATCATCAACACGCTTCGGCGCGCGCAGGAAATAACCGGAGTCGACACGATCCACGCGCTGGTCGGCGGCTTCCATCTGGCGCCGGCGCCAGACCCCTACCTGCGCGCGGTGATGGCGGAACTCAAGAAGTTCGACCTCGAACATGTGTTTCCAATGCACTGTAGCGGTCAAAACTTCATCGATCTCGCCAAGCAGGAAATACCCGAGAAACTTGTACTCTGCGCCACCGGCAGCAGCTTCACCTTCACGGACTGATGTTCCACGGACGACGGCCGCCCGGGTTGCGGTGCGCTCGGAGGCCGCATAGGAACATACGGCATGGACCAGTTCGTTCCCGTGACCGATCCCGCCCTGGAGGAGACCAGGCACCAGCACGTCACGTTCGAGGACGGGATGGCGCTGGAATGCGGCGCGCGGCTGGAGCGGATGACCGTGGCTTACCGCACCTACGGGACGCTGAACGCGGCGCGGAGCAACGCGGTGCTGGTGTGCCACGCCCTGACCGGTGACCAGTACGTGGCCGAGCCCCATCCGGTGACCGGCAAGGATGGCTGGTGGGACGTGATGGTGGGGCCGGGCAAGCCGCTCGACACCGACCGCTTCTTCGTCATCGGCGCCAATGTGCTCGGCGGCTGCATGGGCAGCACCGGGCCGCGCAGCGTGCGCCCGAACGGCGAGGTCTGGGGCACCGAGTTTCCGCCCGTCACCATCCGCGACATGGTGCGCGCGCAAAAGCGGCTGATCGAGCATCTGGGGATCGAGCGTCTGTTTGCCGTCATCGGCGGCTCGATGGGCGGGATGCAGGTGCTGCAATGGGCCGCTGACTATCCCGATGCGGTGTTCGCCGCCTTGCCGGTCGCCACGGCGTCCTACCATTCCGCGCAGAACATCGCCTTCAACGAGGTGGGGCGTCAGGCGATTTTCGCCGACCCGGACTGGCAGGGTGGGCAGTATTGGCGGACCGGCGCCATCCCGGCGCGCGGACTCGGCGTTGCCCGGATGTGCGCGCACATCACCTATCTGTCGGAGCAGGCGCTGACCCGGAAGTTCGGCCGCCGGCTGCAAGCGGCGCCGAAGGACGCGGGCGAGGTGATGGCGCTGTTCGGCGGCATGTTCGAGGTCGAGAGCTACCTCCAGCACCAGGGCAGCACCTTCGTGCGCCGGTTCGACGCCAATTCGTACCTGACGATCACCCGGGCGATGGATTATTTCGATCTCGGGGCCGATCACGGTGGCGACCTGGCGGCGGCGTTCCGGGGGACGCGGACGCGGTTCCTGCTGGTGTCGTTCAGCTCCGACTGGCTGTTCCCGACGCCGGAGAGCCGCGCCGTCGCGCGCGCGCTCAATCGCGCGGGGGCCAACGTGAGCTTCGTCGAGATCGGCTCCGACAAGGGCCACGACGCCTTCCTGCTCGACGAGCCGGATTTCCACCGCACCATCGCGGGCTTCCTGTCCGGCTGCGCGGCGCACGCCAAGCTGTGAGCGAGGTCCGTTTCGTCGCCAAGAACATGCGGCTCGACCTGCGCCTGATCGGCGAGATGGTCGCGCCCGGCGCGCGCGTGCTCGACATCGGTTGCGGTGACGGCGGGCTGATCGAGCATTTGTTCACCACCAAGGGGTGCGACGCGCGCGGGATCGAGATCGACATGGCGCTGGTGACGCGGGCGCTGGCGCTGGGCTTGCCGGTGATGCACGGCGATGCCGACACCGACCTCGCGCATTATCCCGATGGCGGCTTCGACTACGTGATCCTGTCGCGCACCCTCCAGGCGGTGGAGCGTCCACGCGAGGTGCTGCGCCAGATGCTGCGCATCGGCACCCGCGCGATCGTCAGCTTTCCCAATTTCGGCCATTGGCAGGTGCGCGGGCAGCTGGTGACGAAGGGGCGGATGCCGATGACGGCGACCTGGGACCGGATGTGGTTCGAGACGCCGAACATCCATCCCTGCACGATCCGCGACTTCTTCGATCTGTGCGCGACGGAGGGATACGCCGTGGAGCAATGGCTGGCGGCCGACGAGGCCGGCGGACGGGCGCCGTGGCGACGGTTTCCACGGCTGGCGAATCTGTTCGGGGAGCAGGCGCTGTTCCTGCTGCGGCGGGAGTTGGTCGATTCAGGCGGCCGTCGGGACTGAGAACGGCTTCACCTTGATGCTGGCGGCCCGCTGTTCGGCCTGCCATGCGTCATACTGCAACTGAAGATCCAGCCAGAGGCGGATGTCCGTATTCGGAAACGCCTTGGCAAGCCGGATGGCCATGTCGCGCGAAATATCGGTGTGGCCGTTCACCAACTCCGACAACGCCTTGCGCGACACGCCAAGCCCCTCGGCCGCCGCCGTCACCGTCAGATCAAGCGGGTCGAGATACAACTCGCGGAGAATCTCGCCGGGATGAGGCGGATCGTGCATCTTCATGGTCGCTGTGCTCTCCGCTCTTAGTGATAATCGACCAAATCGACATTCGTGGCGTTCTGGCCGTCAAATTCGAACACGATCCGCCAGTTTCCGGAGACCGACACGGCATATTGGCCCCTTCGATCGCCGCTCAACGCATGAAACCGTAGCCCAGGAGCATTCATCATGGCGGGCTCACGGGCGACATGGAGTTGCGCCAAGATCAGCCGAATCCTGCGGACCTGTTGAGGTGACACGCCGCTGGCATCCCCGGTCGCGAACAACCGCTCGAGCCCTTTGTGCCTAAACCGCAATATCACGGGCGCGTGTAACCTACCGGGTTACTCTTGTCAATGGCGTCCGTTGACCGGCCCGGCTGGCCTGCCTAGCCTCCCGGCAGGGGAGAGAGAGAGATGCAATCGAACCATAATCCGACCCGCCGCTCGCTGCTGCGCCGCGCCGCCGTGCTGCCGATCGGGGCGGCGCTGGCGCCTGCCGTCATCGGGCGAGCGCGGGCCGCCGGGACGACGATGCGGCTGTCGAGTTCGCTGCCGAACGATCCGAAATTCGCCAACGGGCGCGTCTATTACGACAACCTCGTGAAGTATCTCGCCGCGAACGGGCTCGGCGACAAGATCACCGTGCAGTTCTTCCCCGACAACCAATTGGGCCAGGAAATCGACGTCATCAACTCGGTGAAGCTGGGCGTCATCGACATGATGGTGTCGGGGACCTCGATCTCGGCCAACCTCGTGCCGCTGATCGGACTGCTCGACCTCGGCTATCTGTTCCAGAGCTTCCCGTTGCAGACCAAGGCGCTGGATGCGGGCGCGGCCAAGCCGCTGGAGGATGCGCTGCTGAAGGGCGCGAACATCCATGTCATTGCCTGGGCCTATAATTTCGGTGCCCGCAGCGTGCTGTCCAAGCGCCCGGTGCATGTGCCGGCCGATCTTAAGGGCATGAAGATCCGCACGCTGCCGAACCCGATCATCACCGAGTGCCTGCGCCTGATGGGCGCGGAGGCGACGCCGCTCGCCTTCGGCGAGATCTATACCGCGCTCCAGGCTGGGGTGCTGGACGGGCTGGAGCACGATCCGCCGACCATCCTCGCCAGCAAGTTCTACGAGACGGCGAAGAACTACACGCTGACGGAACACAATTTCTCCCCGCTGGTCACCTATTTCAGCGACGTGACCTACAAGCGGATGGACCCGAAACTGCGCGAGGGGTTCCTTGACGCCGCCGGCAAGGCGGCGGTCGATACGCGCGCGCATGGGCTGGCGGTGGAGAAGGAGGCGTTGGAGGTCCTGAAGACCGACGGCGTCACCATCATCCCGTGCGATCGCGAGCAGTTCCGCGTGCTCGTGTTGCCGCAGACCGCCGCGTTTGAGAAGCGGATGCCGCAATCGAAGCCGATCATCGAGATCATCAAGGGCACCACCGCCTGATCGCCTTCGCGCTCGGCCTGCTGCTGTTCGCGGTCGATGCGCTGGCGGCCTCGCTGCTGGCCGCCGATCTCGTTGTCGTGGCGGCGTCGGTGGCGTTTCGCTACTTCCTGGACGCACCGCTCGACTGGGCCGACGACGTCGCGCGCGAGCTGATGGTCGCGCTGAGCTTCTTCGGCGCCGCGGGCGCGCTGGCGCGCGGCGAGACGATCGGCATCGCCTTTTTCGCCGAGCGCCTGCCGGTCGGCGTTCGGCGCGTCGTCGATGCGACCGGGGCGATGGTGGTCGCGATCACCGCGCTCTCCTTCGCGGTCGATGCGCTGGAGCTGGGGTGGGAGACCACCGGGCAGACGACCGGATCGGGCCTGCCGCTCGAATGGGGCTTCTATCCGATGGGCGTGGCCGGGGTCTGCATGGCGGTGTTCAGCCTGGATCGGCTGCGCCGCCTGCGCCCCGCCGATATCGCCTGCGGGTTGGCGATCCTGGCGATCCTGGCGGGCGGCTGGTTCCTCTGGGGCGCCGCCGCGCCCGACTCCTTGCCCGGGGCGGGATGGCTGATGCTGGCGGCCTTCGTGGTGTGCCTGGTGTCGGGGATGTCGATCGGCTTCGTGCTCGCGCTGTCGGCGCTGGTGTTCATCTGGGCCGGCGGCACCTTGCCCGGCGTGATCTTCGCCCAGCAGATGGCGCGCGGCATCGACAATTTCGTACTGCTGGCGATCCCGTTCTTCATCCTGGTCGGCTACCTGATGGAAGCCAACGGGATGTCGGTCCGCCTGATCGGGTTGCTGGAGCGTCTTGTCGGGCGCGTGCGCGGCGGGCTGAACGTCGTGATGGTGCTCAGCATGGTCGTCTTCTCGGGCATCTCCGGCTCGAAGATGGCCGACGTCGCCGCGGTCGGCTCGGTGTTGATCCCGGCGGCGCGGCGCGCGCGCCAGAACCCGGGCGGCGCGGTGGCGCTGCTGGCCGGCTCCGCGGTGATGGCGGAGACAATCCCGCCTTGCATCAACCTCATCATTCTCGGCTTCGTCGCCAACATCTCGATCGGCGGGCTGTTCGCCGCCGGGCTGCTGCCGGCCGGGCTGATGGCGGCGGCCCTTGTCGGGACCGCCATCGCCTTCGGCGCGCGCGCCTCCACCGCCGAGTGGGACGCCGTGCCGCGGATGCCGCTCGGCAAGCTATGGACCGGCGGCGCGGTCACCGTGGGGCTGGTCGTGCTGATCTTCGGCGGCTTCCGCTCGGGCTTCGCCACGGCGACCGAGATCTCCGCGTTCGGCGCGCTCTACGCGCTGTTCGTCGGCGGAATCGCGTTTCGCGAATTGGGGTGGCGCGCGGCGGCGCGTACCTTCAGCAACGCGGCGAGCCGTTCGGGCCTGGTGCTGTTCATCGTCGCCGCCGCCCAGGCGGTCGCGTTCATGCTGACCCTCCAGCAGATCCCCCACGCGCTGGCGACGTTCATGATCTCGGTGTCGCACAGCAGCGGGCCGTGGCTGTTCATGCTGCTGTCGATCGCGATCCTGATCGTCATGGGCTCGGTGCTCGAAGGCGCCGCCGCGCTGATCATCTTCGGCCCGCTGCTGGTGCCGGTGGCGGCGCAACTCGGCATTCCGTCGCTGCACTACGGCGTGGTGCTGGTCATCGCGATGGGGATCGGATTGTTCGCCCCGCCCTTGGGGCTGGGCCTGTATGGGGCCTGCCTGATCGGCGAGGTGCCGATCGAGGTCACGGTGAAGCCGATGCTGGGCTATCTCGGGTTGCTGTTCCTGTGCCTGCTGGTCATCGCGTTCGTCCCCGCGATCACGCTCTGGCTGCCGCATTCCTTGGGTTACTGACGGAGGCTGAGCGATGAATACGAGCAAGACTTCCGAAACAGCCGACCACACGCGACGCCGCATCCTGGGCGCCGCCATCACGGCCGTCGCGGCCGCTCCGTTCGCCACGATCCGCTCGGCGGACGCGCAGGGAAAGCCGCTCCCGGCGATTCAGCCTGGCACGAACACATCGTTCGGCGCGATCAAGCAGATCGATGCCGGCGTCCTGAAAGTCGGATACGCCGAGGCCGGTCCCGCCGACGGACCCGTGGTTATGCTGCTGCACGGGTGGCCCTACGACATTCACAGCTATGTCGATGTCGCGCCCTTGCTGGCATCGGCCGGCTATCGGGTGATTGTGCCGTACGTGCGCGGCTGTGGCACGACGCGCTTTCTGTCGGATGCGACGTTCCGAAATGCCCAGCAAGCGGCGGTCGCCGCCGACGTCATCGCCATGATGGATGCCCTCAAGATCGAGAAGGCGATATTCGGCGGTTATGACTGGGGAGGCCGGACGGCCGACATCATCGCGGCGCTCTGGCCGGAACGCTGCAAGGCCCTCGTGTCGGTGAGCGGTTATCTGATCGGCAGTCCCGCGGCCAACAAGGCGCCGTTGCCGCCGAAGGCCGAGTATCAATGGTGGTACCAGTATTACTTCACCACGGAACGCGGTGTGCTCGGCTACGACAAGTATCGGCACGATTTCGGGAAGCTCATTTGGCGGATCGCCTCGCCGAAGTGGGATTTCGACGATGCCACGTTCGACCGCACCGCGGCATCGTTCAACAACCCCGACTACGTCGCCGTCGTTATCCATGATTACCGCTGGCGGCTTGGCCTGGCTAAAGGCGATCCGCGATACGATGATCTGGAAAAGCGGCTTGCCGCGAGCCCGGTCATCACCGTGCCCACGATCACCCTTGAAGGCGATGCCAATGGCGCACCGCATCCGGACCCTGCATCGTACGCCAAGAAATTCTCGGGCAAATACACCCACCGGACGATCACCGGCGGCATCGGGCACAACCTGCCTCAGGAGGCCCCGCGGGAATTTGCCCAAGCCGTCGTCGACGTCGACGGATATTGATCCGCCGGCCTCGCCCAGGACCAGCCGCAGAACGCGGCGAGGAACACGCCGAACGTCACCGCCGCGGCGAGGCCGATGAGCACCCAGCCGGCCTCCTGTTGCTGATCCAGCCGATAATAGGCGCACAGGCGGATCGGCGCGGCGAGATAGAGCCCGCCCAGCGCGCCAAGCTTGGAAATGAAATTGGCAAGCACGAACGCCTGCCCGAGCGGCGGCATCCGCCGCCAGCTCAATCCGAGCGGCAGGCCGACGAGGAGCGGCAGGCCGACGAACTTGGCCGCCTCCATGCGCCAATCGCCGAGTGCCGCGTCAAGCGCCACAGGCAGCATCCAGTACGACGTCGAGAACAGCACCAGCACGAGCCCCGGAATCCCGAGCCAGTCGGCCTCGGCCAGCCAGCGCGGTTCATGGCGGCCGATCGAGGGCGCGATCAGCACGCCGACCGTGGCGAGCAGCGGAATCTGTACCGCCATATGCAGCGCCATGTCGGATTCGAGCCAGCCGCGCGACGGCGGAAGCCACAGCGCCAACCACAGGATCGCGGCGATCCGGGTGCCCATCAGGACACCGAACGGACCGCCCGCACGAGCATGTCGGCCGGCGCGTCGGGATCGAGGATACGCACGAGACGCCCCGCCCGATCGACCACGAAGACGGCGCCGTCATGGATGAAGCCACCGAGCGGATCGGCGATCACGACCACCCCAAAGCTCGTCAGCAGTGCCCGCAATCCCGCCTTGTCGGCCGGAACCGCGATGCGCCAGCGCGGCGCGGCGGCGCCGAACCGGGCGCCATAGGCGCGCAGCGCGGGCGAGTCGTCATGCGTGGGATCGAAGCTGATGCTCAGCAGGTCCGCTTGCCCGGGGGCGCCGCCGTCATGGCGTAGCCGGTCGCGCAGCCGGCGGAAATCGTCGCCCAGGACGCCGCAGATCCGCGGGCAGTCGGTATAGATGAACTCCACCAACAGCACGTGCCCGCGATAGGTGCTGGGCGAGAAGCGGGCGCCGTCCTGGTCGATCAGCGCGACGTCGGGGATCGCCGGCCGGCGATGCTCGATGGTCAGGCGGCGCGCGCCCTCGGTGGTCACGGCGCGAAACCCGTCGGTGCCCCAGCCGAGGCCGGCCACCCCCGCGAGCAGCACGAGGCCGAGCAGCGGCAGGAAGCCGCGCGTCATTCGGCGGGCGCCTCCGATGGACGCGCCACGCCCTCCGGGACGCGCGCCAGCGCCGGCAGCCGGGCCAGGAACTGGATCACCATGACCCCGACGCCGGCCACCACCAGCACTGCGCCGAGCGTTCCGGCGCGGTCATAGGCGAGCCATTCCGGCAGGTGCACCGCGTAGCGGCGCGGCACGCTGGCGGCGCCGGCGGCGAGGAAGGCGAGCACGAAGATGGTACCGCCGATCAGATAGAGCCAGAAAGCGGTGGGCTCGACGCCGATGATGTCGGACGGCTGTTCCTTGCCGATCCAGGTCATGAAGCCGAGGAACATCGCCACCATGCCGAGCAGCAGGTAGGTGTGGAAATGCCCCGGCACCCACTGCGTGTTGTGCATGACGCTGTTGACCGCGATGGTGCCGTCGGCGATCGCCGGGATGACGCCGGCGGCCCAGCCGAGCACGCCGACGAACAGCAGCCCCGACGGCACATCCCAGCGCAGGCCCGAGCGGTACACCACCGTCAGCGTGCCGAACGCGGTCACCAGCAGGACCGGCAGCCCGCTGAGGTAGGAGATGATCTGCCCGAGCACCAGCGCCCAGGTGGGCATTGCGAAATCCATAAGCAAATGGTGCGGATAGACGGTCAGCACCATCAGCGTTGACGCCACCCAGGCGAGATAGAAGATCCGGTTCGCCTTCCAGGCGCGGTGCGCGTAGAGCGGCAGGATCTCGTAGACCGCGATCACCGCCATGTAGATGGTGGCGTTGATGAACACATGGCCGAAGAAATAGATCAGGTTCTTCGCGACCAGGGCGCTCATGGTGAAGGACGGCACGTAGAGGTAGACCAGCGACAGGATCAGCACGACGGCGCCGAAGACGATGCCCAGGATGTTGACGATCGAGACCATCGTGGCGGCGGCGACCGCCGGCGGCGGTCCGGTGTCTTCCGGCGCCAGGCCGAACGCCTGGCGGAAGCCGATGCCGTTCGCGAGACTGCCGTAAACCCGCATGATGCCGCGCGCGATATCGAGGTGCAGCAGCAGGAAGCCGACGCCGATCACCAGCAGCCCGAGCATGTAGGCGGCCGCCGCGTTGGCCGACCAGACCGATTGCGAATGCGCCGGCAGCGGATACAGGAACGTCCAGGCCGCGGCGAAGCCGCCGATGAACCCGGAGCCGAGGATCAGCAGCGCGCCGACCAGGAAGAATACCAGGTTGGCCAGGAACACGGCGGTGCTGACCGGCACGTGGCGGCGGGCGAAATGCCACATGACGACGGCGCCGGCGAGGCCGGTGATGCCCACCATCCCGGCGCCGTGCATCGTCAGAAGCACATAGAAAAGCCCTGGCCGCACGTCGATGTATTGCGCCTGCGCGGCGCGCATGGTCAGCCCGAATAGCATCATCAGCAGGAGCACGACGCCGACCACCGCGACATAGGCGAGTTCGACCGACCGCGCGGCGGCGTCCTGATCCGGGGCGTAGACCTGCTCGCGGGTGACGATTTGGGCGCTCATGGCACCTTCCTCCGGGCTCAGCGCCTGACGACGGTGATTTCACTCGCCATCACGTGATGCATCAGGCCGCAATACTCGAGGCACATCACCCGGTAGGTTCCGGGCCGCTGGAACGTGTAGCGCAGCACGTTGTCGAAGCCCGGCATCGCCTGGACCTGCGCGACGATGTGGAGGGACTCGTCGTAGAGGGCGAAGTCGTGGTTCACGTCCTTGCTGGTGACGTGGAAATCGACCGG
>JBAWFF010000400.1:0-4178 GCA_049591635.1 Acetobacteraceae bacterium
GCACCTGGGCGCGGGCGAAGACGACGGCGGCGGTGTAGCCGCCGTCCGCGCGGCGCGGCGGGACACCGAGATCGGCGGACATGTCCTCCGCCCCGAAGCAGAGCGCCGCGAGCCGATCGGGGGCCGGCACATAGGAACCCAGGGTGAACAACGATCCGGCGGTCTCGGTCACGATCGGAAATGCGCGCACGCTCCCGATCGCCAGGCCGGACGCCGCCTCCAGCGCCTCCAGATGGTGATCGAGGGCCCGCAGATCGTCCGGGCCGGAGCATTTCGGCAGCATGATCGCCACCGGGCCGGCGCCCACCACCGCGGCGAGGTCGTCCAAATACCATTGCGTGCCACGCGGGTTCACCCGCACGATCGTGGCACTCAGGCGCGAATCGCGCGCCATCGCGCGCAACCGCGCCGCGACCGCCTCGCGGGCGGCGGGCTTGCCCGGCGCGGCCACGGAATCCTCCAGATCGAGGATGACCGCATCCGCCGCCGAGGCGAGCGCCTTGTCGATCTTGCGTGCGGAATCGCCGGGGGCGAACAGTGGGCTCTTGAGACGCATGGGAGCGATCCGGTTCATCGGGCTTTCCTTGATCAATCTTGCGCGCTCGCGGGGGGTATGCGATGTGCCAGTCTAACGGGGCATTCACACACGCAAAGGGGGACGTCCAGGGGTGTCCGACATCATCCTGGAAACGACTGGCCTGACTCGCGAATTCAGCGGCTTCGTCGCCGTCGATGACGTGTCGCTCCAGGTTCGCGCGGGGACGATCCATGCCTTGATCGGCCCCAACGGCGCGGGCAAGACGACCTGCTTCAATATGTTGACAAAGTTCCTGCCGCCGACCCGCGGGCGCATCGTGTTCAAGGGCCGCGACATTACCCGGCTCAATCCGGCGCAGATCGCGCGGCTGGGGTTGGCCCGAAGCTTTCAGATCTCCGCCGTGTTTCCCAACCTGTCGGCGCTCGAAAACGTCCGCCTCGCGCTGCAACGCGCGCGCGGCGGCTCGTACGATTTCTGGCGTTCGGAGAAGACGCTGCACGAATTCGATGAGAAGGCGTGCGCGCTGCTCGACGACGTCGGATTGTCGGAGTTCGTGGGGGCGACGGCGGGCCAGCTTGCCTACGGGCAGAAGCGCGCGCTCGAGATCGCGACCACGCTCGCGCTCGATCCCGAGATGCTGCTGCTCGACGAGCCGACCGCCGGCATGACGCATGTCGACGTCGATCGTATCGTTGAGCTAATCCGGCGCATCCGCGCCGGGCGCACGATCCTGATGGTGGAGCACAACCTGTCCGTGGTGCAGGGCCTGTGCGACACGATCACCGTGCTGACCCGCGGGCGCATCCTAGCGGAAGGTGACTACGCGACGGTCTCCCGCGACAAGGAGGTCATCGCCGCCTATCTCGGCACCGAGGTCGCGGAGGTCGAACATGCTTGAGGTGCGCGACCTGAACGCCTGGTACGGCGAGAGCCACGTCCTGCACGGCGTGGAGTTCGACGTGCGCGAGGGCGAGGTGGTCACCCTGCTCGGCCGCAACGGCGCCGGCAAGACGACCACGATGAAGTCGATCATGGGCATGGTGCCGCGCCGCGAGGGCGCGATCCGTTACCAGGGACAGGACATCATCGACGCCTCATCGCAAAGGATCGCGCGTGCCGGCATCGCGTTCTGCCCCGAGGAACGCGGCATCTTCGGTTCGCTCACGGTGACGGAGAATTTGTTGCTGCCGCCCATCGTCGCTCCCGGTGGCCTCGGCATCGACGAGATCTATGCGCTGTTTCCCAACCTGAAGGAGCGTGCCCGCACCGCGCAGGGCACCAAGCTGTCGGGCGGGGAGCAGCAGATGCTCGCGATCGCGCGCATCCTGCGGACCGGAGCGAAGCTGCTGCTGCTCGACGAGCCGACCGAGGGCCTCGCGCCGGTGATCGTCCAGCAGATCGGCCGCACCATCCGCGAGATCAAGAAGCGTGGCTTCACCGTGCTGCTCGTCGAGCAGAACTTCCGCTTCGCCCAAACGGTCGCCGATCGGCACTACGTGATGGAGCACGGCAGGGTGATCGACCTGATCCCCAACCACCGGCTGGAGGCCAGCATGGACAAGCTGCATGAGTATCTGGGTGTCTGAGGTGGGCGCCGGTCCCATGCCTAGTGCCCCCCTCCCCTTGCGGGAGGGGTTGGGGGAGGGGTTACAATGACGATGATCCTGGGGGTTCCCGCCCCGTTGCTGTTCGGCCAGCTCCTGCTGGGACTGATCAACGGCGCGTTCTACGCCATGCTGGCGCTGGGGCTGTCGATCATCTTCGGGATGCTGAACATCATCAACTTCGCGCACGGCGCCCTGTTCATGATGGGATCCTTCGCGTCCTGGATGCTGCTGAACTACGTCGGCATCGGCTATTTTCCGTCGCTGATCCTGTCGCCCCTCATCGTCGGGGCGCTCGGCATCCTCATGGAGAAGACGCTGATCAGCCGGCTGTACAAATTGAACCACCTGTACGGCCTGCTGCTGACCTTCGGGCTGGCACTGGTGATCGAGGGATTGTTTCGCAACTACTACGGCAGTTCCGGGATGCCGTACGACATCCCGCCCATCCTGCAAGGCGCGACCAATCTCGGATTCATGTTCCTGCCGATCTATCGCGCCTGGGTGGTGCTCGCCGCCCTGGTGGTGTGCATCGCGACCTGGCTGATTATCGAGAAGACCTTCCTTGGCGCCCGTCTGCGCGCCGCGACCGAGAACCCGGCGTTGGTGCGCGCCTTCGGCATCAACGTGCCGCGCTTGATCACCCTGACCTACGGCGGCGGCGTCGCCTTGGCGGCGTTCGCCGGCGTGCTGGCGGCGCCGATCTACTCGGTGAACCCCGACATGGGCGACAATTTCATCAACACGGTGTTCGCGATCGTCGTGATCGGCGGCATGGGCTCGATCCTCGGCTCGATCATCACCGGCTTCGGCCTCGGCGTGATCGAGGGGATGACCAAGGTGTTCTATCCGCAGGCCTCGGCCACGGTGATCTTCCTGGTGATGATCATCGTGCTGCTGGTGATGCCGCGCGGCCTGTTCGGAAAGCTCGCCTGATGTCGCTGACCTTCGAGGACGCCAATGTTCCCGCCCGGGCCGCCCGCCCGACCTTGGTGTTCGGCTTCACCCGCAGCCAGGCGGTCGCCTTCCTACTCATGCTGATCGCCGTCGTGGTGCTGCCGTACGTGCTCTACCCGGTGTTCCTGATGCGGGTGCTGATGACGGCGCTGTTCGCTTGCGCGTTCAACCTGATGATCGGCTATGTCGGCCTGCTGTCGTTCGGCCACGCCGCGTTCTACGGCATGGGCGCGTATATCGCCGCGTGGACGGCGAAGACCTGGGGCATCGATTCGATGCTAGCGATCCTGCTGGGCGGCGCGACCGGCGGAATCCTCGGCTTGTTCCTCGGCTATCTCGCGATCCGCACGGCCGGCATCCTGTTCGCCATGATCACGCTGGCCCTGGCGCAACTCGTGTATTTCTTCTGCCTGGAAGCGCCGTTCACCGGCGGCGAGGACGGCATCCAGCAGGTCCCGCGCGGGCACGCCTTCGGCTTCTTCTCGCTGTCAAGCGATATGCACATGTACTGGCTCACCGCGGGCATCTTCATCGCCGGATTCTTGCTGATCCATCGCGTGATCCATTCCCCGTTCGGCCAGGTGCTGAAGGCGATCCGCGAGAACGAGCCGCGCGCGACCTCGCTCGGCTACCGCACCAGGAACTACAAGCTGGTCGCCTTCGTGATCTCCACCGCGCTATCCGGCATCGCCGGCGCCACCACCGCCATCGTGTTTGGTATTGCCACGTTGGACGGCGTGCACTATTCCCGGTCGGGCGATGTCGTGCTGACCACGCTGGTGGGTGGCCTCGGCACCGTGTTCGGCCCGGTGGTGGGCGCGGTCGTGACCACGTCGATGGAGAACTACCTGGCGCAGTTCGGATCGTGGGTGACAGTCACGCAAGGCGCCATCTTCGTCATCTGCGTGCTGGCATTCCGCCGCGGCATCATCGGCGAGATCGCCGCGTTCTTCAGGCTGTCGCTCTAGCCGGCCAAGTTTCAATCTGACAACGACGCGGGAGCGAAGGTCATAGCGGGATGTTTCGCGGCGCGCATCGCGGCGCTTGGATTGATTTGCGCGGCGCTTCAGGCATGCACG
>JBAWFF010000401.1:0-4681 GCA_049591635.1 Acetobacteraceae bacterium
GGCCGGCGCGGCTGCTGGTCAACTGCGCCGGCATCGGCAACGCCGGGCGCATCCTCGGCCGCGACGGGCCGTTGGCCTTGTCGGCGTTCGAGCAGGTGATCCGGGTCAACCTGATCGGCACGTTCAACATGCTGCGGCTCGCGGCGGCCGACATGGCCGGCCTCGATCCGCTCGGGGACGACGAACGCGGCATCGTCGTCAATACCGCCTCGATCGCCGCCTACGAGGGTCAGGTCGGCCAGGCGGCCTATGCCGCGTCGAAGGCCGGCGTGGTCGGGCTGACCCTGCCGGCGGCGCGCGAGTTCGCGCGCGTCGGCGTTCGTGTGGTGACGATCGCGCCAGGGCTGATCGAGACACCTATGTTCAACGGGCTGCCCGACGAGGTCCGCCGGGGCCTCGCCGCCTCGGTTCCCTTCCCGTCCCGGCTCGGGCTTCCGGCGGAGTATGCCGCGCTCGTGCTGCACATCGCCGCCAATCGGTTCCTCAACGGTGAGACGATTAGGCTCGACGGCGCGCTACGGATGGCGCCGCGCTGAGACCCTCACCCTAACCCTCTCCCAAAGGGAGAGGGGACCTTCAGTGAGCCCGCGCGCGCAACCACGCCGCGGCCTTGGCGACGGCGTCGCGGGCCTTGGCGACGTGCGCGGTCGCGCGGATAAAGCCGTGGACGACGCCGGGGAAGGTTTCGCTCTCTACGGCCACGCCGGCTTCGCGCAGGCGCCCGACCAAGGCTTCGCCCTCCGCGCGCAGCACGTCGCATTCGGCGAGATGCACCAGCACCGGCGGCAGTCCGGCGAGGTCGGCGCGCAGCGGGGCGGCAAGCGGATGCAGCCGGTCCGCCGCGTGCGGGACGTAGACGCTCCAGTAGAACGCCATCTTCTCGCGCGTGAGGCCCCAGCCGGCGCCGAACTCCTGATACGTGTCCGTGTCGAGATCGCTGTCGCAGACCGGGTACGTCGCCAGCACGCCGCGCAGCGCCGGACCCGCCGTGTCGCGCAACAGCAGCGCGGCGGCGAGGGCGAGGTTGCCGCCGGCGGAATCGCCGCCGAGCATGATGCGGCTCGGATCGAGACCCCATTCCGCGCCGTGCGCCGCGACATGGCGCACGACCGCGGCGCACTCCTCCAACGCCTGCGGGAACTTCGCTTCCGGCGAAAGCGCATAATCGACGTTGAGCACGGCGACGTCGGCGGCCACGGCGTATTCGCGCGCCAGCCGGTCATGCGTATCGACCGAAGCCCACACCCAGCCGCCGCCGTGAAAATACACCAGAACGGGAAGCGCGCGATCAGGGTGCGGGCGGTAGAGGCGGCAGAAGATGCGCCGGCCGCGGGCAGCGATCCACCGATCCGTCGTGTCCGCGACCCTGGGACCACCCTCGGCCGTGCGCAGAGCCAGCGCGTCGTTCACCATCCGATGCGGATCGAGCGGAATCTCCAGCCGGATCGGCGGATATGCCGCTGCCGTTTCCTCTTGCGCGGCAAGGAAACCGCGCATCTCAGGGTCGAGTCGCGAAGGATCGCTCATCGGAGGGAAACCGCCGGTGCCGAGCCCGGCACCGGCGGCATCAATGCTACTGCCGCGTACCGCTCGGCGTGAAGTTGGTGCCCTTCTGCGCCGCCATCAGGCTCTGTTCGTTCAACTGGTTGACTGCGGCGTCGCCGGAATCCGCCGCGCCCATGCGGCCATGCGAGCGCATCGAGGCGTGATGCTCCATGTGGTGTGGGTGGGCGCTCGCCATGTGGCCGTGATGCATCGGCCGGACCATGCCCTGGCCCATCGTCCCGGTCGTCGCCGGGTTGCCGTTATTCGTGGCGTTCCCGGCGGGACCCGGGTGGCCGGCGCCGGCGTTCGTGGTGGTCGCGGTGCCGCTCGGGGCATTGCCGCCGCCACCGCCGGCCCCTTGCGCCATGACCGGGGAGACAGCGAAGGCGGCGAGGCCGAGCGCGACAGCGCCGAAAGTCGTGACGAGGCGTGCAGTCATGGGAATCTCCTTGTTCGTCGAACGCGGCCATGAATGCCGCACGGACAGTTCATTACACTGATCACGAGTCCGCTTGGGCGCAGTTCACAAACCCGCGATATGCAATCATGCCACACCCATGTGGCCGATCCAGCACGGCCTAGCGAAACAGCTTGGTCGCGTCGCCGATCGTGTTGGCGACGCCCCAGAGCAGGGGCACCGCCACCAGGACCCAGAAGACCACCAGCTTGACCCCGACCGCGGTTTCGGCCGGCCTTGGATTGGACGTGCGAGAATAGCTCATGACTGGCCTCCAATCATGCCGGGCGTGAGTTCGGACTCGTTCAGGACGTGGCGCTCATGCACCGGGCGCATCAGCAGGTTGCAGATCAGCCCGATCAGCAGCAGTCCGGCCATGATGTACATGGTCTCGTTATACGCATCGGCCTTGGCGGCGCCGTGGTTGATGAGGTAGGCGCGCATGTAGTTGACCAGCACCGGCCCGAAGATGCCGGCCGCCGACCACGCGGTAAGCAACGCGCCGTGAATGGCGCCGACATAGCGCACCCCGAATACGTCCTTGAGATAGGCTGGGACGGTCGAGAAGCCGCCGCCATACATGCTGATGATGATGACGAAGCAGAACACGAACAGCCCGACGCCGCCGCCACCGCCGAGCCTTCCGGCGGTCGGCACCAGCGAGTAGAGCAGCATGCCGAGGACGAAGAAGACGCAATAGGTCACCTTGCGCCCCAAATAGTCCGACGCGGTCGCCCAGGCGAACCGCCCGCCCATGTTGAACAGGCTAAGCAGGCCGACGAAGCCCGCCGCGGCGAGCGCGGTGATGCGGCCGGGGAACATCTCCTGCGCCATCGCGGAGGCCTGGCCGAGGACGCCGATGCCGGCGGTGACGTTGAGGCACAGCACCCACCACAGCAGCCAGAACTGCGGCGTCCGCCAGGCGACCGCGACATGGACGTTCTCGGTGGTGATCAGGCCGGAGGACTGGGTCGGCGCGACGTAGCCCGCAGGCGCCCATCCCGCGGCCGGCACCCGCACGATCCAGGCGCCGATGCACATGAAGCAGAAATAGCCGATGCCGAGGATGAGGAAGGTCTCGGCCACGCCCATGTGGGTCGGCGAGGAGAAGGCGGCCATCAGCCTGACCGAGAGCGGCGCGGCGATCATTGCCCCGCCGCCAAAGCCCATGATCGCCATCCCGGTCGCCATGCCGGGCCGGTCGGGGAACCAGGTGATGAGCGTCTTCACCGGCGAGATGTAGCCGATGCCGAGCCCGCAGCCACCGAGCACGCCGTAGCCGAAATAGATCAGCCACAGATTATGCAGATGCACGCCGAGCGCGCCGATGAGGAATCCCCCGCCGAAGCAGCACGCGGCGGTGAACATCGCCTTGCGCGGACCCACCCGATCGAGCCAGCTCCCGGTCGCCGCCGATGAGAGGCCCAGGAAGACGATGGCGAGGCTGAAGATCCAGCCGAGCTGCGTCAGCTTCCAGTCGCCGGGCGCGGAGTGGGTGATGCCGATGAGCTTGGTCATCGGCAGGTTGAACACGCTGAAGGCGTAGGCCTGACCGATGCAAAGGTGCACGCAGAGGGCGGCGGGCGGGACCAGCCAGCGGCTGAAGCCGGGACCGGCGACGATGCGCTCGCGGTCAAACAGACCGGGGGCGGCGAGGCTATGGCTCATGGACGCAGTCTCCCGTCGTTTATTTTCATTTCCGTTCGGACGCACTCTCCCGCAGTCTGCCGACCGCCTCGCGAGCGATCGGGTCGAGGGTCGCGCCGGCCTCGGTATCGAACGCGGCGAAGATGGCGGCCCGCATCCGCGGCTCCCAGAATTTGCGGATATGCGTGGCCGTGTCGGCGACCGCGCGGTCGTGCTTCTCATGGGCGAAGGCGCGGCCGATCTGGTTGGCCATGTATATCAGTTTGTCAGGCGACATCGCGCGCTCGCCCCGAACCCAGTCGTTCACCGTGGGTAAATAGTTCGAATCCGTCATCGCGCGCAACACCAATCAGCGCTATGCCGGCGGCCTCGGCGGTGCGCACGGCGAGCGCGGTGGGCGCCGAGACGCCGACGAGCACGGGGGCCCCGATCGCGGCGGCCTTCTGCACCAACTCCACCGATAGGCGGCTCGACATCACGACAATGCCGTCCGCGGCCGAGGCGCGCATACGGGCCAGCGCGCCCGCGAGCTTGTCGAGCGCATTGTGGCGCCCGACATCCTCGCGCAACGCGAGGAGGCCCCGCGCCGGGTGCCAGAAGCCGGCCGCGTGGACCGCGTGGGTGCGCTGATTGAGTGACTGCGCGCCGGGTAGCGCCGCGAGCGCGGCGGCGATGGCGTCAACGCCGAACCGCGCGGACGAGGCCACCGGCAAAGGCGGGCGCGCGGCGTCGGCGAGGCTTTCGATCCCGCACAGCCCGCAACCCGACGGTCCGGTCAGGCGGCGGCGACGCGCATCGGCGACCGCGGCGAGGCCGGGGGGAAGCCACATCCGCAATTCGATGCCGTCCGGCGTTGCGACGATCTCGATGTCCTCGATGTCGTCGATGCGTTCGACGATGCGTTCGGTGAGGCTGAAGCCGATCGCGAAGTCCTCCAGATCGGCCGGCGTCGCCAGCATGACCGCGAGCACCGCGCGGTTGTAGGTGATGGCGACCGGCGCCTCCTCGGCGATCTCCCGCGCGCCCAGGCTG
>JBAWFF010000402.1:0-11965 GCA_049591635.1 Acetobacteraceae bacterium
TAGTACGGCTCGACCGCGCCGTTCATCTTCATGGTGAGCGGCGCGCCGTGGCGGTCCACCGTCTTGCCGACCGCGAGGCGCACCCAGCCCTCGCTCACGCAGTATTCCTCGACATTGTGCCGCTCCACGCCGTTGAAGCGCACGCCAACGCCGCGTTCGAGGCACGCGGGATCGTGATGCGGGCTTCTGGGGTCGTTCGACAGGCGATCGGGGGGCGTATCGGGCATAAAGTGGACTTACCTTTCATCGACGCACGACAGGGGCGAGGATGACCACGATGGATGCGCTGAGCAAGTCTGTTCTCCCTCCCACCATCCGTTCGCGCTTCGTGGACCACGTCAACGGTCTTCGGATGCATGTCCTGGAGGCCGGGTTCGATGGCGGGGACCGGCCGTGCATGGTGCTTCTGCATGGCTTCCCGGAACTCGCTTATAGCTGGCGGAAGATCATGCCGGCGCTCGCGCAAGCCGGTTTTCATGTGCTGGCGCCCGACCAGCGGGGATATGGGCGCACCACGGGGTGGGACGGCGATTACGATGGCGACGTCGGCTCCTTCCGCATTCTCAACCTGGTCAGGGACGTGCTGGGTCTGGTGGCGGCCTTGGAGCTCGGCTCCGTGGCCGGGGTGGTGGGACACGATTTCGGCGCCCCGGTCGCGGCGTACTGCGCGCTTGTCCGGCCGGACGTGTTCCGCTCCCTCGCGTTGATGAGCGCCCCGTTCGCCGGGCCGCCCAGCCTTCCAACGGGCGAGCCGGCACGCGACCCCGATATCCACGCGGCGTTGGCCGCGCTGCGGCCGCCGCGCAAGCACTATCAATGGTATTATTCGACGCGCGCGGCCGACGGCGACATGCGGAATTGCGCGCAGGGCGTCCATGCGTTCCTGCGCGCCTACTACCACTACAAGAGCGCGGATTGGCCGGGCAACAAGCCGTTCCCATTGCAATCCCGAAGCGCCGAGGAACTGGCGAAGCTGCCCACGTACTACGTCATGGAACGCGACAAGGGGATGGCGGAGACGGTGGCGGCGGAAATGCCGTCGGCAGCCCGGATCGTCGCGTGCGGATGGCTGACCGAGGCGGAACTGCGTGTGTACAGCACGGAGTACGAGAGAACCGGCTTCCAGGGCGGCTTGCAATGGTATCGCTGCGCGACCAGCGGCACACTCAATGCCGACCTCGGGACGTTCTCGGGCCGCACGATCGACGTCCCATCCTGTTTCATCGCCGGGGCGAGCGATTGGGGTGTGTACCAGAGCCCCGGCGCCTTTGAGCGGATGCGGGGCACGGCGTGCAGGCGAATGCTGAGTTGCGACCTGGTTGATGGAGCGGGCCATTGGGTCCAGCAGGAGCAGGCGGCGGAAGTGAGCCGGCTGCTCAAGCAATTCCTCGAAGGGATTGCCTGAAACTGGCAGATTGCATTTTGTGTGCAATCGCCGGCCGGGAACCGTCTTGGAGATCTCTGAAATGCCGCCATTCGCAACGCAAGCCGCCCGCCGCTCCCTCGGCGACGCCCACGCGCCATTGCGCGACAAGGTGGCCGAGGCGATCCGCGCGGCCATCCTTGTCGGCCGCTTCCGCCCCGGCGAGCGGCTGATCGAGGACCGCCTGGCCGACGAATTCGGAGTCTCCCGCAATCCGATCCGCGAGGCGATCCGCACCCTCGCTTCGGAGGGCCTGGTCGAGGTGACGGCGCGGCGCGGCGCGATGGTCGCCGTCCTGTCGCCGGAGGAGGCCGACGAGTTGCTGGAGGTGCGGGCCACCTTGGAAGCCGCCAATGCACGGCTTGCCGCGCGGCGGCGGGACGCGGCGATCCTGGCCGAGATCAAGGACATCCTCCAGCGCGGCACCGATGCCATCGAGGCCGGGCGTCTCGGCGAGATCCCGTCGCTGAACCGGGAATTCCACGCTACCCTGGCGAGGGCTGGACACAATCGCGTCCTCGCCGACCTGGTGAACATGCTGCGCGATCGCACTGGGCCGTTGTTTCGCCGCCTGGATGTCGCGTTCGCGCGCGAGACCTGGCTCGAGCACGCCGCAATCCTCCGGGCGGTGATCGATGGCGATCCGGAACTGGCCTCGGTGCTGGCCTATCGCCATGTGCGTCATGCCGGCGCCCTGCAAACAGAACAACCGCCGGTGGCGGAAGAGGCCACGAAATCCGAGGCTGCTTGACACAATGGAATACTGTATACAAATATCTCTCCCGGAATTGCGAGCCGAAGCCAACTGGATGGAGAGACGATCGTGAGCAAGAGCGAGTTCCGCCAGGCGTTGGAAGACGCCATCCAGCAGAAGCATTCCAAGGCGCATCCTTGGAGCGAGGCATGGGTCGGCGGCCGGCTCACCCGCCGCCTGCTCGCGAGTGGACCAAGCAGCACTACCACTACGTCAGCCATTTCCCGCTCTGGCTGGCGAACGTGTTCGCCGCTTGCGACCAGGAAGACGTCCGCCACTTCCTCGCCGAGAACATCTTCGAGGAAGAGGGCTTCGCCGCCGACAGCCCCGATTTTCCCGCCATCAAGCACACCGAGCTGCTGCTGCAATTCGCCGAGCATTGCGGCATATCGCGCCAGGAGGTGCTGGACGCGCAACTCAACGGCGAGTTGCTGCCCGGCACGCTCGGTTTGCAATGCTGGGGGTTCCGCCAGTCCTACAAGCCGTTCCTGGAAGCGATGGCCGGCCTGCTGGTGGGGCTCGAGAGCCAGGTGCCGCAGATCTACAGCAAGACCACGCCGCCGCTGATCGAGAAATACGGCTTCACCGAGGACGAAGTGACGTTCTTCCGCCTCCATATCGTCGCCGACCTGGAGCATGGCGAGATCGGCTTCAACCTGGTCGAGAAATACGCGACGACACCGGAACTGAAGGCCGCCTGCCTGCGCTGCGTGCGCGAGGCGACGTTGATGCGCCGGCTGTATCTCGACAGCCTGTGCGAGAAGTTCCTCACGCATTCGACCGCGCTCGCCGCCGAGTAGGCCGCCCGATGCTGACGTACCAGACCCTCAGCCTGGGCGAAGCCCAGATCATGCTGGACGCCGCGCAGGCGAAGGCCGAGGAACTCGGCGTTCCGCAGGTGCTCTGCGTCGCCGACATGGCGGGCTACCCGATCGCGCTGCGCCGCCTCGATGGCGGCAAGGTCACCAGCGTGCAGATCGCCATGAACAAGGCGTTCACCGCGGCCGGGCACCGCAAACCCACGCACAACTACAAGAACGCGTTGCCCGGCGAGGAGGCCTTCGGCATCTTCACTCAGCACGGCGGTCGCTTCACCGTGTTCGTGGGCGGCCTGCCCATCGTGCTCGACGGCAAGGTGGTGGGAGGCATCGCTGCCTCGGGTGGCAATGGCGAGCAGGATGTCGCGTGTTGCGAGGCGGGCATTTCCGCGCTGATGGCCCATCTCGGCCGTTCGTGACCGCGCTGCCGGAGGAGTGGTACGACAGCCCGGACATCTGGATCGCCGAGCGTCGCGCGCTGTTCGAGCGGAGTTGGCAGGTGGTGGCGCGCAGCCTCGACTTGCCGCATTCCGGCAGCTATCGCGCGACCGCCATCGGCGGCCTCGGCGTCTTCGCGATGCGCCAGGACGATGGAAGCGTGCTTGGCTTCCGCAATCTGTGCCGCCACCAGGGAATGCCGGTGCTCGCGGCCGGCGCCGGGCGCTGTGCGCAAATCCGCTGCCCCTATCATGGATGGACCTATCGCCTGGACGGCACCTTGGCGGACACCCCGCCTCTCGTCGTGCCGGACGACCAGGCCGACGTCGCCCTGCGCGGCATCGGCGCGCGCGAGCAGGACGGCTTCGTGCTGTTGCATTTCAACCCGGACGCTGGCTCCGACCCATGCCTCGCCGCGCTCGCCGGCCTCGCCCCGGCGGCGGAGCCGATCGTCATTGAAATCGAAGCCTGCAATTGGAAACAGACCATGGAACGAGCGCTGAAGAGTCCGGGTGTCGCCGCATGGGGGTGGCCCAACCTCGTGATTCATACCGATGCGGTCCTGATCGCCCAGCCGAGGGGCTTCCGCCGTACCGAGCTGATCCGTCTGCCGATCGAACCCGCGCCGACGACCTCCGCCGACGCTCTCGGCGCGTTCCTGTCGCGGGTGCGTGCGCTGCACGGACGGCCTTAGCCCGCGTCCCCCGTCAGCCCCGCCGCGGCAATCCCCGCCAGCGCCGCCGCCTCGTCGTTGTCGGACGTATCGCCCGATATGCCGACCACGCCCACGACACGGCGCTCGGCGTCGCGGATCAGCACGCCGCCAGGCACCGGGATCAGCATCCCGCCCACCGCGTGGGTCACCGCCGCGATGAATTGTGGCCGCGCGTCGGCACGCTTGCCGAGCTCGCGTGAGCCCAGCCCGAAGGCGAGGGCGCCATGCGCCTTGCCATGGGCGATCTCGAAGCGGCGCAGGCTGGTGCCGTCCTCGGCGGCGAACGCCTTGGGGACGCCGCGGGAATCCAGCACCAACACCGCCAGAGGCTCGAATTTCGCCCCGCGCGCCTGGCGCAGCGCGCCGGCGACGATCTCTTGCGCCTGCTTCAGGGTCAGGTCGGACATCACAGTTCCTCCAGGATCGGCAGAAGATAGTCGGCGAAGCGCGCCGGGTTCTCGGCGAACGGGAAGTGGCCGATGCCGGTCATCGCCTGAAACCGCGCGCCGGGAATTTTCGCCGCCGTCGCCGCCGACATCTCCGTGGTGCAGGAATAGTCGTATTCGCCGGTCAGCATGAACAGGTTGGCGCGGCGCGCGTCGATCCGCGCCACCCGATCGCGGGCGTCCCAATCGCCGGAATAGAAGCATATGTCCCCGTAAAACACGCCTGGGCCGCCCTGCGCGTAGTGCCACAGCACCTCGGCGGCGCATTCGGCGGGGCTTTGCGGGGCCATCAGGCCCTCGATCCACTCAGGGACGAAAAAGCCCGCGTTGACCGCCGGATGCAGCGGCCAGTGCGTCTGCCGCCCCTCGATCCGCTCGCTCGCCTCGCAGGCGATGATCGCGTGGAAGCTGTCGGGGAAGCGCAGCGCGAGTTCGAGGCATATCTCGCCCGACATCGAGGCGCCGAGCACGATCGGGCGTGACAGGCCGGCGGCGGCGATGAAGCCCATGATGAGTTCGACGTAGAGCTCGGTATCAAGCCGCCACGATCCCGCGATGGCGCCCGCCGGCGGCGGGGACTTGCCGTGCCAGGGGAGGTCGAACGCCACCAGGCGGTGCGTGCTGGTGATGCGCGCATCCGCCATCAGCCGGTGGAACTGCCGTCCGTCCGCGCCCGCCGTGTGCAGACACAGTACGTCGCGCCCGGCGCCGGCGGCCTCGTGATAGGTCGCATGGACCTGGCCGCGCGCCGCGACGGGGACGTAGCGGCCCACCACGCCCGGTACGGGCGCCGCGCCGAGCGACGGGCGAAGCGACACCGGGGCCGGTGCCGCTCGGCCGAGCGCCAGGAATTTGCCGACCTCCAGCACCCGGCGCAGCACATGGACCTGTTGGTGGAACGCGAGCACATAGCCCTCGACCCGTGCCCCTGGCACGCGGGCCAGCATCGCGAACAGGCTGTGATGATGCCGTGGCGGCACCGGCTGGAGGTAGCGTGCCCACACCTCCGCCGGCGCGGCGAAGGTGAAGGGCTGGGCGTCGCCGAACGCGAACCGCGCGCCCGTGCCGGTGTCGATCGCGAAACCGCTCTCCCACGGCCCGCGCCACGCGGCCAGCACGGGATCGACCGCGCAGGCCGCGCGCCAGGCCGCGCTTGCGGGAAATCGGTTCACCGCGCCGAGGCCGGATGGCCAGGCACCTTGAACCGCTTGCCGGTGTCGGTCACGTCGGTGCCATCTACCTTGAGGATCGAGAAATCCTGGTCGAGATAGTTGCCGACGTAGATATACTTGCCGTCGGGCGTGAAGACGACAGCCTCGGGCGTGTTGCCGACCTCGATGGTCTTGATCGGGGACACCTTCGTGCCGTCGATCCTCAGCACCGTAATGACGCCGTTCGGGTGATGGAACCATTGGTCCTTCATGTTGGACCCTTGCACGCTGGCGACCACGGCCAGATCGCCCTTCGGGCTGACCGCCAACCCTTCCGGTGCGTCGGCGACCGTGATGTGGTCGATGACGTGCGGATGCGGGCCGCCGAGGTCGATCACGCTCACCAGGTCCACATTGCCGTCGGCGTTGCCGCCATGGCCGTTATCGGCGGTGAGCGCCAGCTTGCCGTCCGGCGTGACGACGACGTTGTACGGAAAGATGTAGGTCGGAAATGCCGTCTTGGTGTCGGTGACAGTGTCGCCGTCAACCGACAGCAGCTCGATCTGATTGAGGAGCTGCTCGACGGCGAGCGCGTGCTTCCCGTCGGGCGTGAACTCGACGGTGGAGACGCTGGAACCCATCGGCACCTCACCGATTTGGGTCACCTTGCCGTCCTCGATCTTCAGCACGCTGATCGAGTTGCCGGCGCGGTTGGCAACCAGCGCCATATCGCCGGCGGCGTTGATGGACAGCCCCGACGGCTGCTTGCCGACCGTCACCGTCTGCGCCAGCTTCGGCGGGTTGGCCTTGAGGTCGATGACGAACAGCTTGTCGGTTGGCGCGGATTTCAAGGTGCTCCCGTCCTGAACGGTGGTGACCGAATCGGCGACCAGTCCGAGGCTGCCATCGGGGGTGATCGCGACGTTGACCGGCGGCCCGATGACCGAGTTCTCCAGTGGCAGATTGGCGACGATCTTCGGGCTTTCCGGATCGGCCAGATCGACGATCAGCACGTTGTCGTGGCCGGTCGGCTTGACCACGCCGGCGCCCTGGTCGTTCCAGACCAGCTTCTCGTCGTCGCCGACGATCATGAACGGCGCCGCGTAGGAAGCGGCGACGGGCAGGGCGGCGAGCAGCGCGGAGGCCGCGACAGTTCCGCGCAGGGTGCGTGACGGCATGATATCCTCCCTTGTTCTTTTGGTGTTGTGTCGCGACCATAGGGGCTAATCCGGGCGGGAACAAAGAGATGCGTGTCGCCGCTGCCTTCGACGCCCTCGCCGCCCGCTTCGCGGATCGGCCGTTCCTCCATGTCCTCGGGGAGACCGCCGCAGCCTACGCCATACCGGCCGGCCCGATCACCTATGCCGCCGCCGCCGCTACGATCACTCATCTGCGCGATGCGTACGCACGCGCCGGATACGGGCCAGGCCATCGCGTTGGGCTGATGCTGGAGAACCGGCCGGCGTTTTTCCTCCACTGGTTCGCGCTGAATGGGCTTGGCGTCAGCGTCGTGCCGCTCAATCCGGAGCTGCGGCCGGCGGAACTGGAGTACCTCGTCACGCACAGCGAGATCGTGCTCGCGGTTGGCTGCGAGCATCACCTGCCCAAGCTCGCCGCCGTTCCGGCGATTGCCGACGATGCCCGCCCGCCCGCCGCGCGATCCCCCGGCGTGGTCGCACCCGACGAGTGCGCGCTGCTCTACACGTCGGGCACCACCGGGCGGCCGAAGGGCTGCGTGCTGTCCAACGAGAGCTTCCTGCGGACCGGGCGCTGGTACGACGCGCTCGGTGGCCTCGCCGCGCTGCGTCCGGGCGCGGAGCGGCTGCTGACGCCGCTGCCGCTGGTGCATATGAACGCGATGTCGTTCTCGGCGATGGCGATGATGCTGACCGGCGGCTGCGTGATCCAGCTCGACCGGTTCCATCCGCGGAGCTGGTGGTCCTCGGTGCGCGAGAGCGGGGCGACAATCGTCCACTATCTCGGCGTGATGCCGTCGATGCTGATGGCGGCGCCTGCCGATGCGCGCGACCGCGACCATGCCCTGCGCTTCGCGTTCGGCGCCGGCGTCGATCGCCGCTTGCACGCCGATTTCGAGGCGCGGTTCGGCGTGAAGCTGCTGGAGGCGTGGGCGATGACCGAGACCGGGGCGGGGGCGGCGGTGATTGCCAACCGCGCGCCGCGCCATGTCGGCGCCGCGTGCTTCGGCCGCCCTGGCCCCGCGATGGAAGTTCGGATCGTCGATGATGCGGGGGCGCCGTGCGCGCCCGAGACGCCGGGCGAACTTCTCGTCCGTGCCGCCGGTCCCGATCCGCGCGCCGGGTTCTTCACCGAATACCTCAAGGACGAGGCGGCGACGCGGGCGGCCTGGGAAGGCGGGTGGTTTCATACCGGCGACGTGGTGCGCGCCGACGCCGACGGATACCTCTATTTCGTCGAACGCAAGAAGAACATCATCCGCCGGAGCGGGGAGAACATCGCCGCCGCCGAGGTCGAGAGCGTGCTGCGCCGACACGCACTGATCGCCGATGTCGCGGTGTGCGCCACGCCCGATGCGACGCGCGAGGAGGAGGTGCTCGCCTGCGTCGTCGCGCGGTCGCCGATTCCGCCGGATCGAATGGCGGAGACGGCCGAGGCGATCGTTCGCGCGGCGCTGGAGGAGCTGTCGTACTACAAGGTTCCCGGTTGGGTCGCCTTCGTCGACGAACTGCCGCTGACCGCGAGCCAGAAGGTCGCGCGTGGCGAGCTGAAGGAGATGGCGCGCGCGCTGCCGGGCACGGCGTCGTGCGTCGATACGCGCGCGTTGAAGCGGCGGGACCCCTCCCCCCGACCCCCTCTCGCAAGGGGAGGGGGAGTAGAAGCAGAGGCCGACGCGCTCCTTAATCCTCCCCTCCCCTTGCGGGAGGGGTTGGGGGAGGGGTCTTCTTGACCGACGGCTACGACGACATCGCGTTGTGCGTGCCGGTGACGGAGCCGTATGTCCGCCGCTCGGAACACGGCGCGCACTGGTTCCTCGGACGCGCGCTGCGCCGGCTGCTGGACGGCAGTGGGCTGGCGAAGGGCGCGATCGACGGGCTGTGCGTGTCGAGCTTTACCCTCGCACCCGATACGGCGGTGGGTTTCACCCAGTATGTCGGGATGTCGCCGCGCTTCCTGGAATGGCTGCCGATGGGCGGCGCGTGCGGGGTGATCGCGTTGCGCCGCGCCGCACGCGCCGTGCAGGCGGGGGACGCCGAGATCATCGCCTGCATCGCCGGCGACACCGCGAACGAGACGAGTTTTCGCGACCTGCTGGCGGATTTCAGCGTGTTCGCGCGCGACGCGGTGTATCCGTATGGCGCCGGTGGGCCGAACGGCAGCTTCGCGCTTATCACCGACGCCTATATGCGCGCGACCGGCGCCACGCGGGAGGATTTCGGCAAGCTGTGCGTGGCGCAACGGGCGAACGCGCGGCGCAACCCGCTCGCGCTGCTGCGCGACGAATTGACCTTGGAGCAATACCTGGCGGCGCGTCCCATCGCGACGCCGCTGCATTTGTTCGACTGCGTGATGCCCTGCGCCGGCGCCGACGGGTTCCTGGTGATGTCCGTCACGCGGGCGCGTGCGCTCGGCCTGAAGTTCGTGCGCGTGCTGGGCGCGATCGAGCGGCACAACGCATTCCCCGACGATCCGGTGCAGCTGCGCGGCGGCTGGGCGATGGATCGCGACGCCCTGTGGGCGCAGGCGGGGATCGGGCCGGGCGAGGTGGATGTGGTCGAGACCTACGACGACTACCCGATGATCTCGATGCTGCAATTCGAGGGCCTGGGCTTCTGTGCCGAGGGCGCGGCACCAGACTTCGTCCGCCGGCACGGCTTCACCATCGACGGCAGCTTTCCGCACAATACCGGCGGCGGGCAATTATCGATGGGACAGGCGGGCGCGGCGGGCGGCTATCTCGGGCTGGTGGAAGCAATGCGCCGTGTGATCGGCGCCGGCGCTCGTCATGCGCTGGTGAGCGGATTCGGGATGATCAATTACGATCGCGGCTTGTGCTCGGCGGCCTGCGTGCTGGGGGCCGGATGATCACGCTGCAACGCTGCGGGTCGTGCGGCGCCGCGCAGTACCCGCCGCGCGAGATATGCGGCATGTGCCTGTCCGATGCGGTGGCGGCGGAGACGGCGGACTCGCTTCCCGGCCGGGTGCTCGCGCGCACCGTCCTGCACCACAGCAACGAGCCGCGATTCCGCACGCGCCTCCCGCTGGCGATCGGGCTGGTGCGGTTCGACGCCGGGCCGGTCGCGGTGTGCTTCCTGGGCGAGCGCGAACCGGGCGACGCGGTTAGCGTCCGCGCGCGTGACGACGAAACCGGCAAGCCGGTGCTGGAGGCATCATGACTCACTTCCGCGACCGCCTGGTGTTCGACGCCGAGCGCGGCGAGTATCGCGACGGCGCGATCCGCTACATGATGATCCGCCCCGACGCGTTGATGGGCATGATCGCCGAGATGCCCGAATCCGCCCGAGGCCACGCGATGGAGGCGTTCGGCCGCGCGATCCGCCGCGTCGGCGGCCACTCCGCGCGCGCGTACCGCGACGCCGGCGCCGCCGACCTACTGGCGACGATCGAGGCGACGGCGCCGCAACTCGGCTGGGGACGTTGGATGCTGACCCGCGTCAAGGATGGCCTCGCGCTGACGGTCGAGAACAGCCCCTTCGCCGCCGGGGCCGGACACAGCCCGCATCCGGTGTGCGCGCCGATCCGCGGGATGCTGACGGCGGTCGGGGAGATGATGCTGGGGGATGTGGCGGTGACGGAGAGCGAATGCGCCGCGATGGGCGCGCCGTGCTGCCGGTTCAGCGTTCGCCGCGCAGCCCCGCCTTCCGCAGCAACGGCAGCACCGTCTCGATGAAGTACGGCAGTTCGTTCTTGTAGTTGACGAAGGAGATGCCGACGCCCTCGAACCCGGCTTCGCTGATCCGCCCCAGCTCCTCGGCGACGTGCGCGGGGGTGCCGATGAGGGGATAGGTGCCGGCGCCGCCCACGAAACGCTTGCGGTGCAGGCGGTACGCGTCAGGGTCGTGCGACATCGAGAATTGCTGCTTGTTGCGCATGTAGTGATCGGCGCCCTCGGTATCCTCCATCCGCACGGCGTAGTGCTCGTAGTAGTCCTCCGCCTCCGCTTGGCTGGGGCGGCAGACGACGTGGCACGTGCTGTAGACGCCGACCTCTCGCCCGGTCGCGGTGGCGCGGGCCGCCATGTCGGCGACCTGGGCGCGCCCGGCGTCGATCTCGATGAAGGTGGTGAACAGGAAATCGGCTGCGCGCGCGGCGAAGTCGCGGCCAGGCGGGGAGAAGCCAGCGTTCAGCGTGACCGGGCGCGGGCGCTGGATCGGGCGCGGCTTTCCGGAGACGGCGTGCAGATCGTAGTATTTGCCCTTGAAGTCGAACGGCGCGTCGTCCGTGTAGATGCGCGACAATATCTCGAACCATTCCAGCCCCTGCCCATAGCGGTCCTCGATCATCGGCAGGCCAAAGGCGGAAAACTCATCGGGGTTCCAACCGCAGACGATGTTGAGGCCGGCGCGCCCCTGGCTCGCATGGTCGATCGTCGCCAGCGCCTTTGCCGCGAACACCGGATGGACCATCGGCACGTGGACGGTGGCGAACAACGCGATGCGCTCGGTCACGCCCGCGAGCGCGGCGGCCTCGGTCAGGGTCTCGAAGGAGGTCTCGCGCGCATTCGTCGCCCCGCCATAGCCCTTCCAGCGGGCGATCGGCAGGAAGAACTCCAGCCCGGCGCGGTCGGCCATCCGGGCGACCTCAACGATCTCCGGCCACAGCGCCGGCCAGCGTTCGGGCACGCGGGTCAATGCGAGGCCGCTGTCGGCGTTGGCCGAGAAGATGCCGAGCTTCAGGCGGTTGGGGCCGCGCATCGGGTGATGGTTCATTGGACCGTCCTTCCGACTGATGCTAACGACACGCGTCGAGAGGGCAAGCGCGATGAGGATTGTCTGCGTCGGCGGCGGGCCGGCCGGCCTGTATTTCGCCATCCAGATGATGCGGCGCGATCCCTCGCACCGCATCACCGTGATCGAGCGCAATCGCCCTTACGACACGTTCGGCTGGGGTGTCGTGTTCTCCGACGAGACGCTGCGCAACCTTGAAGGCGCCGATCCGCCGAGCAAGCAGGAGATCATCGACAGCTTCGCCCATTGGGACGACATCGACATCCACTTCAAGG
>JBAWFF010000403.1:0-3260 GCA_049591635.1 Acetobacteraceae bacterium
ACGGAGGTCGCGACCGACAGCGCGAACAACGGAACCCGCATCAGGTCGACCGGCAGGAGCGGCGCGGTGCGGGTCATCTGCCGCGTCACCAGCACCGCGCCCACGACCACCGCGACCAGCAGCTGCATGACCACGGCGACAATCCGCTCGCCGTGCCCCAGTCCGTCGATGCCGGTGATGAGGCTGCCGAACACGACGGCGCTCAGGAAGGCGCTGGAGAAGTCGAATTTCTGGCCCGATTTGGGCGTCGCCGGCAGCGCCCACCAGGCCATCGCGATCGCCGCCATCCCGATCGGCACGTTGACGGCGAACAGCCACGGCCAGTTCGCCACCGCGAGGATGGCCGCCGCCACGGTCGGCCCGACGGCGCTGGAGATCGACCCCACCGTGGCGTTGATGCCGAAGCCTTGCCCCAGCATCCGCCGCGGATAGATGAAGCGCACCAGGGCGCCATTCACGCTCATGATCCCGGCGGCGCCGAAACCCTGGATCACGCGCGCCATGCTCAGCGTTCCCAGCGAACTCGACAGCGCGCAGCCGACCGAGGCGATGGTGAAGACCACCAATCCCCAGCGGTAGACCAGCCGGTAGCCCACGATCTCGCCGAGGGCGGCGAGCGGCAGCAGCGAGATCGTCACCGTGAGCTGATAGGCGTTGACCACCCAGATGGAATCGGACGGGCTGGCATGGACGTCCGCGGCGATGGTCGGCAACGCGACATTGGCGATCGCGCCGTCGAGCACCGCGAGCGCCAGGCCGAGCAGCAAGGCGGCGATCGCCCAATAGCGCTGCGGCAGCGCGACGCCGTCGGAGCCTTCCGCCAGAACCGGAGCGTGCTCCATCAGGCGAGCGCCGGAGAGAGAAGCCCCAGCGCGGCCTCCCGCACGGGCGCGAGGTCGAGCGCGTCGAGCGAGGGCCGGCGCAGGATCGCGACGCGATCCCCGCGCGGGGCGCACAGCGCCGGGTCGGAATCATCGGAGAACAGCACGAGCGAGGGGCACGAGCAGGCGGCGATCAGATGCATCGGCCCGGTATCGTTGCCGATGGCGACACGCGCGCGGCGGGCGAGGCTTGCGAGGTCGCCGAAGCCGGTCCGCCCGGTCAGGTCGATGGCGGCGGGTGCGATTCCCGCGATCTCCGCGGCCAACGGCGCCTCGGCGCTCGCGCCGAGCACGACAGGGGCGATCCCGTCATCGGCCAACGCGCGGGCGAGCGCGCCGTAGCGCGCGGCGGGCCAGCGTTTCGCGACCCGGTGGCCCGAACTGCCGGGCACCAGCAGCGCGATGCGATCGGGAAGCCCGAACCGCGCGATGTCGCCGGTGCACCAGCCAAGATCGGGGGGGTCAAGTCCCGCCATGCCGGCCTGGCGAAGCTGGCCGGCGAGACGCTCGTGATCGTGCAGGGCATCGCGCCGCTTGTCACGGTCCGGGTGTGAGCAACCACGCGCGATTCCCGACCATTCGGGGCGGGGGCGCGCAAGGAGGTCGAAATAGCGGCTGCTGCGGCTGGAGGTCTGCAAGTCGTAGACCCTTTCGAACCGGCCGGCGGCGAGCCGGCGGCGGAGGGTCAGAACCGCGCGCAAATCCCACCATGCCGGGCGATCGTCGATCCAGACCTCGTCGAACCAGGGGGCGGCCCCCATCCACGCCGCGTAGGGCCTGGTGGTGAGCAGGGTTATCCGGGCTTGTTGGTGGTGGCGGCGAATGGCGGCGAAGGCGCCGAACGAAAGGACGAGATTGCCGAGGGCGCTGAGCTTGATGACCAGGATATTGGTGCCGTTCATGCTGCTTTGCAGTAACAGCGGCTTCCGGCCCCGGCAATCGGCCGGGTTCCGGATCGGTCAGACGTCGAACGGGCCAGCCGGTCGATGCGCGCTTCCGGATGGTGCTGACGATGGCGTAGACGTGTCATACCAACCGCTGTGAGCGCTGACGCTTTGGCCCCTCCCCCTAGGGGAGGGGGGCTCGCCCAAACCAGGCCCCCCTCCCCTTGCGGGAGAGGGTTAGGGGGAGGGGCATTGGTATCAGTTGCACGCGTCAGGACAGGCAAGGATGACGATGATGGCCAACGAGAAGATGATGGCGCAAATCTCCCGTGCGGATGGCTTCATCGCCGCGCTCGACCAGAGCGGCGGGTCCACACCCGGCGCGTTGCGGCTCTACGGCATTCCAGACAGTGCCTATGGCACCGACGGCGAGATGTTCAGGCTCATGCACGAGATGCGCGTACGCATCATGACCGCACCGGCCTTCACCGGAGCCAAGATCATTGCCGCCATCCTGTTCGAGGGAACGATGGACGGGCAGGCGGAGGAAATGCCCGTTCCTGCCTTCCTCTGGGAGAAGCGGGGCGTTGTCCCCTTTCTCAAGGTCGATAAGGGGCTCGAGGCCGAGACCAACGGTGTGAGCCTGATGAAACCAATGCCGGGACTCGACGCGCTGCTCACCCGGGCGGTGAAGCTCGGCGTCTTCGGCACCAAGATGCGCTCGGTCATCAACCTGCCTTCGAAGGACGGTATCGCCGCGATTGTGACGCAGCAGTTCGACGTGGCCGCCCGAATTGCCGAACGCGGGCTCATGCCGATCCTGGAGCCGGAAGTCTCGATCAAAAGCCCGGACAAGGCCGGCGCGGAATCCATCCTCCTGGCGGAACTGACCAAGAAGCTCGGCGCCTTGCCGGAGGGCTCGCGGGTGATGCTCAAGCTGACGATCCCGGACATCCCAGACCTTTATTCGGCCCTGACGAAGCACGAGCACGTGGCGAGGGTCGTCGCGCTGTCCGGTGGCTACACGCGGGCCGACGCCTGCAAGCGCCTCGCCGCGGATCACGGCATGATCGCGAGCTTCTCGAGGGCCCTGCTTGAAGATCTCAGGCGTTCGATGAGCGACGCCACGTTTGACGCGACACTGCAACAGTCCATCGACGAGATTTATCGAGCGTCGACTGTGAAGGATTGATGCTGGGCATGAGACGCGCTGAGCAGCCGGGTAAGCGATGCGGCGCGGGTCCGGTGGTCCTTGTGCCATAGCATTGCGATCGTCGCGCAAATCTCGTGTGCGGCCTCTGCCGCACCCTGCGCCGTTGCCCGAAGAATTGCTTGCGCCGCCAGGGCAATTTCGTCATTCCCGCTTGCGAGCGTGTGAAGGAATTTGCGCGACGCGCGCGGGATTTGATTCCCTGTCGGCGTTGCGGACGGGAGGCAGCGATGGCGGGGGACGCGCGGGTTATTCGGCCGGATCGGCGCCAGGTACGATGGGACA
>JBAWFF010000404.1:0-9724 GCA_049591635.1 Acetobacteraceae bacterium
GCCCATGCGCAGGCTGGGGAGGCGCGCCAGGGCGCGTCGCGCATCGCGCAGCCAGCTCGCCGTCATGCGCCGTCGCCCCGCAAGGCTGCGATGGCGGCGGCATAGTCGGGTTGGTGGAACACCGAACTCCCGGCGATCAGCGTGTCCGCACCTACCGCCAGCGCCTCGCGGGCGGTCTGCGGCCTGATGCCGCCGTCGACGGCGAGCCTGATCGGGCGCCCCGTGCGGTCGATAAGGCGGCGCAGCGCGGCGACCTTGGGGAGTTGCGACGCCAGGAAGCCCTGGCCGCCGAAGCCGGGGTTGACGGTCATGACCAGCACGATCTCGACCATGTCGAGCACCCACTCGACGGCCTCGGGAGGCGTCGCCGGGTTCAGCACGACCCCGGCGCGCTTGCCGTGCGCGGCGATGAGCTGGAGCGTGCGGTGGACGTGCGGGCCGGCTTCCTGGTGGACCAGGATATGATCGGCGCCGGCCTCGGCGAAGGCCGCGATGTAGGGGTCGACCGGGGCAATCATGAGATGGACGTCAAACGGGAGGCGGGTGCGTCCGCGCAACGCCTTCAGGACGGCCGGACCGAAGCTGAGGTTGGGGACGAAGTGCCCGTCCATGACATCGAGATGCAGCCAGTCGGCGCCGGCGGCCTCGACCGAGGCGACTTCCTCGGCCAATCGCCCGAAATCCGCGGCCAGCAGGCTCGGGGCGATGACGGTCCGCTGGCGTTGGGGGGAATCCATCCGCGCGTTGTACCCAGTCGCTTCCGCATTGGACAAGCGGCGCGCTGGAAATGCCGACGAACGCTTGGCAGAATTGCCGCATGGACCACGACGTCGAGCGTCTGAAGGAGCTGCTTGGCCAGGCGCGCCGGGTGGTGGTGTTCACCGGGGCTGGCATCAGCACGGAGAGCGGGATTCCGGACTTCCGCAGCCCCGGCGGCCTGTGGACCCGCAATCGGCCGATCGACTTCGAGGCGTTCATGGGCACGGAGGAGGCGCGCGCCGAGACCTGGCGGCGCCGGTTCGCGATGGACGCGGTGCTGCGCGCCGCCCGCCCGAACCGCGGCCACGCCGCCGTGGCCGAGCTGGTGCGGGAGGGCAAGGTCGCGGCGGTGATCACGCAGAACATCGACGGGTTGCACCAGGCATCAGGCGTGCCGGACGAGGCGGTGATCGAACTGCACGGCAACACGACCTACGCGGCGTGCCTCGAATGCGGGACGCGCTACGAGTTGGAACCTGTCCGCGAGGCGTTCGAGCGCGACGGCGCGACGCCGCGCTGCCGGCGCTGCCTGGGGTTCGTGAAGACCGCGACGATCGCGTTCGGCCAAGCCATGCCGATCGAGGCGATGCGCCGGGCCGAGGCGGAGACGCTGGCCTGCGACCTGTTCCTGGCGGTGGGGTCGTCGCTGGTAGTGTATCCGGCGGCGGGATTCCCCAGACTCGCGAAGGAGAACGGGGCGACACTGGTGATCGTCAACCGAGAGGCGACCGATCTGGACCCTCTCGCGGACCTCGTGTTGCGCCGGGCGATCGGGGAGACGCTAGGGGCAGCGGTGGGGGTGCAGTAGGGGGCCGCGGCCGCGACGGGAGCGGCCGGGAGTCAACGACCGACGATGCGTTTCGATGTGGAGTAGAATCGGGCGCTACCCTATGAGGTCGGCCATGAGGGTACGGATTTCACTCGCGATGGCCCAGGCCGCGGGGTCGCCAACGCGCCGGCTTCCTCTGCGGGGAGCCGGCGGACATGCCGGCGCATTGATCGCCCCATGACCAACAAGCTGTTCTACGGCGACAATCTCGACGTGTTGCGCGAGCAGATCGCCGACGAGAGCGTTGATTTGATCTACCTCGATCCGCCGTTCAATTCGGAGGCCAACTACAACGTGCTGTTCAAGGCGCCTGCCGGCAAGCGGAGCGAGGCGCAGATCGAGGCGTTCAAGGACACCTGGACCTGGGGCGATTCCGCCGCCCGCGCGTTCGACGACGTGATCCGCTCGCGGCACACGGATGTCGCGGTGATGCTGCGCGCCATGCGCTCGATCCTGCGCGAGAGCGACCTGATGGCGTATCTCTGCATGATGGCGGTGCGGCTGATCGAACTGCGGCGGGTGCTGAAGCCGACGGGGAGCCTGTACCTGCACTGCGATCCCTCGGCGAGCCATTATCTCAAGATATTGCTCGATGTGGTCTTCGGTGCGGAAAAGTTTCAAAACGAGATCATTTGGCAACGCACCAACGCGCGAGGAACCACAGGTCGGTGGCCCCGGCTTCATGGTGTGATTTTGCACTACGTCAGAGGTGACCGGACGATCGCAAGTTTCAACCGTCATGCTCGCGCTTGGCGCGAGCACCCACGACCTTCTCGTCGGGTTAGCGCGCGTTCGCATCAGATTGAAGCCGAGGACGCGCAAAGGCACGGCGTCATTGCGAGCCGAAGGCGAAGCAATCCAGGCCCACGCGGAGGAGTGGGCCTGGATTGCTTCGCTGCGCTCGCAATGACGAGGCTGGCGATTCGACTCGAAACGATCGTGGTCTAGAAAGTTGTGGATGGTCGGCCTTCGCCGACCGTGACGGTGTTCTTGGCAAACGCGGTCCTTGGGATCAGCGGCCGGCGTTACCCACCAGCCGGCTGGTGCGGTAGATGTCCGACAGCTTCACCCGGTACGCGATGCTCTCGAGCACCAGGTCACCCGCCCCGAACGTCTCGGCACGCTCCGGCCAACCGCCCTCGGCGCCCCGGCGCAGGAGGTCGGCGCTGATCGCGTCGCCGCGCAGCACCAGCACTTCCCGCACGCTGGGGATAGTGATGTAGGTCCAGACATTGCTCCACGTCTCGGCGCGGTTGCTCGGCGAGAGGATTTCCACCAGCAGGATCGGCTGCTCCTCGCCTCCTCGGCTCGGGCACGTCACCCCCAGGTCGGGGATGCGGAAATTGGTGCGCGACTGCACGCGTGGGACGACCCCGGGCGCCGTGATGACGCGGCACGGGCTGGATCCGGCCAGCAGGTGATTGCCAAGCAACCGGGCCAGTTCGCTTTGGATCGCTCCATGCGTATCGCTGGCGGGCGCCATCGCGTGTGGCTCACCGTCCACGAGCTGCCATCGATGCGGACCGGGAGCATCCCATGCCAGGAACTCCTCGACCGTCATCAACTCCGGGACCTTCAACGACGCGCTCATGGCATCACCCTAGCACAACGCATCGCTCGGCGCGATCACGCCCTCTGGTGCCCCAGCGCGATGATCCAGTAACTACCCCTCAGGGCAGGAAGGAAGACGTGGGCGGCCGGGACAAGCCCCGCCAGGGCGGTGTTTCGGTCATATGCGATAGCCCTCGATCCGTTTGGGCGAACGCTTGGCAAGGCCGGGCCGGCGTGGCACTTTATTTCGTCTGGGAGGGAGAACGTCCGCATGATCGGGCTGGTGCGCCTCGCCCTGCGCCGCCCCTATACGTCGGCGATCGCCGCGTTGCTGATCCTCTTGCTGGGGGCGTTGTCGATCACCCGCATGATCGTGGACATCTTCCCGGTGATCGACATCCCGGTGGTCCTGGTCGCCTGGAACTATCCCGGCCTGAACACGGAGGATATGGAACGCCGTGTCGTCTTCATCAGTGAGCGTGCCTACTCCACCACGGTCAACGGCATCGCCCGCATCGAGTCCCAGTCGATCCCCGGCATCGGCATCCTGAAGGTCTATTTCCAGCCCAGCACCGATATCGGCGGCGCGATCGCGCAGATCACGGCGGTGAACAACACCATCCTGCGCGGCGCGCCTCCCGGCATCCAGCCGCCCAGCGTCATCCAGTTCAACGCCTCCAACGTGCCTGTCGTGCAGATGACGCTGTCGAGCAAGCGGCTGAATGAGCAACAGATATTCGACTACGCGCTCAATTTCATCCGCATCCAGCTGTTCACCATCCCGGGCCTGTCCACGCCCGCTCCGTTCGGTGGCAAGCAACGCCAGATCGACGTGGAGCTCGAGCCCGACCGGCTGGCGGCACGCGGGTTCACGCCGGCGGACGTGGTGAACGCGTTGCAGCTGTCGAACGTGATCGTGCCGGCCGGCACGGCGCGGATCGGCGGGCACGAATACAACGTGCAGCTCAACTCCAGCCCCGCCGCGGTAGATCGGTTCAGCGCCATTCCGCTCGGCGTGTTCAACGGCATCCCAGTGACGCTTGGCGACGTCGCGCACGTGTCCGACAGCTTCGCCGTGCAGCAGAACATCGTGCACGTGGACGGCAACCGCGCCGCCTATCTGGCGATCCTGAAGCACGCCGACGCCTCCACGCTGGCGGTGGTCGACGCGGCGAAGGCGATGCTGCCGCAGATTCGCGCCGCCGCGCCGAACGGGTTGGAGATCAAGCTCGACTTCGACCAGTCGGTGTTCGTGCGCGCCGCCGTCTCCAACGTGGTGAGGGAGGCGGTGATCTCGGCGATCCTGGTTTCGCTGATGATCCTGTTTTTCCTGGGAAGCTGGCGGAACACCGTGATCGTCTCCACCTCCATCCCGCTGTCGATCTTCGCCGGCATCGTCGGGCTGTACGTGACCGGCAACTCGATCAACCTGATGACCTTGGGCGGGCTCGCGCTGGCGATCGGCCTGCTGGTCGACAACGCGACCGTCACCATCGAGAACATCCACCGCAACCAGGGCCTGGGCAAGCCGCTCACCGTCGCCATCCTCGACGGCACGGGCGAGGTCATCCAGCCGCTGACCGTGGCGACCCTTGCGATCTGCATCGTCTTCTTCCCGGTAGTGCTGCTGGTCGGCGCGGCCCGGTTCCTGTTCATCCCGCTGGCCGTCACCGTCGTGCTCTGCATGCTGGCGTCGTACGTGCTCTCCTTCACGGTGGTGCCGACCTTCGCCCGCACATTGCTGGCCGGCGAGACGCACGCGGCGCCGCGCGGCGTGTTCGCGGTGTTCGATCGCGGCTTTGGCCGATTGCGCGACGGCTACGGCGGGGCGCTCGCCGGCGCCTTGCGCCATCGCCCGTTCATCCTGTTCTGTGCCGGCGCGCTGCTGCTGATCAGCCTCGGACTTGGCACGATGCTGGGAACCGATTTCTTCCCGACCGCCGATGTCGGGATCATCAAGCTGCACTATCGCGCGCCATCCGGCACTCGGATCGAGGACACCGAGAAACTGACCCTGGAGGTGGAGGATCGGCTGCGCCAGATCATCCCGGCCACAGAGTTGGAGACGATCAACGACACCATCGGCATTCCGCTGTCGTACAACCTCGCCTTTGTCCCCAGCGACAATGTGAGCGGGATGGACGCGGAGATCCTGATCCAGCTCAAGCCCGGGCATCATCCGTCGATCGACTACATCCGCAAGATCCGCGCGACCCTGCCGGACGAATTCCCCGGCAGCCAGTTCTATTTCCAGACCGCCGACATCGTCAGCCAAGTGTTGAATTTCGGCCTCTCGGCGCCGATCGACGTGCAGGTGCAGGACGTCAATTTCGACCGCGGCTACGCGATCGCCCAGCGCCTGCTGCGCCGGCTGCACCGTATTCCCGGGATCGTCGATGCGCATCTGGTGCAGGTGCTGGACTACCCCGCGCTCGATGTACAGGTGGACCGGCTGCGCGCCGCCAAGCTCGGGGTGTCACAGCGCGACGTCGCCAGCGACATGCTGGTGGAACTGGCGTCGAGTTCGCTGGTGTCGCCGAACTTCTTCCTCAACCCGCAGAATGGGGTGAACTACAACGTCGCCGTGATGCTGCCGATCAGCCGCATCAACTCGGTCGCCGACCTGTTGGCGATCCCCGTGGGTCGGCCCGACCTGTCGAACGTGACGCCGGCCTCGCTGCCGGCGGCCGCGGTGATGCATCTGGGAGACGTCGCCTCGATCACGCCGGGCACCAGCTTCGAGTCGGTCACGCATTCCACCGTGCAACGGGCCGTCGATGTCGCGGCCAATATCGACGGGCGAGACCTCGGCTCGGTGGCCGCCGACATCGGCCAGGCGATCGCCGCCGAAAGCCACGGATTGCCGATCACCACGCATATCCTGATCCGTGGCCAGAACGAGGTCATGGCCGCCTCGTTCCGCCTGCTCGGCCTCGGCATGATCCTCGCCGTGGTGCTGGTCTATGCGCTTCTCGTGGTGCTGTTCCAATCCTGGATCGATCCGTTTATTATCATGATGGCGGTGCCCGGCGCGCTGATCGGCATCATCTGGATGCTGGCGCTCAGCGGGACGACCGTGAACGTCGAATCGCTGATGGGGGCGATCATGTCGATCGGCATCTCGGTGTCGAACTCGATCCTGGTGGTGAGCTTCGCCAACGACTTGCGGGCGCAGCGCGGGCTGGGCGCGCTGGAGGCGGTCATCGAGGCGGGACGCACGCGCCTCCGCCCGGTCCTGATGACCGCATTGGCGATGATCATCGGCATGGTCCCGATGGCGCTCGGCCTCGGCGACGCGGGCGAGCAGAACGCCCCGCTCGGCCGCGCGGTGATCGGCGGCCTGATGATGGCCACGCTGGCGACGCTGTTCATCGTGCCGATCTTCTACACCCTGCTGCGCCGCGCCCCGCCAAGCCTGCATATGCTGGATGCGCGGTTCGCGCAGGAGGCGGCCGGGGCCGAAGGCACAGGAGACGGACATGCGTAGGTGGTTCGCTCGGGCGGCCTTCTATCTCGTCGGCTTGGTCGTGATCGGCGACGCGGCCCTGGTCGCGGGACGGATCTGGCATCAGCAAACGGCGACACTCGCCGCGACCCGCACCGTACTGGCGGCCGCCGCGGCGCGCGGCCCGAAGGTGCGGGTGGTCGCGGTCGCCGCCGGCCCGACGGAACGGTCGATCCGTCTGCTCGGCGATACGCGTCCGCTGCAGACGGCGACGCTCTACGGCAAGGTCAGCAGCTACCTACGCGAGATCCACGTCGATCGCGGCGACCGGGTGCATACCGGCGACCTGCTGGCGATCATCGATTCGGCCGAGACCGACCGCATCTACGATGGCGCGTTGAGCGACTTGCAGAACAAGCAACGCAACATGGAGCGTGCCCGCGATTTGGCGGCGCATAATGTGGGCTCCGTGCAGACCGCCGATGACACGATGGCGGCCTTCCGGATGGCGGTCGCCGCCGTCGCCGCGGCTGCCACGATGAAGAACTATGAGGAAATCCGCGCGCCGTTTGACGGCGTGATCACCGCCCGCTTCGTCGATCCCGGGGCGCTGGTGCAGAACGCGCAGACCAACGAGACTAGCAGCCAGCCGGTCTTGACGATCTCCGACGACAGCCGCGTCCGGGTGGACATCTATGTGGCACAGTCGGATGTGCCGTTCGTGCATGTCGGCGACCTAGCCGACGTGGCCGACGCGGCGAACTAGGCACGGACGGTGCGGGCCCGCGTCGCCCGCACCGCGGACCAACTCGATCCGCGCACCCGCACGCTGTTCGTGGAACTGGAGGTCGATAACCGCGACCATTCGCTGGTGCCGGGCAGCTTCGTCTCTGTGACGCTGCACGCACCGGTGCCGAGCCACCCACGGATCCCGGTCGGCGGACTGATCATCCGCGGCGGTGGCTCCTTCGTCGCCGCTCTCGGCGCGGATGGGCTAGTGCATTTCCGACCGGTGAAGGTCGCCGGCACGGACGGCTCGGAGGTGAGTCTGGCCACGGGCGCCCAGGTAGGCGAGCACGTCGCAGTGAACTTGCCCGACGATGTCGGCGACGGCAGCCGTATCCAGGTCGTCAGCGGCGAGTAGCCGTCAGCTCTTCTTGAGGACGGCATCCGCTTTCTTGTCGATCTTGCGTTCCTCGGCTTGGGACATCCGCCCTGCCTTGACCGCCTGACTCGCGCGCGCCTTGGCGTTGCGGGCGTGCGCCTTGTCCTCGATGGGATAGGCGCGCCTTTTCGGTTCGGCGAAGTCCTTGGCGGGAAGCTTCTTGCGCTCGTCGGTGTCGAGTTCAGCCATCACGCTCTCCTTCGTCGCGGTGCCTGAACGCGCGATCGGCAAAATCGTTCACGCGAGGAACAACCCCTAAGCCGGCAATGTCGCCGTCGCCCGCAGCCCTCCCATCGGGCGGTTAGCCAGCGCCACGTCCCCGCCATGCGCGCGCAGGATGTTGCGCGCGATCGGCAACCCCAGCCCGACGCCGCCCGTCTCGCGGTTCCGGCTCGGCTCGCCACGGTGGAACGGCTCGAACACCCGGTCCAGCTCCCCCGGCGGGATCCCCGGCCCGTCGTCCTCCACCTCGACGCTCAGCATCCCGCCCGACACCGGGGCGAGCCGCACCCGCGCCCCGCCCGCGTAGTTCACCGCATTGGCGACCAAATTGGCGAACGCCCGCTTGAGGCTCAGCGGGCGGGCACGCACGACCAGGTGCGCCGGTCCCTCATAGGCCAGCCGATCGGCGGTCTCCGGGCGAGCATCGGCCGCCTCGTCCAACACAGTGCGCAGCAGCGCCGGCAGATCGAGCGCCGAGACCGGCTCGCTCGCCTTGGCGTCGCGCCCGAAGGCGAGCGTCGCGGCGACCATCGCCTCCAACTCCTCGAGGTCGGCCAGCATCTTCCGCCGCTGCTCGTCGTCCTCCATGAACTCGGTCCGCAGCTTCAGCCTGGTGATCGGGGTGCGCAGGTCGTGGCCGATCGCGGTCAGCATCTCGGTCCGGTCGGCGACGAACCGGCGGATGCGCGCGGCCATCGTGTTGAACGCGGCCGCCGCCGTCGCGACCTCGAGCGGCCCATCCTCGGGCAAGGGGGGCGCGTTGACGTCCCGCCCAAGCGCCTCCGCCGCCGCCGCCAGCACGCGGACGGGCGTGGTCAGCCGGCGCACCGCCCACAGCGTCAGGCACGCCGCGACGATGGTCATCAGCGCGAAGGCGATCAGAAACGTCGGCGAATGCCAGGGTCGAAGCGGCGGCAGCGGAGTATCGATGTTCAGCCAGTCGCCGTCCGGGAGGCGCAGGCCGATGGCCAGGCGCGGGTCCGGCGGGCCGCCCCGGAACGTCATCTCGCGCGGGCGCAGCCGGGGCGGCAGCGGCACCAGGCTCATGCTGACCCGGAGCAGCCGCTGCTCGCCGAAATGCGTCTCCGCCAGTGGCGCCAGCGGCGGGCCGGAGGAGATGTCGGCCTTCAGGCCGGGCGGCAGCGGCAGATCGCGTATCAGCTTCTCCCGGTCGGCCGGCGCCGTCAGCACGACTGTCCGATAGAGCCCCATCACCCGCTCGGAGAGCGTGCGCGCCTGCGCCAGGCGCTGCACGTCGAGCCGGTCGAGCGCATGGATGGTCAGGCCAGCGGCCTGCACGGCGGCAAGCCCCAGCAGCAGTACCAAGGCGGTGCGCGCCGCGAGGCTCCGCGGCCAAAGAGGCAAACGCCAGCGAAGCCGCACCTCAGAGCCGTTCGACGGTCGTGGCCAGCACGTAGCCGCCACCCCGCACCGTCTTGATAAGCTGGGAGTTCCGTCCGTCATCCTCCAGCTTGCGGCGGAGCCGGCTGATGGCGACGTCGATCGCCCGGTCGAACGGCCCGGCTTGCCGCCCGCGCAGCAAATCGAGCAGCATGTCCCGCGTCAGCACCCGGTTCGGCCGTTCGAGCAGCGCGACCAGCAGGTCGTACTCGCCCCCGGTCAGCGCGACCTCCGCGTCGTCCGGATTGAGCAGCCGTCGCCGCCCTGGATCGAGCGTCCATCCGGCGAACCGCAGCCCACGCCCGGCCGGCTCGGCGCGCCGATCCGCCCGATCGCCGGCCCGGCGCAGCAC
>JBAWFF010000405.1:0-5537 GCA_049591635.1 Acetobacteraceae bacterium
AGACCGACCTGCGCCAACACCTCGGCGGCGCGGCGGCGGCGGGCGTGCCGCGGGGCGTGGATCAGCCCGACCTCCACGTTCGCCGCCGCGTTCATCCAGGGCAGCAGGCGCGGTTCCTGGAACATCAGGCGCACGGCATCGCGCCAGCCGTCTGCCCGGTCGTCGACCGTGACCGCGCCTTCGCTCGGCGTGTCGAGCCCGGCGATCAGGCGCAGCAGCGTGCTCTTGCCGCAGCCGCTGCGCCCGACGATGGCGACGAACTCCCCGCCGGCGATGTCGAGGTCGATATCGTGCAGCACGCGATGCTCGCCAAATGCCTTACCGATGCCGCGCAACGCGACCGCGGCGCCCGATGCGCTGGCGTGATCGATGGCCGCCGGACGGCGGTCGAGAACAGTGACGGTCATGGCTCAGGCTTTCGCATAGACGGGGTTCCAGGCGAGGCAGGTGCGTTCCAGCAGCCGGGCCGCGCTGTCGGCGAGCTTGCCAAGCGCGGCGTAGACGAGGATGCAGACCACCACGACGTCGACCTGCATGAACTCGCGCGCGTTCATCGCCATGTAGCCGATGCCGGAGGAGGCGGAGATCGTCTCCGCCACGATCAACGTCAGCCACATGATGCCGAGCCCATAGCGCAGGCCGACGAAGATCGAGGGCAGCGCGCCGGGCAGCACGACGCGCAGGAACAACGTCGCCTCCGACATGCCGTAGGCGCGTCCCATTTCCAGCAGGTGCGGATCGACCGAGCGCACACCGTGCTGCGTGTTGACGTAGATCGGGAAGAACACGCCAAGGGCGACGAGGAAGACCTTGGCCTCCTCGCCGATGCCGAACCACAGGATGACCAGCGGGATCAGCGCCAGATGCGGGACGTTGCGCACCATCTGCAAGGTGCTGTCGGTCAGCGTCTCGCTGAGCGCGAAGAGCCCGTTCATCATGCCGAAGACGAAGCCGATGCCGCCGCCGATCGCGAAGCCGAGCGCCGCGCGCCCGGCGCTGATCTCCACATTCGCCATCAGCTCACCGGAGAGCAGCAGGTGCCAGGCGGTCACGGCGACGATCGAGGGCGCCGGCAGGACCTGGACGCGGAGCAGGCCGAGTTGCGCCGCCGCCTGCCAAGCCAGCAGGACCAGGGTCGGGATGATCCAGGGGAGCGCGCGTCTCATGCCCACCACTCGTAATCGGGGGGTGGTGGGTCGTCGCGCTCCGTGAGCGGCACGTGCAGGCCCAGCTCGTCGATGTGCCATTGCGGATCGCAGAGCGGGCCGCTCATCCAGAGATCGGTGTACGGCAGCCAGGGAACCGTATCGAGCGTCACCGCGACGGCATTGAGCCACCGGCCGATGACCTGGCGGGTGCGCGCGATCATTCGGCGGCGACCCGCGGCACGACGGTGCGGAAATCGGCGCCGGGCTCGGCGCTTCCCTGGCCGATGCCGAGGACTGGGAACAGTAGCTCCGCGACGCGATAGGCTTCCTCGAGATGCGGGTAGCCCGAGGCGATTACCGTGCCGATGCCGAGCGCTTGGTACTCGCGCAGCCGCGCGGCGACGGTTTCAGCACTGCCGACCAGCGCGGTGCCGACGCCCTGGCGCACCAGGCCGACGCCGGCCCAGAGATTCGGGCTGACCTCCAGCTGGTCGCGCCGGCCGTCATGCAGCTGCAACTGGCGCAACTGACCGATGGAATCCGATTCCTCGCGCACCTGCCGCTGCGCGGCGGCGATGGTTGCGTCCGACAACCGGCTGATCAGGCGCTCGGCGGCGTTCCACGCCTCCTCGTCGGTTTCGCGCACGATCAGGTGCACGCGCAGGCCGTAGCGCAGGCGCCTTCCGTGTCGTGCCGCGACGGCGCGCGCGGCGGCGAGCTTCTCGGCGACCTGCGCCGGCGGCTCCGCCCAGGTCAGGTAGGTGTCGACATGCCGCGCGGCGACCTCCATCCCGGCCGGGGAGGAGCCGCCGAACCAGAGCGGCGGATGCGGCTTGTGCACGCTGTCGAACGGGCCGAGCCGGGCATGGCGCGCGGTGAGGTGCCGGCCGGTGAAGTCGATGCCGCCGGCGAACAGGCCGCGCCAGATGGTCAGGAACTCCTCGGTCTGCGCGTAGCGTTCGTCGTGGTCGAGCAGGACGCCGTCGCCCGCGAGTTCTTGCGGACGGCCGCCGGTGACGATGTTGAGCAGCAGGCGGCCGTCACTGATGCGGTCGAACGCGGCGGCCTGGCGCGCGGCGAGCGCGGGAGTGAGGATGCCGGGGCGCAGCGCGAGCAGGAATTTCAGCCTCTCGGTCGCCGGGGCGAGCGCGGCGCCGACGGTCCAGCCGTCGAGGCAGAAATTGCCCGTCGGCAGCAGGATGCCGCCGAAGCCCAGCCGGTCGGCGGCGACGGCGATCTGGCGCAGATAGGAGATCGCGGCGGGCCGGTGTAGGGCGTCGGAACCGAGATACGGACCGTCGCCGCTGGTCGGCAGGAACCAGAACAGATCGAGCGTATCGCTGGTCGTGCTCATGGTCGGGTACTCCGTTGCTGACCGGCGGGCGGGTGCGCTGATGGCAAGGCTCCCCATCGGGACCATTCCCGCTGCTGTGCACGCGAAGCCGTTCATACCACACTTCCGGAGTAGGGATTGAGACATGCCCGCGCGCCGCAAGTCAACAAGAAAGATTTCGCTTATTGACGCGGCGCGGCAGCGGGTTAGTTTCTCCCGTGCGTCCCGCGGTAGAAGGCAATGCTGTCGAGTCGAGCGAAATATGCCCTGCGTGCCTGCACCTATCTGGCGATCCGGCAGGCGCAGCCGGCATGGTCGCTGTCGCCCGATATCGCCGAGGGCGAGGATATCCCTCGCAAATTCCTCGAGGCGATCCTGGTGGAGCTGCGCGACCACGGGATCGTGGAGAGCCGGCGCGGCCGTTACGGCGGATACCGTCTGGCTCGGGCGCCGGAGCGTATCGCGGCGAGCGAGGTGATCCGGATCGTCGACGGCCCGCTCGCGCTCGCGCCGTGCGCCAGCCGCACCCAGTTCGCGCCGTGCGCCGATTGCCTGGATATCGAGCTGTGCGCGCTGCAACCGATGTTGCGCGCCGCGCGCGACGCGATGGCGCAGGTGCTGGAATCGTACACGCTGGCGCAGCTGGCGAAGAACAAGGCGACGAAGCGGCGGCGGATCCGGGCGCGATAAGGCGGCGGGCCGCCTAAATCCCCGCCAGGAATGCGGCCAGCGCGGCGATGTCGGTGTCGGTGTAATTCTTCAGCACGCCCGTCATCCCCGGATTGTTCGCACGCGCGCCGCTCCGGAACGCCAGCATGGTGGCGCGGAGATACGTCTCGCTCTGCCCGGCGGTCCGTGGCGTGACGCTGGCGCCCCTGAAGCCGGCTCCGTGACAGCTCTGGCACACGGCGGAGCCGGCCAGCAGCTCGGCCCGATGCGCCTGCGCCGCCGCCGCTGGCTTCTGCCCGAGGTCCGGCCAGGGCCGCGCCGCGAAATACGCCGCCAGCGCCAGCATATTGGCCTTGTCCAAACCCTCGGCCACTTGCCGCATGACCTCGCTTCGGCGATTGCCGAGCTTGAAGTCGCGCAATTCCAGATAGAGGTAGCCTTCCTGCTGCCCGGCGATCACCGGGATCGAGGGATCCACCGGCACGCCGTTCGCGCCGTGGCACGCCGTGCAGAGGGCGAGCTTGTCGGCCGCGGGCTGCGCGTGGGCCGGGAGCGGAAGCAGCACCGAGAGCAGCGCCGCAATGCGCGCTGCCCTCGCCGTCACACCGAGCGTTCGCTCAATCCAGGGTGAACGCGATGATCGCATTGCCCCGCTTGTAGTTGAGCTGCGCGTTGCCGCCGGCGCCGACCACGATGTACTGCTTGCCTTCCACGGAATAGGAGGACGGCGGTGCGTTCACTCCCGCGCCGGCCTGGAACGACCACAGCGTCGATCCGGTCGCGGCGTCATAGGCGCGGAACTCGCCGTTGCCTTCGCCCGTGAACAACAGGCCGCCGGCGGTTGCCAGGATGCCGCCGATCATCGGCTCCGGCGTGTTCACCTGCCAGACGATCTTGCCGGTGTCGTAGTCCACCGCCGTGATGTTGCCCGACTGCGCCTCGGTGGGGATCACCGCGAATGCGCCGCCCAGCCACAGCTTGCCCGAGGGATAAGGCGCCTTGGCGACCGTGTAGGTCATCGGCTGATTGAGGGTGATCGCGTAGGCCATGTGCCGGCGCGGCACGGTGGCGATCGGCGACCATTCGACGCCGCCATTGGCCCCCGGCAGCATCCGCGCTCCCGTGGCGGTGGGTAGCGTCCACATATTCTCCTGCGGCACCATCGCCTCGGAGTAGCGGATCAGGCTGCAATCGTCGGCCTTGTTCACGTAGAGGAACCCAGTCTTGCCGGCGTGCAGCACGCCATCGACGGTCTTGCCGTCCTTGTCGGTGACCGGGACGAGCACGGTGGGGCTCACCGCGTCGAGGTCCCACAGGTCGTGCGGCACGTATTGGAAGTGGCAGACGTATTTGCCGGTATCGAGATCGACCGAGACCAAACTGTCGGTGTAGAGGTTGTCGCCCGGACGCACCGATCCGTCGAGATCGGGCGAGGGGTTGCCGACCACGAAGTAGATGCGGTTGCGCTTCAGGTCGATCGACGGGTTCTGCCATACACCGCCGCCCAGCGTCTTGTACGGATCGCCGTCCTTGGCGTATGCCGCCTTTTCGGCGTCGATGTCGCGGTGCTCGTCCTTTCCCGTCGCGTCCGTGGTCGCCCAGACTCCCTGCGAGTTCTCGGGGATCGTATAAAAGGTCCATAGCAGCCTGCCGGTCTCGGCGTCGAACGCCTTGACGAAGCCGCGGATGCCATATTCGCCGCCGTTGGTGCCGAGCAATATCTTGCCGTTCACCGCGGTCGGCGCCATCGTCTCACTGTACCCCAACTCGGGATCGGCGACATCGGTGGACCACACGGGCTTGCCGGTCTTGGCGTCGAGCGCGACCAGCTTCGAATCGAGCGTCGCCAGGTAGACCTTGTTGCCGTACACCGCGACGCCGCGGTTGTTCGATCCGCAGCAATAAGTGGTGATGGGCCCGAGTGCTTGCTTGTAGTGCCACAGCTCCCGCCCGGTGCGCGCGTCGAGTGCATAGACGTGGTCGAACGCCGTGGTCACGTACATCGTCCCGTTCACCACGATCGGCGTGGTTTCCAGCGACTCAGAGATGTCGGTCTGAAAGATCCAGGCGGGATGCAGCCGCGCGACGTTGCCGGTGTTGATCTGCCGGTTCGGGTAGTAGCGGGTCTGCGCGTAGTCGCCATTGGTCAGCAGGTAGTCGCTGGCGTTGCCGCCGGCCCGACTGAGCATGTCCTGCGTGACGTTTGACATGTCGCCGTATTTGACGGCGCTGCGGACCTCCTGGGCGGTGGCCGCCGAACCGACGGCGAGGACGGCGGCTCCGGCGAGCGCCGCGAGGCGTGTGGTGCGTGCCATGTCTGTTTCCCCCGGCGCCGCTTGTCGCCGCATTTCGCGCCGCCGGCCGTGGCGCCTCGGCCGAACGTTGCG
>JBAWFF010000406.1:0-12197 GCA_049591635.1 Acetobacteraceae bacterium
CTGTTGCCCCAAGTGCTGGACGCCGCCGCGCGGTTGTCGCGCGCGCTCGGCGGTACCGCCCCGCCGGTCGTCGTGCCACCCGTCAAGGCGTCGGCCGGGGGAGCCCGGCAGGGGCAGGGATTGCTGCTGGCGTAGAACTTGTACGGCCGACGAGGCGGACTGCGTTCGCCCTACGCGTGCCCGGCGGTGTCGGAGAGCAGCAGCGGGTCGATGTGGAGCAGGCCAAGGGCGCGGCGCCACTTGGTGTCATAGTCGGTGCCGAACACCAGCCTGGGATCGGCCGGCACCGACAGCCACGCGTTCTGCTGGATCTCGGCGTCCAACTGGCCTGGTCCCCAGCCGGCGTAGCCCAGGGCCAGGATGCCCTCGCGCGGGCCGCCCCCTTCGGCGATGACCTTCAGCACGTCGAGGCTCGCGGTCAGCGCCAGTTCGCCGTCCACCCGCAGGCTTCCCTCACCGGTCCAGTCGCTGGTGTGCAGCACGAAGCCGCGCGCGTTGTCGATCGGCCCGCCCATGCAGAGCCGGATGCGCCGCGCGGGCGGGGTCGGGGCGATCTCGAGTTGGGCCAGCAAATCGTCGAAGCTTGGCTTCGCCAGTGGGCGGTTGATGACCAGCCCCATGGCGTGATCGGCGGTATGGGCGCAGACGTAGATCACGCTCTGGGCGAACCGCGGATCGGTAAGGTTGGGCATGGCCACCAGGAGCTGGCCGACGAAAACGGACGCGGGATCGACGGGCTGGCGTGGCATGACGATGAATTTGGGTCGCGGTCCGGTTGCTGCAAGCGCCTCCGGGTGACAGGCGGGCCGGGGCGGGCTAGGAGTCCCGGCGGAACGACCAGCAGGAGCAGCTTCCCATGACGATCAAAGTCGGTGACGCCATTCCCGTGATGAAACTGATGATGGCGACCCCGGACGGCCCGAAGGAGACCTCCACCGACGATATCTTCAAGGGCAAGAAAGTGGTCCTGTTCGCGGTTCCCGGCGCCTTCACCCCGACATGCAGCGTGAAGCATCTGCCGGGCTTCGTGGAGCAGGCCGGCGCCATGAAGGCGAAGGGCGTGGACACCGTCGCTTGCATCGCGGTCAACGATGCCTTCGTGATGGGCGCCTGGGGCAAGGGCCAGGGGACCGACGGCAAGGTGGTCATGCTGGCCGATGGGTCGGGGGCGTTCACCAAGGCGCTGGGGCTGGAGCTCGACCTCGTCTCGCGCGGGATGGGCGTGCGCAGCCAGCGCTATGCGCTGATTGCCGAGAACGGCAAGGTGACGCATCTCGCGGTCGAGCAGCCGGGTGGTTTCGACGTGAGCAAGGCGGAAGCCATCCTGGCGCAGCTCTGATACTTGGATGCCCGCTTTCGCGACGTGTGAACGCGGGCCCTATTTTTACCGTCATTGCCGGACTTGATCCGGCAATCCAGCGGGCTTGCCCGCCTGCACGAGCTTCCGTTGGATGTCCGGGTCAAGCCCGGGCATGACGATGAAACTTGTTATATCAGCGTCTATGCGCTTACGCGGCCGGAGTCGACGGCGTCTGCGCAGCGGACGCAGAGCGTGGGGTGGTTCGGCTGACGCCCCACCTCCTCCAGCACGCGCCAGCAGCGGGCGCATTTCGTGCCGGACGCTGAGATGGCATCCACTTTCATAGGGGGCAAACCCATGATCTTATTCAGCAACCCCGCTGCCGGATGTTTCGGAGCGTGGCTGTAGCGGATTCTCGTCTCGATGCGTTCCTCGAATTCCGCTTCGGCAACAACCTCGACTTCCGAGACAATCAGAAGTTCCGCCCAAGCCTCCGCTTCTAAATATGAAAGCTGCGGATCAGGAAGCCCCAGCCCAACATACGCTTCCAGCGATGATCTGATTTCGCCAGCGGCCCTCATGGCTTCGAGCCGGTTCGTGCCCATCTTTCTGATCGTACGAACTTCTTCCCACTTCGCCGCCAGAGCCGCGTCCCGCCACTCCGCCGGCAGCGTCGGGAACAGTTGCAGATGCACGCTCTCGGCCTCGCCGAACCGCGCCGCCCATGCCTCCTCGGCGGTGAAGCACAGCACGGGGGCGAGCCAGGTGGTCAGGCAGCGGTGCAGATGGTCGAGCACGGTGCGCGCGGCGCGCCGGCGCAGACTGTCGGGGCGGTCGCAATACAGCGCGTCCTTGCGGATATCGAAGTAGAACGCCGAGAGGTCGGTCGCGCAGAACGCGTGCAGTTCGGGATAGATGCCGGTCCACTCATACGTCTCGGTCGCCGCGCGGATGCGGGCGTCGAGCTCGGTCAGCCGGTGCAGCACCCAGCGCTCCAGTTCCGGCATCGCCGATAGCGGAACGCGCTCGCCCTCGCTGAAACCGTCGAGGCTTCCCAGCAGCCAGCGCAGCGTGTTGCGCAGGCGCCGATAGAGTTCGCCTTGTTGCTTCAGGATCTCCGGACCGATCCGCAGATCCTCGGTGTTGTCCGACATCATCACCCAGAGCCGCAGAATGTCGGCGCCGAATTTCTCCTGCACCTGCTCGGGCGCGGTGACGTTGCCGAGCGACTTCGACATCTTGCGGCCCTGCTCGTCATTGACGAAGCCATGCGTCAGAACCGCCTTGAACGGTGCCCGCCCGCGGGTGCCGACCGCCTCCAGCAGCGAGTGCTGAAACCAGCCGCGATGCTGGTCGCTGCCTTCCAGATAGAGGTCCGCCGGCCAGGGCAGCGCGCGCGCTTCGAGGACGAAGGCGTGGGTCGAGCCGGAGTCGAACCACACGTCGAGGATATCCCGCACCTGCTCGAAATCGTTCGGATCGCGGCCGGGACCGAGGAAGCGCGACGGCGGCGAGGCGTACCACGCATCCGCGCCCTCGGTCGTGAACGCGGCGACGATGCGATCCACTACGGCCTGGTCGCGCAGCGGCTCGCCGGTACGCTTGTCGACGAACACGGCGAGCGGCACGCCCCAGGCGCGCTGGCGGCTCACGCACCAGTCGGGGCGGGCGGCGATCATGCTGGCGAGGCGGTTGCGTCCCACATTCGGCACGAAATGCGTCGCCGCGACGGCTCCCAGCGCGCGCTCGCGGATGCATTCCTCCCCGTCGAGGCGGATGAACCATTGCGGCGTGGCGCGGAAGATGAGCGGGGCGCGGGAGCGCCATGAATGCGGGTAGGAATGCACCAGCGTGCCGCGGGCGAGCAAGGCGTGGGCCTCGTCGAGTGCCGCGCATACCGGATCGGCGGCCTTGTAGACATGCACCCCGGCGAATAGCGGAACCCAGGCGTTGAACGTGCCGTCGCCGGCGACCGTCTCCGGCACCGGCAGGCCGTGGGCGCGGCCGAGATCGAAATCCTCCTCGCCGTGTCCCGGCGCGATGTGGACGAAGCCAGTCCCGGCCTCGGTGGTCACGAAGTCGCCAAACAGCAGCGGCACGTCGTGATCGTAGCCGCGCCCACGCAGCGGGTGCGCGGTGATCGTGCCGGTGAGGTCGGCGCCCTTCAGCACGCGCCGCACATGTTGCGTGGCGATCTTCGTGTCTGCGACGAATTGCGGTAGCAACGCGAGCGCGACCAGCAGCGTGTCGCCGGGCCGGACGAGCGAGCCGTCGGCCACGCTGTCGACATGGACCAGCGCGTAGTCGAACTCCGCCCCGGCGGCGACGGCGCGGTTGCCGGGAATGGTCCAGGGCGTGGTGGTCCAGATCACGATCGCCGCGTCGCGCAGGTCCTCGGCGGGTGCGGCGACGATCGGGAAGCGCACCCAGATCTGGGTTGATTTGTGGTCGTGATATTCGATCTCCGCCTCGGCGAGCGCCGTCTTCTCGACGGGGGACCACATGACCGGACGCAGTCCGCGATAGAGCGAGCCGTTCAGCAGGAACTTGCCGATCTCGCCGGCGATCACCGCCTCGGAGGGAAAATCCATCGTGGCGTAGCGGTGCGCCCAGTCTCCCGCCACGCCGAGGCGGCGAAATTCCCTCTCTTGGACCGCCATCCAATGCTTCGCGTACTCGCGACATTCGGCGCGAAACTGCAGGATCGGAACACTGTCCTTGTCGCGCCCCTCGGCGCGGTACTTCTCCTCGATCTTCCACTCGATGGGCAGGCCGTGGCAGTCCCAGCCGGGAATGTAGTCGGCGTCGTAGCCGGCCATCTGGCGGGTGCGGTTGACGAAATCCTTGAGGATCTTGTTGAGCGCGGTGCCGATATGGATATTGCCGTTCGCGTAGGGCGGCCCGTCATGGAGGATAAACTTCTCCCGCTTCGCCGAGGCGGCACGCAACCGGTCCCACAGTCGCATCGCCTCCCACCGGGCGAGGATCGTGGGTTCCTTCGCCGGCAAGTCGCCGCGCATGGCGAAATCGGTTCGCGGCAGGAACACGGTGTCGCGGTAGTCGCGGTCGGCGTCGTTCATCGAGGGGGTCCAGGCGGCCAAGGGCCGCGAAATGGGTGTGGGCGCGCGGGTCCCGGGGCTCAGCGAGCCGCCGGGCGCATAATTCGCGCGATCCTGTAGTCCATTTCCATGCCATGGACTAGGGGAGCCGATCCACCGGCGTCAAGCGAGACGGTTTCCGCCGGCCCGTCTATTTACCGAGTATAGCTCCAAAATATGGTCGCTACATTGCGCCAGCCTCTATAACAGTGTCACCCCAAGCAAATTGACCTTGACGTGAACACGCGAGCTGTTTAATGTTCGTTAATGGGCCAGTAGTTTTGTGGCCGGTACCTGTTGGAGGGAGACATCTACATGTTGTTACGAACATCGGCTACCGTCGGCCTATCGGCCGCGGCGCTGTCGCTGATGGCGTTCGCGGCCCAAGCGACACCGCTTCCCGTGCAGAATCTCGTCTTCACTCAGTTCAGCTCCCCTAGTACCCCACCCAAGTCCCTGTTTACGGATGCTAATCCGGTAGGCTGGACCGGCGGGACTGGCCTCATCGCTATCGATGCACCGGGCACGGGCACCGATTTCGTTAATGGCGCATATGGGGTCTGGGGGGCGGGGCCCGGAGGATCGGGCCTTTTCCCGAATCCCCCACCTGGCGGGAACTTCATCCAGGCGGACGGCAACCCAACGTTTGAGACGTCGTTCAACCAGGTCATTACGGGACTGACAGCAGGAACCACGTACTCGTTGAGCTTCTGGCAAGCGGCCGGGCAGCAGAACGGATTTAGTGGTGCCACGACCGAGCAGTGGAAGGTCTTCTTCGGCAGCACCGGCGGTTTCACCGTCGACTGTTCATCAAATCCCTGCACGACCAGCGTGTCGGGTGATACCACGGAGACCGACACAGCCCTGATGAATACCCCGTCCCAGGGTGTTCATCCGTGGGAACTGGTCTCGATGAACCTTCTGGCCACGGCGGCGACCGAAACGCTGAGCTTCCTGGCCTGGGGTGACAACGGCAACACCACGAATCTCCCGCCGACGGTGTTCCTGGCTGGCGTGAACTCACCGGCGGTGCCGGAGCCAGCGACTCTGTCGCTTCTTGGCGTCGGCATTCTCGGCCTTGGCGCCGCGGGCCTTCGCCGGCGCGTCAAGCGTACCGACAAGGTGTGATCTGCTGTCGGCTGGCGTGCCCGGGCGAGATTATCGTCCAGGCGCGCCGGCCGGCGTGGTGCGGGATTGGGACGCTCGATTGGCGGGCCGTGGCAGTCCAAGCCCGAGATGAAGCCGCGTTCGGCTTGTCCCACAACCCCATCGCCCTTGGGTGATCCGTCTAAATTATAGAGCTGACTCTAGAATGGCGGCGTAATCTTGTACGAGGGGTCTATCGCAGCGCCATGCCGCACGAATTAATCTTGGAAGTGTTGTTAATGTTGACGCCATCATGCGAACCACTTAATGTCGCTAGCAGACCGGGATCTCAGTGGCCGGTATCCTCTCGACGAAGGAAACATCTTCATGTTGTTACGGACTTCGGCTACCGTCGGCCTGTCAGCCGCGGCGCTGTCGCTGATGGCGTTCGCGGCACAGGCGACACCACTTCCCGTGCAGAATCTGACGTTTAGCGACTATAGCGGAGCTGCGCCCAAGGACTATTTTTCGACCGTCGACCCGGCGGGCTGGTTTCGTGGACCGGTTGTCGGTGACGACCTTGTCTTCATTAATGCGCCCGGCACGGCTACCGAGTACGGGGGGGGCCCCAATTCGTACCCGGTGTATGGGCCCTTCCTGAACCCGCCGCCCGGGGGGAATTTCGTGCAGGCGGACGGAAATCCAATGTACGAGAGTTCGTTTGAGCAGGTCATCAATGGCTTGGTCGTGGGGGAAACATACTCGCTGAGCTTCTGGCAAGCCGCCGGGCAGCAACAGGGATTCAGCGGTGCAACGACCGAGCAGTGGAAGGTCTTTTTCGGCAGCACCGGCGGCTTCTCTGTCGATTGCTCTACAAATCCCTGCACGACCAGCGTATCGGGTGATACGGTAGAATACGACTCGACGTTGATGCATACGCCGTCGCAGGGTGTCAGCGCCTGGAATTTGGTCAGCCTGAACCTTGTCGCCACGGCCGCCTCCGAGACGCTGGGCTTCCTGGCCTGGGGTGACAACGGCAGCACCACGAACCTCCCGCCGACGGTGTTCCTGGCTGGCGTGAACACACCCGCGGTGCCGGAGCCAGCGACGCTGTCGCTTCTGGGTGTCGGCATTCTGGGTCTCGGGGCCGTCGGCCTTCGCCGGCGCGCCAAGCGTACCGACAAGGTCTGAGCTAACTTTCGGCTGGCGCGCCCGGGCGATATGCAATTATCGTCCGGGCGCGCCGACCGGCGTGGTCAGCGTGCCGGTTCGTTAGGAAAGTCCCCGCCACCGTGTTCCTGGACTCCCATCACCTCCAGGTATTCCTGATCGACGCAGCCAGACTCTCGGCGTGGCTGCTTCTGCTTGTCGTGATTTTCCTGCCGCTGGAGCGGCTGTCCGCGCTCCATCCGGGCAAGATCTTCCGCAAGGCCGTCGCCATCGACCTCGGCTACTACTTCCTCTGCGGCCTGGGGGTCGGGCTGGTGCTCGCGGTGCCGCTTTCCCTGATTGCCTGGGGTGTTCATGGCGTTGTGCCATACCGGTTCCATGCGGCGGTCGCCTCGTGGCCGCTATGGTTGCGCGCCGTGACAGGGCTGGTGATCGGCGAGATCGGCTTCTATTGGGGCCATCGCTGGACCCACGAAATTCCCTTCCTGTGGCGCTTCCATTCAATCCACCACAGCACCGAGCATCTCTACTTCCTGGCCAGTTCGCGCGCCCATCCGCTCGATATGATCTTCGTCCGGCTGTGCGGCCTGATCCCGGTTTACATTCTAGGCTTGGCCAGCCCGCTCACCCCCTCGGGCAACGTGGTTCCGGCGCTGATCATGGTGGTCTCCACCATCTGGGGCTTTTTCATCCATGCCAATCTGCGCTGGCGGCTAGGACCGCTGGAGTGGGTCGTCTCCACGCCTGCCTTCCACCACTGGCATCACACGCTGGCCGAGCCGCGCGATCGCAACTACGCTTCCATGCTGCCCTGGGTGGATCGGATCTTCGGGACCCACTACCTGCCCCGGAACCAATGGCCGTCGGCCTACGGGATCGAGTCGAAATTGCCCAACTCGCTGGGCGGGCAGCTGGTTTATCCATTGCGCTTGCAACCGCCCGAAGGCAGCGTGCGCGGGTCCGTCGCGGTGGACCCGTAAGCATCACTCCCGTTCGATGAGCCGTTTGGCCTCCTCGCGAAACGCCGCCCGCGATTCGTCACGGCTGTAGAACATGTGCCCACCAGGGTAGGTCACGAGCTTGACGCGCCCCGGGGCGCCGATGTCCGGCAGATGGTCAAGGATCATCGCCGTGGCGAAGTAGGGCGTGATGAGGTCGAACAGGCCATGCGCGACAAGCACGCGAAGGCGCGGGTCGACCGCCAGCGCCACCCGCAAGGCCGTCACCGACTCCGGTGCGACGAGCCCACGCCCCCAGTCCCATTGCCGTTCCACATCGGCGTTGCGCAGCCGGTACAGGCTATCCGGCCGCCAGGCGAGGCGATGCTCGTAAAGCTCCAGCATGGCGCTGGTGAAGGGCGCCGTCAGGCGGGCGAGGCTTGCCTCCGGTTCGCGGAAATACGGGTTGGTGGCGATCGCCGCGGGATTGCTGATCGTGGCGTCATAGATGCTGGCGATCCGTCCCGGCTGCGTTTGGCGCAGGAACGTGCCGATCTGGATGCCGCCGCCTTCCTCGAGCACCAACGCCGGATCGACACCCGTGAGCGCCGCCACCCGAGCGGCCATGCGTTGCCGTGCCACCGGATCGCGGGAGCTGGCGATCTGGTCGTGGAGGAACTCGCCGGTGGCATAGGCCTCCACGTCCGCGAGCTGCTCACGGCTCACGGCTCCCGTCTTGGCGCGCTCCACCGCCGCGAGGCTGGGCAGGTGCTCCGCCCAGAATAGCGGGTCGAAGGCGCTGCTGCGGCCGCCGAAATCCAGCACCGGAGAGACCAGGATCAAGCCATTCACGCCGATACCCTCATCCTCCTGAAGGGCGCGGGCGAGTCGCGGCACGCGAAAGCCTCCATAGCTCTCGCCCAGCAGGAACTTGGGTGAGGCGACGCGGCCTGCCCCCGCCAGCCATCGGCGCACCGTCTCCGCCAGATAGGCGATGTCGCCGTTAACGGACCACAGCCGCTTGCGAGCGTCCGCGCCGCCGGCGACGATATGGCTGTAGCCCGTGCCGACCGGGTCGATGAACACCAGATCGGTGAAGTCGAGCCACGTCTCGGCATTGGGGAGCAGGTCGGGCTGGGCGGACGGAATGCCGTCCTGCTCGTCTCCGGGCCCGCCCATCCGCAGCCGCCACGGGCCGACGGCACCGAGCTGGAGCCACGCGGAGGCGAATCCCGGTCCGCCGTTGAAGACGAAGGTGACCGGCCGGCGATGCGGATCGGCGCCATCCAGCGCGTAGGCGATATAGGCGACCTCCGCCTGCGGCGCTCCTGTTGCATCTGGAACGACGATGCCGCCGGCGGTCGCCGTTATGCGCAACTGCCGGCCCGGCAGGTCCAGCATGTGATGCGTGACCGAAGGCGAGGGCAGGCGCATCTGTCGCGGCACCTGCGCGCGGTCCTGCGCGGCCGCCGGCAGGGTCAGCGCCAGCAGCAGCCATAGCGCCGTCATCCAGCGCATCGTCATCGTCATCCTCCCTGTTGCTGGTGGAGACATGTGGGCTTACCGCGACACGGCCTGCTGATGCTTCTCTCGCTCGCCGCCGCGCCCATTGCCGCCCAGGCCGCCTATCCGTGGGACCGTCTTCCGCCGCATCGCGCAAGCGGCAAGGGGGCGTCGCACGGCAATGGTCCTTTCGCGGAGAGGGTGGAATGCCTGCCTGGACATGGTTTTGTCTCCCATGGGTATGATAAGTTCTCCGGCGTTCGAACGTGTGCCGAAATGCGCCCGCTGGATCGGGCTTGACGCCGTCGCCTCTTTCCGGTCTTATTTCCGGAAATGTAGAGGCATTGAGGCGTGAGCAGCCGAGCCAAATCCTCGCTTGCCAGTCACCGCGCGCGGATGGCGCGCCAGGGGCTTGTGCGAGTCGAAGTCAACGTCCGCAGGGAAGATGCGAGTCTGGTGCGTCAAGTCGCCGCGGCTTTGTCCGATCCGGCACGTCAGGCCGCCGCGCGCGCGCTGCTGCTCCGCCGCTTCGCCGAACCACCGAAGGTGAGCCTGAAGGCACTCCTCGCGTCCGCGCCACTTGAAGGGATCGATCTGGATCGGGACCGTGACCTCGGACGCGAAGCCGATCTTTGAGCTACCTGATCGATACCAATATCATTTCCGAGGTCCGAAAGGGTGAACGCTGCAACAAGCACGTTTCGGCCTGGTATGCTTCGGTCGCCGACGAGGATCTGTTTCTCAGCACTCTTGTTCTCGGCGAGATCCGCAAGGGGGTCGAGCTGGCGCGCCCGAGGGACCCCGACAAGGCCGCCGCGCTCGAACGGTGGCTGGCGCAGGTCGAGGCGGCGTTCAATGGCCGCGTGCTCGGTATCGACAATGCCGTATCCGACCGGTGGGGCCGTATGAGCGCCATCAGGCCGATCCCGGTTATCGACGGTTTGCTCGCGGCAACCGCGATGACCCGTGGCTTGACGCTGGTGACGCGCAATGACCGCGACATAGCCGGTCTTGGCGCGATGCTGCTCAATCCGTTTCGGATAGAGTGATCGCTTTGGGCGCTCAAGTCCGCCGCACGTTCCACAACGCGGTGATCGGCGCGCGAACGAAGCCGGTGAGTCCGGTGCGGTAGGCATACGGCGTGAAATACTGGCCCAACGGGATGAACGGCGGCTCCCGCAGCGCCAGCAACTGCATCTGCTCGGCGAGTTGCTTTTGTGCCGGCATATCCTGGGCATCGAACCATTCCGAGCGCAACTTCTCCATCGCCGGGTTGGGCCGCACCCCGGACAGCGGGATGTTGCTGCCGGGGTTGGACGGCCACAGCCCGGCCCAGCCGACGCAGTAGCAGCCCCAGCCCGCGCTCACCCTCGGATCCGTGCTGCGGGCGCGGGCCGAGAGCGTGCCCCAGTCCAGCGATTCCTGGTCGACGTTCAAGCCAAGCTGCTTCATGACAGCGCCCGTGACTTCTCCCATGGCGCGGTACTCCGGCACTTCCGGGATCATGAGCACGATCTTTTCGCCCTTGTAGCCGGACTCCGCGATCAGCTTCTTCGCCAGGGCCGGGTCGCGCGGGCCATTGAGGATGTCCATCCCGGCGTTCGAGGCAAACGGCGAACCGGGCGTGAACGCGCCCATGCCGGTACGGGATTGGCTGGTCTGCTCGCCGACCACCGCCGCCATGAAGTCCTGCTGGTTGATCGCCGGCAGGAGGGCGTGAGCGAGTTTGGGATTATCGAACGGCGGGGTGGCGTTGTTCAGCCACAGGATGCCGAAATACCCCATCGGGTCCACCTGCCGCACCGTCACGCCCTGGGTGGATTTCAGCGTCGGCACTAGATCGAGGAGCGGGCGCTCGACCCAGTCGACCTCGCCGGTCTCCAAGGCCGCGGCGGAGGTGGCCGGATCGGGAATGAACTTCCATTCCACCCGGTCGAAATACGCGTGCTTGCCGCCGGCCCAGGAGGACGGCGCCCCCTCGCGCGGCACATAGTTCGCGTTGCGCGCATACGCGGCGTGGGAGGCGGAGACGAACTCGTCGGCCAGGAAGCGGAAAGGACCACTGCCGGTCTGGTCGGTGATCTGCTTGCCGATGGGGGTTTTCGCCAAGCGTTCCGGGCGGATGAAGCAGGTGGTGCCGCCGAGTCCGTACAGCAGATGCGCATAGGGACGCTTCAGGCGGATCTCGATGGTCTTGTCGTCCGCCGCGCGCATCTCGTCGAGCAACGCCGCCATGCGCAGGCCGAACGGATCGCGCTGGGCCCAGCGGTTGATCGATGCGACGCAGTCGGCGGCGCGAACCTTCTCCCCGTCATGGAAGGCCAGCCCGTCGCGCAAGGTGATGCGCCAGCGCAGCTTGTCGTCGGACAATTCGTGGCCGGCCGCCATTTGCGGCTGCGGCGTGTAGGACTCGTCTAGGCCGTAGAGCTGGTCACACGTCATGAAGGCGTGTTCTAGCCCGATGATGGAAATCGCCCAGACCGGGTCCATGACGATCAGGTTGGAGTAGGGAACATAGCGCAGCGTGGTTTCGGCCGCGCGTCCGGTGATGGCCGGCAGCCCAGTGGCCGCGGCGGCGCCGAGCAATGGCAGCTTCAAGATGGTGCGGCGGTTGATGCGCCCCGCGTTCGTTGGCATTGTACGGTCTCCCCCATCCGATAGACGGACCAGGGAAGGGTAGGCGGCGTAGGCGGCGAGCGCCATCCGCCAACCTGAGTTCGGCAATATGAGGAACGGCGATGACGGACGAGCGCACGCGCGAGATCGTTGTAAACGGTCCTGTAAGTATCGAGGCGATCGCCGAAGGCGATGGCCCGTTGCTGGTGATGCTGCCGTCCTCGTCGCGTGATTCCGAGGATTTCGACGAGGTCGCCGCTTCGTTCGCCGCCTCCGGGTTGCGCGTATTGCGGCCGCAACCGCGGGGCATGGGAGGCAGCACCGGGAAGCTGAAGGGGCTCACGTTGCACGACTATGCGCGCGACGTGGCGGCGGTGATCGAGCACCAGCGCGCCGGCCCGGCGGTGGTGCTGGGACACGCGTTCGGCCAATGGGTCGCGCGCACGCTGGCGAGCGATCGGCCGGACCTGGTGCGCGGCGTGGTGC
>JBAWFF010000407.1:0-3269 GCA_049591635.1 Acetobacteraceae bacterium
CCGTGAAGCAACCCGCCTCGCTGTCGCTGCTGGACGGCGATCTGCTGGAAGACCTCGACGGCGCCGATCCGGCCTTCGACACGTGGCTCACGACAGAACGGGAGCGTCTGCGCGACCGGGGCCGCGCCCTCGCCGAGGAACTCCTGCGGGAGCAGGATGATCCCGACGCCTCGATCCCCGCCGCCCAGCGCCTGCTCTCGATCGATCGCGCCCATGAGGGTGCCTGGCGGGCGCTGATGCGCGCTCATGCCGCGCGCGGCGAGCGCGGCATGGCGATCCAGTCCTACGACCGCTGCCGCGCGGCACTGGCGGATCTTCTGGATGCGGCGCCGTCGTCGGAGACGCAGAAGCTGCTGAGCGAGATCCGCGGCCCCGCCGGCTCTCGGATGCCCCTGCGCCCGCCCGCGAGGCCCGTCGCGCTCGATAGGGAGGACAGGGGCGTCCACCCGACCGAGTCGGCGAACCTGGCCGAGCAGCACCCCGGCCATGCGCGCGGGGGTGCGCATGTCGGCGTGCTGCCGTTCCAGCTTGTCGGCACCGGGGAGGAGGAGACCCATCTGTCGCCCGGCCTCGCCGAGGAGATCACGACCGCGCTGTCGCGCTTCCGCTGGATGTTCGTGGTGGCCTCGAACTCGCTCGCCCGCTTCGCCGAGGAAACTCGCGACGAAGACGCGATCCGTCGGATTTTCGGTCTCGATTTCCTTCTGGATGGCTCGATCCAGCGCGTCGGCGCCCGTCTGCGCGTGACCGCGCGCCTGCTCGACCTGCGAAGCGGCAACCAGGTGGTGTGGGCGCAACGGTTCGATCGCCAGGCCAACGATCTTCTGACGCTGCAAGACGAGATCGCGGCGGAAGTGGTTGCGCAGATCGATCCCGAGATATTGCTGATCGAATCCCGGCGCGTCGCCGCCCGCCAGGCGGTCGACTCCAACGCCTACGATCTCGTGCTGCGGGCGTTGCCGCTAATGAACCGAATGGAGCACGCCCCGTTCATGCGCGCCGGCGAATTCCTGCGCCGGGCGATCGAGTTGGAACCGGACTACGCGGCGCCCTATGCGTGGTCGGCCTATTGGCACGTCTTCTTGGTCGGGCAGGGGTGGGCCGATCGGCCGCAGGACGGCATGGCGGAGGCCGGACGGTTGGCCGAGCGCGCCATCCAGATCGATGGCTTCGACGCCCGCGCGCTGACCATCGCCGGGCATGTCGACGCGTTCCTCCATCACCGGCTCAACGAGGCGGCCTCGCTGCACGAACGCGCGCTGTCGCTCAATCCCAATCTCGCGATGGCATGGGCCCTATCAGCGGTTACCCACGCCTACATGGGCGACATCGACGAAGCGGAGCGGCGCAACGCCCGCTACAAGCGGCTGTCGCCGCTCGATCCCTGTGCCTTCGTCTTCGATGGGTTCTTCACGATCATCCATCTCCTCAAGCGCGACTACGAATCCGCGGTCGCGGCCGGCAGGACGGTGACCCAGATGAACCCGCTGCTGTCGGCGGGCTTCAAGCCCTATCTCGCGGCCCTCGGCCATCTTGGCCGGCGCCAGGAGGCGGCGATCGCGCTACGCCGGCTATTCGCCGTCGAACCCGGTTTCTCGGTGCGACGTTTCCTCTCCACGGCACCCTTTGCCCGCGAGAGCGATCGGGAGAACTATGCCCAGGGTCTGCGGCTTGCCGGCGTGCCGGAGTCGGATCGGGGAAGCGGGACTATTCCCCTCCGCGCCTGACATGGCGGCGGTCGAGCTTGCGCCGGCGAAGATCAATCTGTTCCTGCACGTCATCGGCCGACGTGCCGACGGCTACCATCTCCTGGATAGTCTCGCCGTCTTCGCCGGAGCCGCCGATCACTTGCGGGCCGAGCCCGCCGATACGCTCGGCCTGACAATCGACGGGCCGTTCGCCAGGGCGCTCGTCGGCGAATCCGACAATCTGGTGCTGCGTGCCGCCCGGGCGCTCGCCGAGATGGCCGGTATCCCGCCGCGCGCGCATCTGGTGCTGACGAAAAACCTTCCGGTCGCGTCGGGGATCGGTGGCGGCTCGGCCGACGCGGCGGCCGCGCTGCGGGCGCTCTCCGCCCTGTGGGACATCGAGGCGGACCTGCCGGCCTTGGCGGCGCGGCTGGGGGCGGATGTGCCGGTTTGCATCGCCTCCCGCGCGGCGCGGATGGAAGGTGTCGGCGAGGTGTTGTCCCCGCCGCCGCAACTTCCGCCCTGCGGGATGATGCTGATCAACCCCGGCATGCCGGTCGCAACCGCCGACGTGTTCCGCGCCCGAAGCGGCGTCTTCTCGCCCCCTGCGGACCTGCCCGCGGGTTGGAGTGATGTAGGGTCAATGGCTGCCGGCCTCGCCCGCCTTCGGAACGATCTCGAAGAGCCGGCGATTGGCATATGCCCGGCTATTGGTGCCGCGCTTAATGTACTGTGCTCGATGCCCGGCTGCCTGCTTGGCCGCATGAGCGGGTCGGGCGCCACCTGCTTCGGTTTGTTTCCCACTCCTGGCCAAGCCGAGGCCGCCGCAAGATCGGTCAGGTGGCCCGAGTGGTGGTGTTGGGGGGGTGGTCTCCACGCGTGAGATTACTGGGAGACGCTATACACCTCCTCCCGAATCGAAAAGGGCGGCTCTCGCGAGCCGCCCTCTGCTTCAATCCTAGTTCGCCCGATCAGCGCCGGCTGGAATTGCCGAACAGCTGGAGCATCAGGATGAACAGGTTGATGAAGTTCAGATACAGGCTCAGCGCGTCATAGACGCTGCGCTTGGCGGCCCCGTACGTCCCCTCGGCGTAGGCATACTGGACGTAGGTCGCCTTGATGCGCTGGGTGTCGTACGCGGTCAGGCCGACGAACACCAGCACGCCGATGATACTGACCACGAACTGCATCGCGCTGCTCTGAACGAACATGTTCACCACGCTGGCGATGATCACGCCAATCAGCCCCATCAGCAGGAAGCTGCCCCAGCGGCTCAGGTCGCTGCGTGTCGTGTAGCCGTAGATGCTCATCGCGGCGAACGTGCCGGCGGTAATGAAGAACACCCGGGCGATCGAATCACCGGTGTAGCGGATGAAGATGCTGCTCAGGCTGGCACCCATCGTCGCGCAGAACACCCAGTACAGGGTTTGCGCGGCGCTGCGCGACAGCTTGTTGATGCCGAAGCTAAGCACCAGCACGAAGGCCAGCGGCGCGAAGGTCGCGATCAGCGCCAGCGGTCCGGCCGTGCGCACCATCCCGTTCGGCGTCGAGACGATCGGGTAGAATGCGTCCATCAGGCTC
>JBAWFF010000408.1:0-51386 GCA_049591635.1 Acetobacteraceae bacterium
CCCTCGGCCACTCCCTGGAGCCGGCCTTCCCCGCCGCCCTCGCGCTCGCCGCGCTCGCGGTCAGCCGGGGTGCGCTGTTCCCGCCGCTGGAACCCGCCGAGATGGCGATGCAGGCGCCGTTGCGTCAGGTGCTGGTGACCGGGTGGGGGCACTGGCGGGGCGAGGCGATGGCGCTCGTCACGGCTGCGGACGCCGGCGGCGGCGGATGATGATGTCGTGAAGTATCGGGACCATACCCCTCCGCCGTCATGCCCGACCCCTCCACCGTCATGCCCGCGAATGCGGGTATCCACGTCTTGCTGGGCGGCCAAGGAAGACGTGGATACCCGCATTCGGATTGCCCTGCGAAACTCTGATTCCGGCCGCCCTCTTCTCTTCATTCCCGCGCAAGCGGGAATCCAGGCGGGCCGCAAGGTGCTGGAAAGCCTGGATTCCCGCTTTCGCGGGAATGACGAGTTTGGGCCAAGGGAGTTCCTTAACGCGACTTTCGCAGCGCCATCCATTCGCGGGCATGACGGTGTTTTTGATCATGTGCGATCGCCCCTGCCACAGAGAGAAGGGGGACTCTAACGTGGACATCGACAGGCTCGGCCGGCCGGTGGTGGTGGTCACCGGGATCGGCGTACTGACCTCCCTCGGCGAAGGCGTCGAGGACAACTGGACGCGGCTGACCGCCGGACAGTCAGGCATCACCCGCATCAGCCGTTTCCCGCTCGACGGGCTTCGCACCACGATCGCGGGCACCGTCGATTTCGTCTCTCGCCCCGATCCCTCCTCGGCCGCCCTCGCTGAAGAGATGGCCCGCCGCGCGGCGGCCGAGGCCATTGCCGGCGCCGGGATCGGCCGGAGCGGCGATTTCCCCGGCCCGCTCTTCCTCGCCCTCGCCCCGGTCGAGATCGAGTGGAGCAACCGACGCGCCTTGGCCAAGGCGGCGCCCGACGCCACCGGCTACGACGCGCTCCTGGCGGCGGCGGCACGGCCGGGCTTCGCGCCGTGGCACCAACGTTTCCTGTTTGGTTCCGTCGCTGAGGCGCTGGCCGACGAGTTCGGCACCAAGGGCTCGCCGATCGCCACCTCGACCGCTTGCGCGTCCGGCGCGACGGCGATCCAGCTAGGCGTGGAGGCGATCCGCCGCGGCGAGGCGGAGGCCGCGCTCTGCGTCGGCACCGACGCCTCGGTGAACCAGGAGACGCTGATCCGCTTCTCGCTGCTCTCGGCGCTATCGACCCGCAACGACGACCCGCCAGGTGCGGCGCGCCCGTTCAGCAAGGGCCGCGACGGCTTCGTAATGGCGGAAGGCGCCGGCGCGCTGGTGTTGGAGAGCCTGGCCCATGCACGGGCGCGCGGCGCGCGCATCCTGGGCGTGATCGAGGGCTGCGGGGAGATGGCGGACAGCTTCCACCGCACGCGTTCCTCGCCCGACGGCAAGCCGATCATCGGCTGCCTGCGCAACGCCCTCGCCGATGCCGGCCTGTCGCCGGACGACATCGGTTACATCAACGCGCACGGCACCTCCACGCCGGAGAATGACAAGATGGAATGGCTGGGCGTGTCCACCGTCTTCGGCGAACGGGCCGGCGCGCTTCCGATCTCGTCGAACAAGTCGATGATCGGCCACACGCTGAGCGCCGCCGGAGCGATCGAGGCGGTGTTCACGATCCTGGCCCTGCGGCGTGGCCGGCTGCCGCCGACAATCAACTACGACGCGCCCGACCCGGCGCTTCCCGTTGACTGCGTGCCGAATGTCGCGCGCGACGCCAGCGTGGCGCACGCCATGTCCAACTCCTTTGGCTTCGGCGGCCAAAACGTCGCCCTGGTGATCGGCGCGGCGCCTGAATGAGCATTCGCGCGCTGCAACTGCTGGCCGAGCGTGAAATCGCCCTGCGGGTGATCGAAGCTCCGGTCGCTCCTGGTCCTGGCGAGCTGCTGCTGCGCGTGCGCTATGTCGCGCTCAACCACATCGACCTGTGGGGCCTGCGCGGCATGGCCTTCGCCAAGCGCCATTTTCCGCTGACCGTGGCGGCCGAGTCCGCGTGCGAGGTCATCGCGGTGGCCGAGGGCGTCGACGGCTTCGCGCCGGGCGATCATGTCGTGCCCTACGCGGCGATCACTTGCGGGGAATGCCGGTTTTGCCGCCAGGGCATCGAGAATCTGTGCCAGAATCCAAGCGGTGTGCGCGGCTTCCATCTCGACGGGTTCGCGCAGGAGATCACGACCCACCCCGCGCGCCTGACGCTTCCGATCCCGATCGGCGTCGACCCGCGCGACGCCGCCTGCGTCCCGGTCGCCTACTCGACGGTCGAGCACATGCTGTTCGACAACGCCGGTCTAGAACCCGGCGAGTGGATCCTGATCCACGCCGGCGGCTCCGGCATCGGCAGCATCGCCATACGAATCGCCAAGTCGATCGGCTGCACCGTCATCACGACCGTCGGCAGCGGCGCGAAAGCGGAGAAGGCACGTGCGCTGGGGGCCGATCACGTCATCAACTATCGCGAGGACCGGTTCGAGGGCGTGGTGCGAAAGATCACCGCCAAGCGCGGGGTGGACGTCGTGTTCGAACACACCGGAGCCGAGACGTGGAGCGGTTCGCTGCTGTCGCTGCGACGCGGCGGACGCCTCGTGACGTGCGGCGCCACCTCCGGGCCGAGCGGCAACCTCAACCTGATGCAGCTGTTTCAGCAGCAGTACCGGATCATCGGCTCGTTCGGCGCGCCGCTCGCGGCGCTGTCGCGCGGGCTGGGGCGGATCGGCGCAGGCGTCCGGCCGGTGATCGATTCCGAATACAAGCTGGACGATCTGCGGGTCGGCCTGGAACGTCTCGAGGCGCGCGACGTATTCGGCAAGATCGTGGTCGCGCTCTGATCGTGTGACGTCGCCGCTTCCTCTTGTCGAACGCCTGCTCGGCGGCCTGGCCGTCGGATTGCTGCGCACGCTCGCCCGCACCGATCCTAACCGCGCCTCGGCGCTGTGCGGGGCGGCGGCGCGACGGCTGGGGCCGTTCACTCCGGCGCACCGCATCGGCCAGGCGAACCTGCGCGCTGCCTTTCCTGAGCGGAACAGCGCCTGGATCGAGGCAACCCTGCGCGGTGCGTGGGAGAATCTGGGCCGCGTCGTCGGCGAATACGTCCATCTCGGCCGGCTCTGGGATTTCGATCCCGAGCACCCCGGCGTCGGCCGGATCGAGACCGATTCCGCGCAATTATTCTACGAACTCCTGAACGACGGTCTCCCGGCGCTCTGCTTTGCCGCCCATCTCGGCAATTGGGAGCTGCCGGCGGTCGCGGCCGCGGCACACGGGCTGCCTTCGGCCGTGATCTACCGGATGCCCAACAACCGTGTCGTCGCCGCCGAGATCGCCCGCATCCGGGCGCCCCTCATGGGCCGGCTGATCCGTACCCGGATGGAAGCGCCGCTCGAAATGGCGGGGGCGCTGCGTCGGGGCGAGCATCTGGGGATGCTGGTCGATCAGCATTTCTCGCGCGGCGTCGACGTGACGTTCTTCGGGCGGACGTGCAAGGCCAATCCTTCGCTTGCGCGTCTGGCTCGGCGGTTCGACTGCCCCGTGGTCGGCGTGCGCGTCATCCGTCTGCCCGGCGCTCGCTTCCGTGTGGACGCGGTGGGGCCGCTCGACCTGCCGCGCGAACTTGATGGGTCCGTCGACGTGTCCGCGACCATGCAGATGGTGACTTGCATCATCGAGGGATGGGTCCGCGAGCACCCCGACCAGTGGCTATGGTTTCATCGCCGCTGGCGCTGAGCGGCGCGCGGTAACCTGCGGTTAAGACGGATATGCGCGTTCTGGATCCCTTGACGCGCGGGCACTGATCACCCCCGCGATAGTGAGGAGGGTCCGGTGGCACCCACACGCGATGGGCCCGGCGTCGGCTGGCGACTGACAGGCACCATTACCGCGGCGGCTCTTGTGCTGGCGGCAGCGGGCCTGGCGCTTATCGCGTCGGCGCCGTCCTCGGCGCCGGAGCATCCCGTGTTGCGCATTTCGCAGCGTAATGAGCAGTTCCACCCCGGCGTCCTCGTCATTCGTCGCGGCGACACGGTGCGCGTCATCAATGACGACGGCGAGGTTCGCCACCACGCGTATGTCGACACGCCGGAGTTCAAGTTCGATTCCGGTGACCAGGAACCCGGGCGTCATTCCGACATCCGCTTCACCATCGCGGGGCACTTCGTCGTACTCTGCGCTATCCATCCCCGGATGCGTCTCGACGTGGACGTGCGCTAGCCGCCTCGGCACTCCATCGCGACGTCAGGCCGGCGTCGCGGCGGCGCCGAACAGTAGGACATGCAGCCCGTAATAGCAGGCGACGGTGCTCGCCAGCGCCAGGCAGTACACCACCGGCGCGAGCGCCACGGGCTTGCGCGCCTCGCGCGGCCGCTGGTCCACCGCGACGGCGAGCAACACCACGATGATGGGCGCGTGACCGATCGCGTCGATCTTGCCGAACGGTCCGATCGCGCCAATGAACATCGCAAGCAGGATCACGGCGGCGGAGCGCCGCACCAGCGGCGTCCACAGCATCGCGAACGCCAGGCTGAACTCCGCGAACCCGGCGGCGCACATATAGAACCGGCGGCTCAAGCCCATCGCCATGTCGGGATGGATAACGAACAGCGGGTAGGTCCATTGCGGATAGGCCCATTTCTCCACCGAGGCCCACATCAGCGTTATGGCGGCGCCCCAACGGAGCACGTCCAGCGGACGCAGGTCGAACCAGGTTCGTCCCGACCCAACCATCGCCAGGTAGGCGGCCGAGGTGAGGAAGATCGGATAGTCGAGCATGTGGTACAGGCCATAGTCGCGTATTCCCAGCGCGTACAGAATGGCGATGCCGCCGGCCGACCACACCATCGTCGGCCGCCACAGCATTCCGATCGCGATCGAGAGTTGCAGCCAAGGGATGAAGGCGACGTGGGTCTTCAGTTCGGGCGTCAGGATGATGTCGCCGAGCGTCCACAGGCACATGAAGAACGCGCCGTAGGACGCGCGCATCAGGGTCTCGATCTGCCCCTCGATCAGCGTCGAAAACTCGTTGATGCCGTCGAGCAGGAGTTCGCCGATCTTCAGCCCCTCGATGATGCACGCCACCAGCAGGACGCCGACGCCCAGCAGCAGGACGTCACGGAAGTTGCTGGTCCAGACCAGGTTCAGCGCGCGCGGGCGGGTAAAGACGTTGTATGCGCAGAACCATTTGACGTGGGCGCTCGCGGCGTTGCTCCAGAGCACGCTCGCCATCGCGGCGAGCCACATGAGGTGATGAAGGCGAGGGAACCGGCACGCGAGCCGACGTCGGATCGCCAAAAAAGGAGCGAGTCCCGTCACATGAGTTATTTGTAGGCCGGGCCATAAACCTATTGTTAACCTCTTTGACGAAAAATGCGACGGCGTTGATGCAACAAGAAAGGGTTTTGTCATGCTGCTCGCCACTGGATTGGAGGTTATCGGGCATTGTCCCGCGGCGGTCGCGGTGCCGAGGGGAGCGGCGAGCCAGCGTCTGCTGCGCCGTCTGGTGGGGGCGGCTTTCATCACCGCGTTGCTCGGCATCGGCTTGGCGTTTCCGATTGTGTAGGCCGAGGAGTTTGCCGTCTCGTATGGGCCATCACCGTTCCGCCCGCGGCAACGGTGACGGCCGGTCGGCATTCAATGTCTCCAGGAACGCCACGAGGTCGGCCTCGTCCGAGGCGGTCAGGCCCAATTCGCCGATCGCCTCGGCCCGGCTTGGCCGGGCGATCCCACCGCGATTGTAGAGAGCGATCACCGCGTCGAGGGTGGGTATCGACCCGTCGTGCATGTACGGCGCGCGCCGGGCTACGTCGCGCAGCGACGGCGTCTTGAAAGCGTAACGCAGCTTCACCGAGGTCGGGAACAGCAGGCCGCGTCCGATATCGGTCCCGGTCGCGGAGCCGACGTCATGGAACGACCCGTCGGTGAACGCCCAGCCGGAATGGCAGGAAGCGCAACGCGCGCGGCCATTGAACAGATCGAAACCACGCTTCGCCGCCGTGCTGATCGCGCTTGCGTCACCGCCAATCCAGCGGTCGAACGGCGCCTCGCCCGCCACGATCGTACGCTCAAACGTCGCCAGCGCCTGCTCGACGTGTCTCCGCGAGATCGCCCCATCCGGGAAGGCGCGGGCGAAAGCAGCGCGATATTCGGCCGAGGCCGACAATCTGCGTACCAGTTCGGCCTCGGTGAGATTCATGTTATCCGCTGCGGTAATCGGCGCGAAGGCGACGCTTTCCAGATTCCGGAACTTGCCGTCCCAGCCGAGCACCGGCACCCAGGCGACGTCGATCAGCGTCGGCGTGCGCAGGGCCAAGGTCGCACCGCTATCGCCGATGGCACGCGCCCGCCCGTCGGACCAGCCCAACGACGGCTCATGGCACCCGGCACAGGCGAGCGTGCCGGAATTGGACAGCGCCGGGTCGAAGAACAGGCGACGGCCGAGCGCGGCTTCGGTTGGGGTGTAGGGATTGCCACGCGGGAAGGGGATGGCACCGGGGCGTGCATACAGCGTCTTCCAGTACGGTCTGTGCCATGCGGGTGATGAGGTCATGTGCACCGCGGCGAAGGTGCCGCCCGCCACGATCAGCAGGGCCGCCGCGGCGACCGGCACAATGATGCGGATCCTCCATTGCGGCCTCACGATCGTCCCACTCTCGCCGATGCGGACTCGATGTCCCGGCCCGGTTATGCCCCGGACCCGTTAACGAGAGCTTAACGAGAGCGCCGTGAGCCGGTCAGACGATGTTGCGCTCGAACAGCGGACGACTTTCCAGGATGCGCTCGATCGACAATGGCCGCAGATCGAGCGAGCGGTACTCGCCGAAGGCGATCAGCTCGCTGATGCCGCGCCCGACCGCAGGGGATTGCTGCAGGCCGTGGCCGCTGAAGCCGGTGGCGAAAACCAGGTTCGGCACGTCCGGCGACGCGCCAAGGATGCCGTTGTGGTCGAAGACGTTATATTCGTAATGGCCGGCCCAAGACCCCACGACCTTCAATGCCTCGAAAGCGGGGACGCGCCCGGCGAGAATCGGCCAGAGGTCGTCCGGAAAAATGTCGTGTTCGACCTCCAGCCCGAAATCCTCGGCATCGCATTCCTCCTGCGGCGACACGCCGCAAATGAAGTGGCCGCCCTCCGGTCGGAACCAGACCCCGCTGGTGTCGATCACCAGCGGGCAGGACGGGATCGGTGTCTTGCAGTCGACGACGAATACGCAGCGCTTGCGGGCCTCCACCGGCAGCGTGAGCCCGGCCATCTCCGCGACGGCGCGCGACCGCGGACCGGCGGCGTTCACGACGATGCCACAGGAGAGCCGCTCTCCGCTCGCCAGCCTCACGTCGGACACGCGCTCGCCCGTCCGCCGCAGTCCCACCACCTCGTCGTGGAGGTAGACGGCACCCAGAGAGCGGGCCTTGCGCCGGAAGGCTTGCAGCAGGCTATAGGGATCGACCCAGCCCTCATCGCGCCCGATCGACCCCGCCGCGAGCCCCGTCCCGCTCAGCCACGGGAAGCGGCCAAGCAGGGCCCCGACCGGCAGCAGTTCCACGGCGACGCCGAGGCCGCGTTGTAGCGCGTGGTTGGCCTGCAAATCCGCGAGTCCGTCGGGGCTCGCAAGGAACAGGTAGCCCTGCTCGCGCAAACTGATCGCGGGCGCCTCATCGTCGACCATCAGCGTAGTCGGGACGTCGCGCATGAAGCCGATGCCGAATTGCCCGATCCGAACGTTGACCTCGGTTGAGTATTGCTGGCGGACGCCACCGGCGGACAGCGTCGTGGATGCCGTACGATAGGTCGGATCCCTTTCCACCACGGCAACCGATCCGGCGAACCCCGGCTCCCGCATCAGGAAATACGCGATGGCGCTGCCGATCGCGCCGCCGCCGACGATCACCACGTCGTACGTCATAGGCGGAACAACCGACCGGCGCCGGCGATCGGTTCCGTGATCCCGGCGAGGCGCAGGCAATGCCATGCGAGCGCATGATCGCTCGACGTCACGGGAATGCCCGCCTCCCCCTCGATCTCCTCGACCGATTCGGCGAGGCGCAGGCTGGTGCACGCGACGAACACCGCATCGAGTGTCGTGCTGCGCGCCAGCGCCCGGACGCCGCGGGCGATCGAGGCCACGTCGATGCGCGCCGCCTCGCGATCGTCCGGTTTGTCGAACGTGGCGAACGCCGCCACGTCGATGTCGCGAGCAGCGATGTAGGCGGAGACCTTGGCGTTCACCGCCGGCGAATAGGGTGTCAGGACGCCGATGCGTCGTGCCCGAAGCGCGCGGAAAGCGGCGAACGCGGCGGTAATCGGGGTCGTCGTGGCGATGCCGGGTCGGCTCTTGTGGATTTCGGCGAACACCGTTTCCTCCCCTAGCACCATGCTCGCCGAGGTGCAGCCGAAGGCGATCACGTCGAGCGGCAGTCCTGGCAGGATCAGCGCGGTGGCCGGCGCGATCAGCGGGCGCATCGCGGCCAGCGTATTGGGCGTGACATCGGCGTCGTTGTAGAGCCGCGCATGATACGTCGCGACGCCGTCCAATCGCACAAGCCGCCGGAACTCGTGCTCCATCGTCTGGTCGGTCGCCAGCACCAACAGCCCGATCGCGGCGCGCCGGGCGATGCCCGCGTCGAGTGCGCAGTCGAGTGTTCCGAGGTCGAGCATCGCTAGTCTCCTGGTGTCAGACCGCGAGGCCGGTCGCCGGCAGCGCCGGCTCTCGCCCGGCGATCAGGTCGGTGGTGATCCGCGCGGTGCCGTGCGACATGGTCCAGCCGATATGGCCGTGGCCGGTGTTGAACCAGAGGTTCCGGTATCGGCCGCGCCCTAGCGCCGGCAGGTTCGTCGGCGTCATCGGCCGCAGCCCGGCCCACATTTCCGCGCGGTCGTAATCGGCGCCATCCGGATAAAGCTCGCGCGCCACGTTGCCCATGAAGGCGAAATCGGCGGGCTTGTGGCGCGTGTCGTAGCCGGCGAACTCCGCCGTCGCGGTTACCCGCATCCGGTCGCCGAAGCTGGTGATGGCAACCAGATTGTCCTCGTCGATCGCGCCGATCGTCGGCGCGGCGCGATGGTTACCGATCGGGATGGTCAGCGAGTAGCCCTTGATCGGGTAGACCGGCAGATCGACGCCGATCCTTCGCGCGAGAATCGGGCTCTGGTTGCCGAGCGCCACCACGTAGGCATCGGCGACGATGCGCTCGGCGCCGCAGCGTACGCCGGTGACGGCATCGCCTTCCACCTCGAGCGCATCGACCGCCGTGCCGGTGCGGAACTCCGCCCCGCGTGCCGCGCAGATGGCGGCGAGCGCGCGGGCAAATCGGTTGCAGTCTCCGGTCTCATCAGTGGGGCAGTAGATGGCACCGGCGATCTTTTCGCGCGCCGGGCCGAGGGAAGGTTCCAGCGCGACGACTTGATCACGGTCCAACACCTGGATTTCCTGGCCATCGTCAGCGAGAATCCGCATATGCGCGACTCCGGCCTCGAACGACGCCGCGCTGCGATAGAAGTACAGGATGCCGCGATCGTTGCGGCTGTATTCGATCGCCTCATCGGCAACCGTCTCGCGCAGGATTCGCTGCGAATAGGTGGCGATGTGGTGCTTGCGAAGCGTGTTGGCGGTCGCGCGGGCTTGCGTGCACTGCGCCAGGAACCGCGCCGACCAGACCCACAGACGCGGATCGGCCGAGGGGCGGAAGCGCAGCGCCTGATCGGCCCGCACCAGCGACTTGAGCAGGATCATCGGCGCCTTGGGCGAGGACCAGACGAAGGAATGTCCCGGGGCGATCATGCCTGCGTTGCCCCAGCTGGTCTCGGCCGCGACCTCGGGATTGCGCTCGATCAGCACGACGTCACGGCCGTCGCGTTGCAGCTGATAGGCGGTGGTGACGCCGACCACGCCGCCGCCCATGACGAGAACACGCATCCGGGACTCCCGTTCACCTAGCCAAGATACGCGGTCCGCACGCGTTCGTCATGCAGCAGGTCGGCCGCAGGGCCGCTCAGCATCACCCGGCCGCTCTCCAGCACGTAGCCAGTGTCGGCGATCGACAGTGCCATCAGCGCGTTCTGCTCGACCAGCAGCACCGTCACGCCTTGCGCGTTGATCGTGCGGATCGTCTCGAACACCTGTTCGACCACCATCGGCGCCAAGCCCATGCTCGGCTCGTCCATCAGCAGCACGCGGGGCCGGGCCATCAGCGCGCGCGCCATCGCCACCATCTGCTGCTCGCCGCCCGACAACGTCCCGGCCACTTGGCGCAGCCGTTCGCGCAGGCGGGGAAACAGCGTCATCAGCCGCTCCCGGTCGGCCGCCACGCCGGCGCGATCGCGGCGGGGAAACGCGCCCATCGCGAGGTTCTCCTCGACCGTCAGCCGACCGAAGATGCGCCGTCCTTCCGGCACCTGCACCAGCCCCATCGCGGCGATCACGTGCGCGCCGAGGCCGGCAAGCGGTTTGCCTTCGTAGCGGATCTCCCCCATGCGCGGATGCAGCAACCCACTGACCGCGCGCAGCGTCGTCGATTTTCCCGCTCCGTTGCCGCCGATCAGGGTGACGATCCGGCCCTCCTCGACCACCACGGAGACGCCCTTCAGCGCCTCGATCCGGTCGTAGAAGACGTGGATCGCCTCTATCTCCAGTAGCGCCATCAGGCGGACGCCCGCACGCCGAGATAGGCCTCGATCACCGCCGGATCGTGCTGCACCGCGGCGGGGGGGCCTTCGGCGATCTTGGCGCCGTGGTCGAGCACCGTCACCCGGTCGGACATCGCCATGACGACGCGCATCTGATGCTCAATCAGCAGGATGGTGATCGCGAAGCGCGTCCGCACCTCCTCGATGAAGCGCATCATCTCGGTCGTCTCGTGCGGATTCATACCGGCGGTCGGCTCATCGAGCAGCAGCAGCTTCGGCTGCGTCGCCAACGCGCGCCCGATTTCCAGCCTGCGTTGCAGGCCGTAGGGAAGGTTGCGTGCCAACACGTCGCCCCGGCCACGCAGCCCGACGAAGCCGAGCAGGCGCATGGCTTCGGCGTGCGCCCGCGCCTCGTCGGCGCGGGTCGCCGGCGTGTTCAGCACCGCGCCCCACCAACTCGAGCGCAGATGCAGGTGCATCCCGACCAGCAGGTTCTCGATCGCGCTGATGTTCCGAAACAGCCTGATGTTCTGGTAGGTGCGGCTGATCCCCGCCTCGGCGACCCGGTCGGGTGTCAATCCGTCGATGCGCCGCGCACCGAACCACACCTCGCCGGCGGTCGGACGAATGTTCTGGGTGATGCAGTTGAACACGGTCGTCTTGCCGGCGCCGTTCGGACCGATGATGCTGTGGATGGAGCCGTCCGCCACCGCCAGATCGAGCGCGGATATCGCGGTCAGTCCGCCGAAGCGCATCGTCATGGCGCGACATGCAAGGATCGTCATCGCAGCCGTGCCGGCAGCAGGTCGGCGCCCTCGTCCACCAAGGCGGCCTCGTCGGCGTCGTGCAGTTCCCGACGGCGCACCTCGGACGGCCACAGCCCTTCCGGGCGCCAGCGCATCATCACGATCAGCGCCGCGCCGTAGAACAGATAGCGATATTCACCGAATTCCCGCAGCAGTTCCGGCAGCCCGATCAGCGCCACCGAGCCGAGCACCACGCCCGGCAAGCTGCCCATGCCGCCGACGATGATCAGCGCCAGCACGTTGATCGACACCAGGAGCTGGAAGCTGGACGGATAGACCGAGCTGAGCATGACCGCGAAGATCGCGCCGGCCAGCCCGGCGAACGCGGCGCCGAGCCCGTAGGCCGTCAGCTTGGAACGGACCAGGTTGATCCCCAACGCTTGCGCCACGTCCTCGTCGTCGCGCAGCGCCGTCCAGGCGCGCCCGATCCGCGAACTCTCCAGCCGCCAGGCGACGAAACCGGCGACGGCGGATGCGATCAGCGTAAGATAGAAGAGCTGCACGGGGTTGCCGAGGGTCACGCCGGCCAGCCGCGGCTTGGGGATTTGCAAGATGCCCTGCGCGCCGCCGAGCAACGGGGCGGCGAAGTCCGACAGCACGAGCACGCGGACGATCTCGCCCAGTCCCAGGGTGGCGACCGCGAGGTAGTCGCCCCGCACGCCCAACACCGGCAGGCCGAACACCACGCCGACCGCGACCGAGAGCAGCACTGAAATCGGCAACGCCGCCCAGAACGACAGATGCAGCAGCGCGTGCGGGCTGTCGGCGGTGAGCAGCGCCATGCTGTAGGCGCCCACCGCGAAGAACGCCACGAAGCCGAGATCGAGAAGGCCGGCCAGCCCGACCTCCAGGTTGAGGCCCATCCCCATCAGGATGTAGAGGCCGACGAGCATCAGCACCTGGCCGATATAGGCGCCGGCAAGGGCCGGCATGATCGCGAGCACGAGCAGCGCCACGCCGGCGCGAACCATCCGCTGGCGCTGCCGCCCTCGATCGTCGAGCGGGGCTTGGCGTCGCCCCATGGTGCGCGACCAGACAAGCTGGACCAGCACGGCACCCGCGAAGACCGTGACCGCGCCTTTCGGCGTGAGTCCTTCCCAGGTGTAGAGGAAATCGCGGATCGCGCCGATGGTGCCCTCGTATTGCAGCATCAGCTGGATCAATTCCTGAAACACGCCGGCGATCACAACCGCTCCCACCCCGGCGATCAGTGCACGGCGGAGGGCAATTGGACTGATCCGCAGAGCCGCCCCCAAGACTCCAAGGATCAGTCCCGCGCCGAGCAACAGCGCGACGCCGTTCCGCAAACGCAGCCCGACGGTCAACATGGCCAGAAGATCCGGCGACAGCGCGATGAAGATCGAGCGGAGCGGCACCAGCGCGATCAGCGCGGTGAGCGCCGCGACGAGCGCGCCGGTGATCAGCCCCGCGACAGCTCCGCCGGCGAGGCGCTCGCCGATCGCGCCGCGCGGTACCGCGGTGATGCCGGCGCCGATCCCCAGGAGCACCAGAGTGGCCTGCCCCAGGCTCAACGTGCCGATCACGATCCAGCGGTTGTGCAGCATCAGCAGCACGCCGACCGCGGCGAGGTAGACGCCAATCACCCCGAACAGCAGCCCTCGCGAGGAGGCCGTGCGCAACATCCGCTCAGGCCCGCTTCTTCGCCATCCGCTCGCCGAGCAGGCCCTGCGGGCGGAAGATCAGCACCATGATCAGCAAGGTAAAGGCGATCAGATCGCGCAACTGATAAGGGGCGGGAATGCCGAGTCCGTCGAGGAACAGCGCCGGCCCGACCGATTCGACGAGGCCAAGGAAGAAGCCGCCGAGCATGGCGCCCGGAATGCTGCCGATGCCGCCCAGCACCGCCGCACCGAACGCCTTGATGCCGGGCGTGAACCCCATGAAGAAGAACACTTGTTTGTAGAGGAACGCATAGAACACACCGGCGATCCCCGCCATCGCGCCGCCGAGGATGAAGGTGAACACCACTACTTTGTCCACGTCGATCCCCATCAGCGCTGCGGCCTCCGGGTCCTCCGAGACCGCGCGCATCGCGGTGCCCATCCGGGTGCGCTGGACGATCCCGTAGAGGATCGCCATGAACACCAGCGCTAGCCCGATCACCAGCACGTCGATGCGCGGCAGCGTCAGGCCGGCGAAATGGTAGGCGTCGGCCTGCCAGCGCGGGCTTGGATACGCTTTCACCGCCGAGCCGAAGAGGCCGCGGAAGGTCTGTTCCAGGAAAAACGACACACCGATCGCGCAGATCAGCGGCGCCAGCCCCTGCACGCGACGGAACGGGCGGTAGGCGAGCCGTTCGGTCAGCAGCGAGATCCCGGTGGAGACCGCTATCGCCACCGCGAGGATCGCCGCCATGCCAAGCACCGCGTGGCTGTCAAGGAAGCCGGAGTTGGAGAGCGGGCGAGCGACGAAGAATCCGGCGAACGCGCCGCACATCATGATGTCGCCGTGGGCGAAGTTGATCAGTCGCAGCACGCCGTAGACCATCGTGTAGCCAAGGGCGATCTGCGCGTAGATGCTCCCGATCGTCAGCCCGAACACGACGAAGTCGAACCACTGCGCGAAGGTGTAGCGGTCCTTGATCAGGGAGCCGATGGTGCCGCCCACCACCACGGCGAGCACGCCGATCCGCAGCGCCCAGAGAACGAGATCGACGGCGTTGAGGCGAGCCAGGGCGGCAAGCCAAGGCTCGCGGGCGGTAACCGAAAGCGCCACGCGCTACACCTCTCCCGCGCTAGCGGGAGAGGTGTGGATCGGAGCCGGCATCGCCGAGCAAGGAAATCCGCCTACGGCCAGATCTTCTTCGGATTCGTGCCGAGCTTGAAGGTCTTCGGATCGGCGGAGGTGAACTCCAGCACGGACGGCTTGAACTGCGAGCACTCACCGTACTGGTCGCACGCGATCGGGCCGCTGATGCCGTCGAACTTGGTGGCGAACACCGCGTCGCGCAGCGCCTTCTTGCCTATATAGAGGTTGCCAGCCGCGTCGGTCTTGGCGACCGCCTGGATCGCCTTGAACGCCAGCATGGCGGCGTCATAGGCATTGGCATGGAAGCCCGAGATCGGCGCCTCGCCATACGCCTTGGTGTACTCGGCGACGAAGTTCGGGTATCCCTTGCCCATCGACTCCGGAGAAATGTCCGGATAGCCGATACGAAAGCCGACGACCGCGGGGCCGGCGGCCTCGATGAAGTCCGGCGACAGCAGCGAAGCGCCGCCCATGAGCGTTGTATGCTCGAGGCCCGGCACCTCCTTCGACTGGCGAAGGACCTGCGCGGCGGCGGCGGTGAAGATCGGCATATAGATCGCGTCCGGCTTCTCGCTGGCGATGCGCGTCAGCACCGGGTGCATATCGACGTCGGTGGGCGCGACCGCCTCGCGGGACAGCACCTTGCCGCCCATCTGCTCGAAATTGTTCGCCATCACGGTGACGAGCTGCTGGGCGTACGGACTGCCATCGTGGAGCGTCACGACGGTCTTCACGCCCGCCACCTTGAATAGGTAAGTGGCGTCCGCCTTGCCCTGCTCGCTGTCGCTGAAGACGGTGCGGGCGAAGCCGTCATACTCCGGTTTGCGGTCCGATGCGGTCAGCGCCGGCGCCGTGCAGGCGGTGCAGATATCGACGATGCCCGCCTGCCAGAGGATCGGCGCCCCGGGCGTGGCGGCCGAGGAGCACGCGGGGCCAAGCACGATCGCCATATTCGGCGTGGCGGCGAGCTTGGTGGCGGCGGTCTGGCCGCCCTCCGCGCTGCATGTGTCGTCTTCGGCATCGAGCTTGATCGGATGACCGAGCAACGAATCGCCCACGTCCTTGATCGCGATCTCGACGCCGCGCTTCTCATCGAGACCGAGGGCGGTGTCGGCGCCCGACAGGACCCAATAGCCGCCGATCACGATGGGCGCTCCCTTGGCCACTCGGATCACGCCGATCGGATCGGTCACCGGCCCGACCGTCGCGGCCTCCGCGCTAATGATGCCGAGAAGCAACGCGCCGGCCGCGAGCAAGCCGCGCCCCATGCTGAGCCTTGTCCCCACGTCCCTCTCCTTTGCTTTCACGCCGCCAACGTATGCGCGTTGATCGGCTCAAGTATGAGGTGGCCGCATTCGTCAAGTCAAACCGGTAATACCCGCTCTCGATGCACCGCGCGGCAATCCATCTCGAACTCCAGCCCGAGCACCGGGGGACGGCAGAAGTGCCAGGCCACTCCATCCGGCGCCGCTCCGCGGGCGACGATGTCGGCGCCCATCACGGCATGGAAGTCATGCACGGTGTAAACTTGGGTCGCGGTGGTCGCGCTCCAGCCGACGTCCATCGCCGCCATCCGGCGTTCCATCTGTCCCACCACGAAGCGGGCCTTCTCGACGATGGCGCCAGGGCTCGTCTCGCCGTAGCGGATCGTTTTCTCGCGGTATGTCCCCGCCCCCTCCCGTGCCTCGCCGCTGCCGGCCACGACGAAGGAACGCGCGGCATCGACCGCGGGCCGCGCATAACAGAACGCATGGAAGCTGGGCGTCGGGGGCGGCGCGATCTCGGGGCAGACATTGCTGCGTGCCACCGGGTTCACGTCGCCGGCGACAATCCCCCAGCGCTCCAGCGTGCCGACGTAGTCGCGGTTGAACGCGATGAACCCCGCGTCGGTGAATGGCGCCGGCGATCTCAGCTCACACGCGCAGAAAGCCGCGAGCGGCTGAAGTTCCGCCTTCAGGAAGGCTTCTATCCGCGCGAAGCCGTCCGCGAGCGGCACCGGCTGGGCAAATCGCACCCGTTCGACTGCAAATCCAGGTCGCGCCGCGACGCCGGCGGAATACTGGAAGGGCCCGGGAATAAAGCCGTAACCGGCGCGCTCGACCATTCCATTCATCCGCGATCCTCCTCGCAAGCCATGCTACCGTGGCCAATCCAGCCTCGGCTCGGTCCGCCCGTCACGGGGCGGGCGCGCCGGTCCAGGGCGAAGCGGGCGCCCGGCACCCTGCGGCGGGCTCGGGGCGGTCAGGGGATGGTCGGGATCATCCAGTTGGTGAGCCGCCGGAGGGATTGGCGGTCGGGAGAATGGCGGCGGCCGACGGGACGGCGCCGGCGCAGGCTCCGCGGGCGGAGCGGCGTACAGATCGTCGAACTCGATCGCGTGTCCCGCGTCGGGGAGGCGTAGCGCGAGGGTGCGGATCTCCGCCTGGATATCGTCCAGCCGCGCCTCCAGCCCGTCCAGCCGCGACTTCACCCCGATCACACTGAACGGCACGAGCAGGAAGGCGAGCAGCCATAGCAGCACCAGTACGAGCACGATGGTCGGCGCCCACCAGGGCATCCAGTCGGGGAGGGCGAAGGGGAGGTTCATGGCGCGCTATCCTAGGTCGGCGCCTATTATGCTCCAACCGTGCTTCCGCGCGGGTGGATTTAGCGGATGCGGCGTGGCAAAGCCTGCCGGCTCGCAGGAAGGATTCGTCATGCTGTTGCTGATCCCCGGCCCGGTCGCCACGCGGCCGGAGGTGCGCGAGGCCATGAACGTGGACCTCGCGCCGTGGGACAACTCGTTCCGGGAGTTCTACGCGCGGCTTCGCCGGCGGGTGCTGGCCCTGGCGGGCGGGCGAGAGGACGAGCACGCGGCCTTGCCGCTTCCAGGGTGCGGGCATTTCGTCACCGAGGCGGCGATCCGCACCTTCCTGCCCCAAGGAGCCAAGCTGCTGGTCCCGATGAGCGGCGCCTACGCCGAGCGCATGGTGCGGCTGGCCCGCGACGCGGGGCGGCAAGTCGTGGAGCTGCCCGTCGTGCCCGATAGGCAGGTCGATCCGGCCGCCGTCGGCGCCGCGCTTTCCGCCGACCACGCGATCGGCCATGTCGGCGCCGTCTACAGCGAAACCGGCACCGGCGTCTGCCACGACATCTCCGCCATCGGCGCGGTGGTGCGCGGGCTGGGGCGGCGCATGATCGTGGACGCCGTCTCGGCGTTCGGCGCCCTGCCGTTCGACATCTCGACGCAACCCGAGGTGGACGCGGTCGTGTTCACCGCCAACAAGTGCCTCGAAAGCGTGCCCGGCATCAGCTTCGCGGTCGCGCGCGCCGATCGGCTCGCGGCATCGGCCGGCAACGCCGGGAGCTGGTCGCTCGACCTCGCCGACCTCTACGCCCAAGGCGTGCGGAGCCCCGGCTCCGCGCGCTTCACGCCGCCGGCGCAGGTGATGGCGGCGCTCGATCGGGCGATTGATTTCCTAGAAGCGGAGGGGCAGCCGGCGCGGCTCGCCCGCTACACCGCGAACATGCGGACCTTGTACGACGGGGTGCGCCGGCTGGGGCTGGCGCCGTGCCTCGCGCCGGACGCGCAGGGCCCGATCATCGTCAACGTCCACGCGCCCGCCGATCCCGCCTGGGACCTTCAGGCGTTCGTGGACGCGCTGAAGCGGCGCGGGTTTCTTATCAGCAATTTCTACAACACGCCCGAACCGAGTTTCCGGGTCGGCTGCATCGGCGCGGTGACGCCGGCCGACATGGCGGGCGCGGTCGCCGCCATGGGAGAAGCGCTCAACGAGCTGCGCATAAGCCGGCGCGAGGCGGCCTGAGATGCCGGGCGATCTGGAGATCGCGCGCGCCGCCCGGCTGCACCCGATCGCGGAGATCGCCGAGAAGCTCGGCGTTCCGGCCGATGCGATCGAGCCCTACGGGCGGTACAAGGCGAAGATCGGCTTCGACTTCATCCGTAGTGTCGAGGAGCGGCCCGAGGGCGCGCTGATCCTCGTCACGGGGATCAGCCCAACCCCGGCCGGCGAAGGCAAGACGACCACGACGGTGGGCCTCGGCGATGCGCTGAACCGGCTGGGCAAGCGTGCGGCGATCTGCCTGCGCGAGCCGAGCGTGGGGCCGAGCTTCGGGCAGAAGGGCGGCGCCGCCGGCGGCGGGCACGCGCAGGTGGTGCCGATGGAGGAGATCAACCTCCATTTCACCGGCGACTTCCACGCCATCACGGCGGCCAACAACCTGCTCGCCGCGATGGTCGACAACCACGTCTACTGGGGCAACCCGCTCGGCATCGACGTGCGTCGGATCAGCGCGCGCCGAGCGCTCGACATCAACGACCGGGCGCTGCGCGCGATCGTCAATGGGCTGGGTGGCGTGGCGAACGGGGCGCCGCGCGAGGACGGGTTCGATATCACCGTCGCCTCCGAGGTGATGGCGGTGTTCTGCCTGTCGCGCGACCTCGCCGACCTCCAGGAGCGGCTGGGGCGCATCATCGTCGCCGAGACGCGCGAGCGGCGGCCGATCACCGCAAGCGACCTGAAGGCGGACGGCGCGATGGCGGTGCTGCTGCGCGACGCGCTGCAACCGAACCTCGTGCAGACGCTGGAGGGATCACCGGCGCTGGTGCATGGCGGCCCGTTCGCCAACATCGCGCATGGCTGCAACTCGGTCATGGCGACGCGGCTCGCGCTGCGCCTCGCCGACGTGGTGGTGACGGAGGCGGGGTTCGGCGCCGATCTGGGAGCCGAGAAATTCCTCGACATCAAGTGCCGCCTGGCGGGGCTGCGACCGGCCGGCAGCGTCGTCGTCGCCACCATCCGCGCGCTGAAGATGCAGGGCGGGGTGGCGCGTGCCGATCTCGGCCGCCCGGATCCGACGGCGGTCGCGCGTGGCGTGGCGAACCTCGCGCGGCACGTCGAGAACATGGGAAAGTTCGGCCTGCCGGTCGTGATCGCGATCAACCGCTTCACCGCCGATACCGACGACGAGTTGGACGTGGTGCGCGACGCGATGGCGGCGCTGGGCGTGGAGGTCGCTTCCTGCACACACTGGGCGGACGGCGCCGCCGGGGCCGAGGGCCTGGCGCGCGCCGTGCTGGCGATGATCGACGCCGGGCAGGCGCGCTACGCGCCGCTTTATCCCGACACCATGGGCCTCGCCGACAAGCTGCGAACGATCGCACGCGCGATCTACCGCGCCGCCGACATCGCGCTGCCGGCCCACGTGGTGCGCGCGCTGGAGCGGTTCGAGGCGGCGGGGTTCGGAGGCGTGCCGGTATGCATCGCCAAGACCCAGTACAGCTTCAGCGCCGATCCGACCGTGCTTGGCGCGCCCACGGGTCACATCCTGCCGGTCCGCGACGTGCGCCTGTCGGCCGGCGCCGGCTTCGTGGTGGCGATCTGCGGCGACCTCTCGACGATGCCGGGATTGCCCCGAGTGCCGGCGGCCGAGTCGATACGGCTGGACGGGCAGGGGCGGATCGAGGGGTTGTCTTAAGGGCCGCCATCATGCCGTTGGCACCTGAGTACACGGCGATCCTTGAGGTGCTCGCTGAAGCATGTAGCCTTTACAGGCAGAAGACGGGCCACGACGCTGTTCTCGTGGGCGGCGCGGCCACCGCGATTTATACGGATGGGGCGTTCCCGTCCGGCGATTTTGACTTCGTAACAGCCGACGATGCCGCGTTCCGCAAGGCCCTGCGGGAGACCGGGTTTCGCCCCGAGCGCCGCGCCGGCCATCTGCTGATCGGCTTTTACCATCCCAATCATCCCCAATTTGGGGTGCAGCAGGTATCGGGAAGCCTGTTTGAGGGGCGTACCGATAAACATCGGATGGTGCACGTCGTCATCCGATCGCCTGACGCCGGTCTTACCCTCCCGCCCATCGAGGACTTGATTGCTGACCGGCTTGCTCAGCATGCGGTGGCATCGCCCAGCGACACGTCTCGACTGCTCCAGGCACAGGCTTTGTTTCGTCTCGCACATCGCCTGGACAAAGACTATCTTCAGCGTCGGGTGCACGAGGAGGGAGGCGATTTGAGTCTCCTCATGCCGCCGTAAGACCGAGGTTCATGCAGATGAAGAAAATCACCCTTAGAGGATTGCAGGCGCGAGTCCGGACGCGAAAGACACGCCTTGGCATTTCCGAGGACACGGCGGCGGTCGACGCTATGCGAAACAAGGGTGGCGCCCGTACAGACGCAAAGCGCGAGCTGCTTCATCGGGCCGGCGAGCGGGCGCGAGTGGCCGGCAGGGTGCCTACGAAGTCCTATTACTGAACAACTGGCTGAACTCCGCTCGGAACCGGCCTCTCCAGCGCCGATCCACCGTACTCGGCGTCCCCGCCGGGCACATCCCGTCCATCCGTGATGTCCGATCTGCGGCGACCTCTCGACAATGCCGGGATTGCCCCGCGTTCGGGCGGCCGAGTCGATGCGGCTGGATGTGCAGGGGCGGATCGAGGGGTTGTCGTAGGGCGGCCCCGCGCGGCTGAGGTCAACGCGGCGGCTTGGCGGCATAGTTCGACAGAAACATCGCCACGGTGGCATCGACCACGCGCTCGATCTCGCCAGGGGTCGGCGTCGCCAGCAGCCCTAGTTTCTGACGCAGCACCAATCGCGTCTGACAGAGGGCGAAGAATTGTTCGGCGGCGAATTCCGGGTCGGGCACGCGCAGCTCCCCACGCCGGGTCCGTTCGGCCAGCCACTCGGCCAGGCTGTCGATCGCCCGCGCCGGCCCGGCATCGAAGAAGGCTCGGGCCAATTCGGGGAACTTGGCCGCCTCGGAGATCACCACCCGATAGATCGTCTGTCCGGCCGGAGAGATCATGATCTCCAACATCCGCTGTCCGACGCTGTGGAGTACCGCCTCCGCCGGCGCCGCGTCCTGGTGGGCCAGGTCGAAGACGTGGACCAGCTTGCGGCGGCACTCCTCGCCCACATAGGCCGCGAACAGCGCCGCCTTGCTGGGGAAGTAATTGTACAGCGTGCCCTTGGAGACACCGGCGCGGGCCGCGATGCTCGCCATGCTGGCGCCCTCATACCCGTCGGCGGCAAACACCGCCCCAGCGCCAGCCATGATCCGCGCTCGCTTTTCCTCGGACAGCGCCTCCGCTTGCGACATCGTGATCGGGCCCCTTTTGTCCCGGCCGGGTTGACACTGGGGCGCGGCGGCTTAGTTGCCAAGGGATTGACTGAACGGTTCGGTCAAATTTTCGAATGGATCACGCCGTGGACATGGACGTGCGGACCCAGCCGGATCAGGCGGAATTTGAGGATATCGGGACACTGGACAGCCCAGCCAGGCTGTCGAAGGAGAGGTGGTATCGTCGCCATCCGTGGCTCGCCGGCTTCGGTGTGCTCGTGGCGCTCGTCATCGTGGCGGGCGCCGTGCTCTGGTGGCTGAACGCACGCAACTACGTCAGCACCACCGACGCGCAAATCGCCGGCTACGTAACCCAGATGTCGCCGCAAGTTCCCGGTCGCGTCACCGCCCTGCTGTTCACCGACAACGAGCACGTCGCCGCCGGCCAGAAGCTGTTGGAGATCGATCCTCGCGATTACCAGGCGAAGCTCGATCTGGCGCTCGCCCAGCAGGCCGGCGCGGAGGCGCAAGTGACGCAGACGCGGGCACAGCTTCTGGTGCGCCAGGCCGACCTCGACCAGGCCAGGGCCGCGGTGACGGTGGCGCAGTCCGACCTTACCCAAGCGAGTAATGACCATGCGCGCTTCGAGCATATCAACCCACGGGCGGTGACGCAGCAGCAGCGCGACCAGATCGACGCGGCGTTCCGCTCCGCCACCGCGAAGCTCACGTCGGCGAAGCAGGGGGTCGAAGGCGCCGGGGCGCAGATCGAGGTGGCGAAGGCACAAGCGGTATCCGCCGAGGCTGGGCTGAAGCAGGCCGCGGCGACGGTCGAAACCGCCCGATTGCAGCTGTCCTATACCACCATCACCGCCCCGGTTGCCGGGCGGGTGACGCATCGCACGGTCAATGTGGGCGACGTCGTCCAGGCGGGACAACCGCTGTTCGCGCTGGTGCGCGACGAATTGTGGGTCGACGCGGCCTTCAAGGAGACGGAATTGGCGGGGATGCGCCCGGGCCAGCCGGTAACGATCACGGTGGACGCGGTTCCCGGCGTGACGTTCCACGGCAAGGTGGACAGTTTCCAGTCCGGCACCGGGTCGCAGTTCAGCGCCTTGCCGGCGGAGAACGCGACCGGCAACTGGGTGAAGGTGGTGCAGCGCGTGCCGGTCAAAATCGTGTTCGGCGGCACCGAGTATCGGAAGCATTTCCTGGCGCCGGGCATGTCGGCTGAACCGAGCGTGAAGCTGCGCTGATGGCGCGGGAGTTCCTGCCCCGCTCCGCCGCCGGAGACCGCAATCCGTGGCTGGTCGGGGTCGTCATCTCGATCGCCACCTTCATGCAGGTGCTGGATACCACCATCGTCAACGTGGCGCTCCGCGACGTCACCGGATCGCTGGCGGTGAGCTACGACGAGAGCACCTGGATCCTGACCAGCTATCTGATCGCCAACGCGATCGTCCTGCCGATCAGCGGGTGGCTGGCGACGGTGATCGGGCGCAAGCGCTTCTACATGGGTTGCGTCGCGGTGTTCACCGCCGCGTCGGTGGCGTGCGCGCTATCCACCTCGCTGACCTCGATGGTGATCGCGCGCATGGTGCAGGGCGCCGGCGGCGGCGGGATGGGGCCGACGGAGCAGGCGATGTTCGCCGACACCTTCCCGGTTCGGCAGCGGGCGCAAGCATTCGCGCTGTATGGTCTGACGGTGATCTCCGCGCCGGCGATCGGGCCGGTATTGGGCGGCTGGATCACCGACAATCTATCCTGGCACTGGGTGTTCCTGATCAACCTTCCGATCGGGCTGATGTCGTTGCTGCTGGTAAATACCTTCGTCGTGGAACCGAAGGCGCTACAGGAAGATCGCCGCAAGCTCCTGCACGGGGGCCTGCGCATCGACTATGTCGGGTTCGCGTTGGTCGTGCTGGGCTTCGGCACGCTGCAAGTCGCGCTCGACCGGTTCGACGTCGACGATGGGTTCGGCTCGACGTTCATCCTCGGGCTGAGCGTCGTCGCCGGGATCGCGCTGGTCACGCTGGTGGCGTGGGAACTGATCGTCGCCCGGCCGCTCATCAATCTGCGGCTGTTCGCGCAGTCGCGAGCGTTTGCGATCTCGTGCGCGCTGATGTTCCTGGTCGGATTGCTGCTTATCAGCACGACGCAGCTGCTGCCGCAGCTGACGCAGGTGCTGATGGGCTACAGCGCCTATCAGGCCGGACTGACGCTCGGCATCGGCGCGATCGCCACGATCATCATGATGCCGCTCGCCGGCATCGTCACCGGGCGGCTGATCCAGCCGAAATGGCTGATCGCCGCGGCGCTGATCGGCAGCGGCTGGGGCATATGGCGAAGCTCGGGGCTGGATCTCGACGTCGCGCTGTGGAACGTCTCTGAGGCGCGCATGTTGCAGGTTCTGTGGCTACCGTTCCTGTTCATTCCGATCACCGCAGTCTCCTATTTCGGCGTACCGGCGGATCAGAACAACCAGGCCTCGGCGCTGATCAACCTGACACGCAACCTCGGGGGCAGCTTCGGCATCTCTGGCGTGCAGACGCTGCTGTCGTGGCGAACTCAGTTTCATCACGCGCGGCTGGCCGAGTCGGTGACGCCGTACAACGGCTATGGCTTCGGCCATTCGCTGACGGCGATCGCGCACGCGGTGCAGACCCAGGCGCAGGTCATGAGCTACCTCGACATATTCTGGCTGCTCGGCCTCGTTGCCCTGTGCATCTGGCCGTTGGCGCTGTTCCTGCCGCGAATACCGAAGGGCGCTCCGGCCGGCCACTGAGCCCTACTGCATGAACCAGCCGTGGCTGACGACGAGGGACTGGCCGGTCATCGCATTGGTCTTCGCGGCGGCGAAGAACAGCGCGGCGGCGGCGACGTCCTCGACAGTGGTGAATTCCCCATCCACCGTCTCCTTCAGCATGGAGGCAACCACCTGCGCCTCGGTCAGGCCGAGGGCCGCCATTTGCTCGGGGATCTGCTTCTCGGCGAGCGGCGTGCGCACGAAGCCCGGGCAGATGACGTTGGCGCGCACGCCATGCGCGGAACCCTCCTTGGCCACCACCTTGCAGAGCCCGATCAGGCCATGCTTGGCGGTCACGTACGGCGCCTTCAGGGGCGACGCCAGTTTGGAGTGGACCGAGCCCATGTAGATGACGCAGCCGCTGCCGCGCGCGTACATGTGCTTGAGGCACGCCTTGGTGGTCAGGAAGGCGCCATCGAGATGGATCGCGAGCACCTTCTTCCATTCGGCGAAGGGAAATTCCTCGATCGGATGGACGATCTGGATGCCGGCATTGCTGACGAGAATGTCGATCCGGCCGAACCCGCGGGCGACGCCATCGACGCCGGCTTGCACCGCCGCTTCATCGGTCACGTCCATCGCCACGCCGATCGCGGTGAGGCCGGCGGCGGCGAACTCGGCGGCGGTTGCTTGCGCGGCGTCCGCGTTCAGGTCGGCGATGACGACCCGCGCGCCTTCCTCGGCGAAGCGGCGCGCGATCGCGCGCCCGATCCCGCTCGCCGCGCCGGTGACGATCGCGACCTGATCCTGAAGCTGACCCAATCCCGAATCCTTTCTGCTAGGCGGCCCGGCCAAGTCTTGCGTCGAGGCTCGCGCTGTCCTCGATATGCTTGGCGAGCGCATCCGTCACCGGCTGGCGCGCATGCCGGCCGGTCACCATGACGATCCCATAGTCGGGCAGATTCGGCAGGCCCTCGTCCGGACGCACCGCGCGGAGCCCGTCCGGCAGCCAAGCCTGCGCCGACACGGTAACCGCGAGCCCCGCCATCACCGGCGCCTGCGTGCCGACCTGAGAGCTGGAGGTGTAGGCGAGCCGATAGCGGCGGCCAGCCTTATCGAGCGCCCGCACCGCCTCCGCGCTCCAGCAGCAGCCGCTCTCGCTCTCGTCGGGGGTGGCCAGCGCCAGCGGCAGCGGGTCGAGGCGATGCGGCGCATAGCGGGTCGATGTGACCCACACCAAGGAGCCGCGCCACAGCGGCACCGCTTTCAGGCGGCGCATCCCGTGCCCCTCCGAGACCAGCGCTATGTCGAGCTCGCCCCGGTGCAGTCGTTCGGTCAACGTCTCTGATGGTTCGCACAGCACCTCCACCTGCACGGCCGGATGGGTCTCGGCGAAGCGCTTGAGCACCGGAGGCAGGTAGCCGAACGCGTAGTCGTCGGGCGAGCCGAGCCGGACCGTGCCGGCGATCTGTGGCGTGCGGAAGGTCGCCATCACCTCGTCGTTCAGTGCCAGGATCGCCCGCGCGCGGCCGAGCAGGAACTGGCCGTGCGGCGTCAGCACCACCCCGCCGCCCTTGCCCCGGCTGAGCACCGACTGGCCCAGCGCCTCCTCCAGCCGCTTCATCTGCATCGACACCGCCGCCTGCGTGCGTCCGACCATCGCGGCGGCATGGGTGAAGCTATGCCCTTCGGCGATCAGCACAAAGGCGCGGAGCAGGTCGGGATCGAGGCCGGCGGGGAGGCTCATGGGCATCAATATAGGTAATGGGGACCATCAGCACAATTCGTTTTACTGATGGGCGTTGGAACACCAATTCACGGCCATCGGATCATTCGCAGGAGGTCCCGATGTCCGGATCGTCTCTGACCCACAATTTCGTGATCGCGTCACCCGCTCGGCCCGTCAGCCAGACGGCGGCCGTCCCGCAACGCCGGGGTCCGTCACGGCGCAAGACCGGGTCGGTCTGGGCGCGCGTCGGCATCTTCTGGCGCCGCTACCGCTCCCGTGTGGCGTTGGCAAATCTCGACGGTCATCTGCTTCGCGATATCGGCGTGACGTATGCCGAGGCGGAGCACGAGGCGAACAAGCCATTCTGGCGGGGCTAGCGTCGCCGCTCGAAGATCGTCGTGCAGAAATAATGCGCGCTGATCACATAGCCTTGTTCCTTCAGGAACCGGACGCAGGAATTGGCGAGCGGGTCCTGAAGGTCGAGGCCGTGCAGTTCGACGCTGATGACGGTGGGGCGGTGGCGCATCCAGTCGTTTGACCGCACGACCTCCTCGTCGAGCCATTCGCAATCGACGTTCATGTAGTCGATGGATGTTTGGGGCGGCAAGAACCGATCCAGCAACTCGGCGAGCGGGGCCACCTCGATCTCGGACTCCGTCGCCTTCCCGAAATGCTGTTCCGCCCGCGCCGCGATGCCCGGGTCGAATGTGTTCACGGCCCCATCATCGAACAGCGCCAGAGTGCGCCGTCCGGACGCCGCCGCGACGCCCATGTGTACGTTGATGTCACGCGGTCGGGCGATCTTGAATCGGTCGATGGCACGGGAATCGGCGTCGATGTTGATGCCGCGCCATCGGCGGAACTTGTGAAGCAGGCAGGTGTTCGAGTAGCGGAACGGGTCGTGGGCTCCAACATCGACATAGAACCCGTCCCACTTCTCGTGGAAATAGTGCCAGATCAGGCAGTCCTCGCCGAACTGCGAAAAGTGCAAGCGTGCCTCCGGCATCTGGACCGCGTCCAGATAGTCGCGCGCTGGCTGGTTCCTATCGAGCCACATCAGGGGTCGATGCGCGCCTCGGCGTAACCGCGCACCACCTCCTTGCCGTCCTGGTTGACGGTCGCGACGTCCAGTTCGATCAGCTTCTGGCCGTTCTCCTCCTTCACCCCAGTCACCGTCGCCGTCGCCTCGAGCGTGTCGCCCGGCCAGACCTGGTTGGTGAAGCGCACGCCGAACTTCGTCAGCCGGCCATCGCCGACATAGTTGGTGAGCATCTTGCCGGTCAGCCCCATTGTCAGCATCCCGTGCGCGAACACGCTGGGATAGCCGGCGATCTGGGTGGAGTAGGGTTCATCGGAATGCAGCGGGTTGTAGTCGCCCGAGGCGCCCGCGTACATCACCAGTTGAGTACGCGAGAGGTTCTCCGCTACCCGTTCCTTGTGGGTGTCGCCGACCTTGATCTGGCTTGCCTTGAGGGTCATCGCCGCCTCCTCAACCCTGGTCCACGGGACGCTCGGTGGTCACGCCCACGCTGCGGGCGATCGCGACCAGCTCGCCTTTCTGATCGCGGTACTCGGCGATCTTCTCGCGGAAGGTCAGCTTGCCGGCGCGCTTGCTTTCCTTCTCCCAGGTCTTGCCGTCCTTGTATTCGACCGTCAGCACGTCGCCGGCCCGCAGCGGACGGCGGTACTCGAAATGCTGCTCGGCGTGCAGGCCGCCGAGCGACTTCGGTTTGCCCTCGACGCCCGAGGCCGTCTTGGCGGAGCCGAACCATTTCTCGCTGGGCCTCGGGCGAAGATGGTACTCCGGGTCGAATTGCGCCACCGCTTGCGGGAACGTCGGCGGGGCGATCGCGCCCTCGCTCCGCTGATACACGGGATTGGGATCGCCGACGGCACGGGCGAACATCATGATGTGGGACGCTTCGACCGGAAAGCGGATCGTCTTGGCCATCGGTCTCCTCCGTTGCGGGTTGCTGATGGGCGACCATAGCCGCATAGTCCCGAGGTGTCGCGCAAGGCCCCCGCGTGAGGCGCCGCAGCCCGCGGGCGCTGCGCGCCACGCTCGATGCCGCTTCCATCCCGACATGGACCCGCCGCCCGCTCGCGGGCGACAGCACCATGCTCGCTTTCGCGCAGGCGCCGGGTTGGCTCGCGCCGGGCCGGCGCGTCTACGCGGTGGGCGACGTGCGTGGCGATCTTGCCGCGCTGCAAGCGATGCACACGGCCATCCGCGGCGATCTCGCCGCCCGACCGAGCCCACAGGCCGTGCTGATCCATCTGGGTGACGTGATCGGCGCCGATACGCGGAGTGTCGGGGTTCTCGCGTTACTCGCCGCGCCGGCGCCGGGTCCGCGGATCATTACCCTGCGCGGGGATCACGAGCAGATGTTGCTCGGCGCGCTCGACGGCGGCGCCGCGGAGGCCACCGACTGGTGGCACGAAACCGGCGTCCCCGTCCCCCGGGATCTGCCCGCGCCCCATATCGCGTTCCTGCGTGGGCTGCCCAACTTCCACCGCGAGGGGGGCTATTTCTTCGCCCATGCCGGCATCCGTCCGGGCACGCCGCTGTCGCGTCAATCGGCGGTGGATTTGCGCGGCATCCGCCAGGTGTTCCTATCCTCGGAGCAGTCCTTCGGCGCCGTCATCGTGCATGGCCACAGCGTCGTGCCGAGCCCCGTCGTGCTGCCCAACCGCATCGCGATCGATACCGGCTCGGGGCTGGGCGGGCGCTTGACGTGTGCGGTGCTGGAAGAGGATCGGATCGCCTTTCTCTCGCCCGGATTTGCGCCGTGAGCGGCGGCTCAACTACCGGCGTGGGCGGCGCGAAGCCGCTCACGCACCGCCTGGGCGATGTAACCCGATCGCGAGGTGCCCTCGGCCGCCGCCGCCGCATCCAATCGGGAAAGCAGCCCCTCATCGAGCGTGATGTTGGCGCGAATCGCACGCCCGGGCATCTCGACCGGCACCAGCACGCGCGCCACGATCGCGCCGGGCACATCGGCGAGCCACTCGGGCAGGCGCCCGTCGGGCGAACCGGTGGGCGGGATGGGCAACCCATCCTCGACCATGCCCTCGATGTGCAGCGACAGGGCTTCGGCCGCGTTCGTCGCGGCAAGCCGTACGCTGTCGCCGCCGCTGACGCAGCCGGGCATGTCGGGAAAGACCACGCCGTAGCCGTCGCTCGGGCCATCGCCCTCCGCCTGTTCGATCAGGGCTGGGTAGAACTGCAATGGCATCGCTTAGTCCTTTCGCAGCTTGAGCGACGCCTGCCGCTCGATCGAGGCTATGTCTCGCGGAGTCAGATCGCGCCCGCCATGCACCGCAACGGTGACAAGCCCGGGCTTGACCGGATGGCGGAACTACCGATGCGAGCCTTTCGATCGCGCCTGCACCCATCCGTCAGCTTCGAGAGTCCTGATCACCTCACGGGCGTTCATGCGCATAGGATGGGCACGAACCCTCGGGCCATCAAGCGTACAGTTGATTCCGGATACGCCTTAGCCGTTCCATCGTTCAGCATGAAGGAAGCGCCCGCATGAGCACGCATTCCCTCCCGATCGCGCGGCCCGAGGAGGCCGGGTTGTCCCTCGACGGCCTCGCGCGGCTCCGCGCGGCGCTGAACAGCCGCATCGAAAAGGGCCACATCCCTGGCGCCGTCGCGGCGATCGCGCGGAACGGGCGGCTGGTCTTCCACGAGGCGTTCGGCGCCCGTGATCCAGTGGCCCGCGATCCGATGCCCCGGGACGCGATCTTTCGCATCTACTCGATGACCAAGGCGATCGTCTCGGTCGCGGCGATGATGCTGTGGGAGGAGGGCCGCTTCCTGCTGAGCGACCCGATCTCGCGCTTCATCCCCGCGTTCGCCGCCTCGAAGGTGCTGACCGGCACCGACCGCGTGGCGGCGGAGCGGGAAATCACGATCCAGGACCTGCTGCGCCATACGTCCGGCCTCACCTACGAGTTCCGTGGCAGCAGCCCGGTGCATCGCGCGTACATGGACGCGAAGATCTATCGACGAAGCCAAACCAACGAGGATCAGGCGGCGATGCTTGCCTCGCTACCGCTGATCGACCATCCGGGCGCGCGCTGGGAATACAGCCGCTCGACCGACGTGCTGGGACGGCTGGTGGAAGTCGTCTCGGGCGAAAGCCTGGGCGCGGTGCTGAAGACCCGCATTCTCGATCCGCTCGGCATGGAGGACAGTGGGTTCTTCGTCCCCGAAGCCGATCACGCGCGTCTGGCGGGTGGCTTTGCCAAGGACCCGGAGAGCGGGGCGGACGTGCCACTGCTGGAGGTGCGCGAGAAACCGCAATTCGAGTCTGGCGGCGGCGGCATGGTCGCCACCGCGCTCGACTATGTGCGCTTCACCCAGATGCTTCTCGACAACGGCGAAGCCGGTCGCGCACGTCTCCTCGGGCGCAAGACGGTTGAGCTGATGGCGTCGGACCACTTGGGCGCGATCAAGGGCAACCCCGACCTGTTGCCGCCGGGGCATGGCTTCGGGCTCGGCTTCGCCGTGCGCCTCGCACCCGGCATGGCGCCGTTCCCCGGCTCGGTGGGTTCTTACTTCTGGGGTGGAGCGGCGGGAACGACGTTCTGGATCGACCCGAAGGAGCGTCTGACCGCGGTGCTGATGATCCAGGCCCCCGGCCAGAGGGAGCACTATCGGGTGCTGTTTCGCGACATGGTGTACGCCGCGATCGCGGATTAAAGCGCGCCGAGCACCGCTGCCCGCACCTCGGGCGGCTGACCCTCCAGCGCGCCGGCGATCCGGCGCAGCGCACCGCGCAAGTCATAGACCTGGTCGAGCAGCGACAGCACCACGGGCATCGCGTCCTCGCTGAGCGCCATGTCGTGACGCAACTCGCGGATCAGGCGCACCCGGGCGACGTCGATCTCGCGAAATTCCCACAGCGTACCGTCCGCATCGGGCTGCACCCAACCGCGTTCCACCCAGCTGATCAGCTCCGTTGGCTGAAGATCGCCAAGGAGCGCGATGACTGCTTCCGTCCGCATCACTCCACCTCCAGCTCCGCCCGCGGATCGACCGCATGGCGGGGTTCCCAGGTCTTCATGAACGCCGCCAGTTCGGGCTCCTCGCCCGGCGGCAGCACGACCCGCAGGACCACGTATTGATGGCCGCCGTTCACGCCGCGCCCGCGTAGCCGGAGCCGCGTGCCGGTGCCGGAGCCGGGGGGAATGGTCAAGCGGACCTTGCCCTTGATCGTCGGCACCTCCAATGCGGCGCCTAACACCGCCTCGCGCACTGTGATCGGCAGGTCTAGCACGACGTCGTTGCTGTCGCGGCGGAAGAACGGGTGCGGTACGACCGTCACTTCAACCAGTGCATCCCCCGCGGGCGCGTCGCCCTGTCCCGGATAGCCCTGGCCCTTCAGGCGCAGGATGTGGCCGTCATGCACGCCAGGCGGGATGTGCACATCAAGGGTCCGTCCGTCCGGCGGGGTCACGCGCCGGGTGGTGCCGTTGGTGGCATCAAGGAAGCCGATGGTCAGCGTGTATTGCGCGTCGGCGCCGCGCATGGCGAACCCCCGGCCACGCGCGCCGCCGCGCGCGAACGCCGCGCCCAGGATATCCTCCAGGTCAGCCGGATCGAATTCCTGGCCGGAGGCGCGGTATTTCTGCCTTCCCGGTGCGTCCGCGTAGTCGCGCCAACTCGGCTGGCGTGGCGTCTCGTTGCCCTGCGCGTCGATCTCGCCGCGGTCGAAGCGGGCGCGCTTGTCGCTATCCGATAGGATGTCGTTGGCGGCGTTGATCTGCTTGAATCGCTCGGCGGCCTCAGGCTTGCCGGGATTGAGGTCCGGATGGAACCGCTTGGCGAGCTTGCGGTAGGCAGCCCGGATCGCGGTCTCGTCGGCGTCGCGCTTGACGCCGAGTGTCTCGTAGGGGTCGGTCGCCATGCGTCAGGTGCCGGTCCAGACCGGTTGGCGCTTATTCAGGAAGGCGTCGATCCCCTCGGCGGCGTCGGCGGCCAGCATGTTGCGAACCATCACCTCCGAGGTATGTCGGTAGGCGTCGGCGAGACCCATATCCGCCTGGGCATAGAACGCCTCCTTGCCGATGGCGAGCGTGAGGGGGCTCTTCGCGGCGATCCCCTCGGCCAGTTCCCCCGTGGCTTCGTCCAACCCGGCCAGCGGTACGACCCGGTTCACCAGCCCGATCTCGCGCGCGCGCGGCGCGTCGATCAGCGCGCCCGTCAGCAGCATCTCCATTGCCATCTTGCGACCGACGGCGCGGGTCAGCGCGACCATCGGCGTGGAGCAAAAGAGGCCGATGTTGACCCCCGGTGTCGCGAAGCGCGCGTCATCGGCGGCGACGGCGAGATCGCAGGTCGCGACCAGCTGGCAGCCGGCGGCGGTGGCGATGCCGTGGACGCGGGCGATGACCGGCTTGGGCAAGCGCACGATCGAGAGCATCAGGCGCGAGCAGGCGGCGAACGTAGCCTCATACGCGGCGCGCCCGGGCTGCGCGCGCATCTCCCTCAAATCGTGTCCTGAGCAGAACGCCGGCCCGGCGCCCCCGATCACCACCACCTTCACCGTCGGTTCCGTGGCGATTCGGGCCAGCTCCGCGTGCAGCGCGTCCATCAGCCCCATCGACAGCGCGTTGCGCGCTTGCGGGCGATTGAGGGTGAGCCACGCGACCCCGTTCCGATCGGCGCGGAGCAGGACAGCGTCGGTGGCGGATTGCGCGGTCATACGGGATGCCTCCAGATGCAGGTCCCAATCTAGGGGCGTTCGGGCGTGCTCGGAAGGACGGCCAGGATCGCGCCGGCCGCCGGTGCCGGTTTTCAGACCAGGAATCGAAGCCGCCTGCTAAAGTTCAATGGCCGATGCCGCAGCGGTCGAATGGTCCTGGCCTGTCGCCGGCATCACCCTGAAATCCGAAAGCGCCGACGGGTTGCAGCCTGCCGCCGTCGGCATATCTTTTTCCCGCGGTGACGAAAAAGACACGCTGGCCGGCGACCAGTGTCCGGGGCGGCCGCTCCGGGGGAACCGTTTCGGCCGCCCCATCGTTTCAATGTTTCGGTTGACCGGTGCCACCCCGTCAGGAGAGCCAGCTTGTCCACTAATGTCGAACGTTACGCGGACCCGCGCCTCGCGAGGAACCGCACCCACCGCCGGGTCTCCTGGCCGGCCCTCTTCGCTGGGGTGTTCCTGGTGCTCGCCATCGAAATCCTGCTCGATACTCTGGGGCTCGGGGTCGGACTGGGCCTCATCACGCGCAATGAGAGTGCCGCGAGCGGGGTCGGCAACTACGGCATGGGGGCGGGTATCTGGTGGCTGGTCAGCGCCCTGATCGCCCTGTTCATCGGGGGCTATGCCGCCGCCCGGCTCGCCGGCGTGGAGCGGCGCTACGACGGAATGCTGCATGGCCTCGTGGTCTGGGCGATCACCGCGCTGGTGACGATCTGGCTGCTCGGTACCGCCGTCGGCGGCTTGATCGGGGGCGCCTTCTCGGTCGTCGGGCATACGATTTCCACGGCCGCCTCCGGGATCACCGCGGAAGCGCCGAAGATCGCGCAGGCCGCCGGCGTAAGCCCGTCGGATTTCCAGGATCAGGCGAAGGCCTACCTCCAGCCGGCCAACCCCGATCTCTCCACCATGAGCCCGCAGGACGCGCAGAAGGAGATTGCCCGCTCCGTCGCGACCTATGTCGGCGGCGGTAAGGACGCCCCCGCCGCCCGCCAACGGATCATCGCGATCATGGCCGCCCAGATGAAGCTCACGCCGGAGGAGGCGACGAAGCGGTTCGATGACACCGAGGCTAAGCTCAAGCAAACCCGGGATGAGGCCGTGCAGACCGCCAAGCGGGCGGCCGACGCGAGTGCCCGGGCCGCATCCGATGGAGCTTACATGGCGTTCGCGGTGCTTCTGCTCGGCGCGATCTGTGCCGGTCTCGGCGGCGCGATCGCCCGGCCGAACTGGATCGCGACGACGCTGTGACGACGGCGGTTGGCGACTCGTGGACGCCCTTGGTAGCGTCCGCGTGTGCCGACCTTCAGATTGGAACGACAGGCGGGCGGCCTCGTAGCCGGGGTTGATGAGGTCGGGCGCGGCCCGCTTGCCGGCCCGGTGCTGGCAGCCGCCGTCATCTTCCCGGCGGGTGTTCCGCGACGCCTCGCCCTGCTGATCGACGACTCCAAACGCCTTACTCCCGAGCAGCGGTTGGTCGCCTTCGCCGCCATCCGCGCCTCGGGCCGGGCCGAGATCGGTGTCGGCGCCGCATCGGTGGCGGAGATCGAGCGGCTGAATATCCTCCATGCCGCGCTGCTGGCGATGTGTCGGGCGGTGGCGCGGCTGCCGCGCCACCCCGACCTCGCGCTCGTGGACGGCAACCAGCCGCCGGGCCTGCCCTGCGCGGTGCGCTGCGTGGTCGGCGGCGACGGGCTCTCGCTATCGATCGCCGCGGCCTCGATCGTCGCCAAGGTGCTGCGCGACCGCGCGATGACCCGGCTCTCGGTCCGGTTCCCGGGCTACGGCTGGGCGGAGAATGCGGGATACGGCACGCCGGAACACCGGGCCGCGCTGCGTCGGCTTGGCCCCACCGCCCACCACCGTCCGGCCTTCGGCGAGGTGCGGCGGATGGCGCTCGATCTCGCAACCGCCGATTGACGCGGCGCCGACGGCCGGCTCACGATAGCGCTATGCCGAGACCACCGGAGAGACGTGGAAATCGTCCGTGAACTGCCGCTCGACCAGGTGCTGCTCGGCGATTGCATTACGCACCTGCGGATGCTGCCGTCGGCCTCGGTTCATTGCGTCTTCGCCGATCCGCCATATAACCTCCAGCTTCGCGGGGAACTGCGCCGGCCCGACGACAGTCTCGTCGACGGGGTCGATGAGGATTGGGACCGGTTCATCGACTTCCCCGCCTATGATGCGTTCACCCGCGAATGGTTGAGCGAATGCCGGCGTGTCCTGCGCAAGGACGGTACGCTGTGGGTGATCGGCGCGTATCACAACATCTTCCGCATCGGCGCGGCGTTGCAGGACCTCGGCTTCTGGCTGCTGAACGATGTCGTGTGGCGCAAGGCGAACCCGATGCCGAACTTTCGCGGTCGGCGCTTCACCAACGCCCATGAGACGCTGATCTGGGCGGCAAGGCAGCGCGATTCGCGGCACCGTTTCAACTACCAGGCGATGAAGGCGCTGAACGACGACCAGCAGATGCGCAGCGACTGGTTCTTGCCGCTCTGCACCGGCCCGGAGCGGCTGCGCAACCAGCACGGCCTGAAGTTGCATCCGACGCAGAAACCCGAGGCGCTGCTGCATCGCGTGCTGCTGGCATCGACGTCGCCGGGCGACATCGTGCTCGACCCGTTCCTCGGCACCGGCACGACGGCGGCGGTCGCCAAGCGCCTGCATCGCCACTTCATCGGCATCGAGCGTCATCCGGCCTATGTGGAAGCGGCGCTCGGACGCATACGGCGCACCCGCGCCGCCCCGGACGATGGGGTGACGACCGCGCCGACCAAGCGGGAGGCACCGCGCATTCCGTTCGGCAGCCTGGTCGAACGCGGGATCGTCACGCCCGGCACCCGCCTGACCGATCGGCAGAAGAAAGTGAGCGCGACGGTCGCCCCGGATGGCTCGGTGGTCGCCGCGGGCGTGCGCGGGTCCATCCATCAGGTGGGAGCGGCGGTGCAGAACGCGCCCTCATGCAATGGCTGGACGTTCTGGCACATCGAACGCAACGGCGCGCTGCTACCGATCGACCGGTTGAGGGCGGAGCTTGCGGCGGCGCCGCCGTAGAGCGCCGCCGCCGCCCGGTGTCATTTCACCGAGGAGAACGACGTCGGCTGCAACATCTCATTGCTGACGCGCGCGACAATGGCGCCGTTCGCCTCGGTCTTCGCGCGCGCCGATAGCCAGTCTGGATCGGCGCCGAAGGCGTTCCACTTCTTCTCGCGATCGGCGAGGGAATCCCATTGCAGGAGGTAGTACAGCCGCTGGTTGTTCTTGCCGATCAGCGTGGTCCAGAAGCCGGCCTGCTTGATGCCGTGCTTCTCCCACAGCTTGAGCGTGATGGTGTCGAACCGCTTGAGCAGATCCGGCAGCCGGCCCGGCACGCAGTCGTAGATGCGCAGTTCATGGATCATCACGGTTCCTCTCGTTGAACGACGAAGGCTAGAACCGTTCCACCCAGGGCCGCAACTCGACCTCCGACGTCCACGCGCTACGGGGCTGGTTCATCACCTGCCAATAGGTCTCGGCGATGGCGTCGGGATCGAGCATGGAATCCGGCGCGTCCGCCGGCTCGGTACGCCCCGGATTACGAATCCCGCCGTCGATGACGAAGTGCGCGATGTGGACGCCCTTCGGCTGCAACTCGCGCGCCATGCTCTGGGCGAGGCCGCGTAGCGCGAACTTGCCCATCGCGAACGGCGCCGAGAGCGGATAGCCCTTCACCGAGGCCGAGGCGCCGGTGAAAAGGATCGTGCCCCGCCCGGCCGGCACCATCAGTCTCGCCGCCTGCTGGCCAACCAGGAAACCGCCGAACGCCGACACCGCGATGGCGCGCGCCACCTCCTCTGGAATGAGATCGACCAATGGACCGCGAGCGCGAGCGCTCGCGTTGTAGATCACCACGTCCGGTTCGCCGAGCGAGGCGACGACGGCGTCGAATAGCCCGGCGACCTCCTCCGGCTCCGTGGCCTCGCAGGCGAACGAGGCGGCGCCGGTCTCGGCACACAACGCGGCGAGCCTGTCGGGATTGCGGGCGGCCAGTGCCACCTGGAGGTTGTTGCGCGACAGCAACCGCGCGAGCGAGGCCGACAGCCCGCTGCCGGCGCCGACGATGAGGGCGAGACGATAGTCCATGACGGCGCGCTCCCTGCTATAGGGCGATCAAAGCACGCCTGAACGCCCGCCAGAAGTGACCGGACAGTGCGCGCCCAACACGGAGGTTCGTTCCCATGCTCGGTCTGATGCAGGCGCATCCGCTGCTGATCTCGTCGATCCTGACGCACGCGGCCCGTCACCATGCGAACGGGGAGATCGTCGCCCGCACCAGCGACGGGGCGACGCATCGCACGACCTGGGCCGGCATCGAACGCGACGCGCGCCGGCTCGCGCGGGCGTTGCAAAAGCTCGGCATCCAGGCGGCCGACCGGGTGGGGACGCTGGCGTGGAACGACCATCGGCACCTGACGATCTATTACGCGACGCCCGGCATGGGCGCGATCTGCCACACGGTGAACCCGCGCCTGTCCGACGAAGACATCGCCTACATCATCAACCACGCGGGGGACCGCGTGGTGTTCTTCGACCCGAGCTTCGCGGCCCTGGTCGAACGGATCGCTCCCCAAGTGGCCAGTTCGGTGCAGGCGATGGTCGCGCTGTGCGCGCCGGCACAGGTTCCGGCGATGACCCTGCCCGCGGGGATGCGCCTGCTGTGCCACGACACGCTGCTGGAAGACGCCGACGACAGTTACGAATGGCCGAGCTTCGACGAAAATACCGCCTCCTCGCTTTGCTACACCTCGGGGACCACCGGGCGTCCCAAGGGAGTGCTGTACAGCCATCGCTCCACGGTGCTACACGGCTACGCGCTGAACATGGCCGACTGCATGGGGCTGCGGGCGGTGGACCGGGTGATGCCGGTGGTGCCGATGTTTCACGTCAACGCCTGGGGCATCCCGTACGGCGCGGCGATGGCGGGCGCGGCGCTGGTGATGCCGGGACGGCATCTGGACGGGGCGAGTGTCGCCCGGCTGATGAACGAGGAGAGGGTCACGTTCTCGGCCGGGGTGCCGACCGTCTGGCTCGGGCTGCTCCAGCATCTGCGCGCGAGCGGGGAACGGCTGGCGACCGTCAAGCGGATCGTGACCGGCGGATCGGCCTGCCCGCCATTGCTGATCGAGGCGTTCGGCGCCGAGTACGGCATCAGCGTCGAACACGCCTGGGGCATGAGCGAGATGAGCCCGCTTGGCACCTTTAACCGGCCCAAGCCGGCGCATGAGGGGCTGGATGCGGCGGGTCACTTGCGGCTCGGCCTGAAGCAGGGCCGCGTGCTGTTCGGCGTGGATATGAAGATCGTCGGCGACGACGGGCGGGAGCTGCCCTGGAACGGCGAGGCGTTCGGCGATCTGAAGGTGCGCGGGCCGTGGGTATGCAGCGCCTATTTCGGCGAGCCGCCAGGCAGCGCTCCGGACGCCGACGGATGGTTCGCCACCGGCGACGTCGCGACGATCGACGCCGAGGCGATCATGGAGATCACCGACCGGTCGAAGGACGTCATCAAGTCCGGCGGCGAGTGGATCAGCTCCATCGCGCTCGAGAACATCGCCGTCTCCCACCCCGATGTGGCCGAGGCGGCCGTCGTCGCGGCGGTGCATCCGAAATGGGACGAGCGGCCGATCCTCGTCGTCGTCCCGCGCAAGGGAGCGACGATCGATCCGCGATCGGTGCTCGCGCTCTATGAAGGCAAGGTCGCCAAGTGGTGGCTGCCCGACGCGGTGGTCGTTGCCGAGGAACTGCCGCACACCGCGACGGGGAAGATCCAGAAGCTGGTGTTGCGCGCGCGCTATCGCGATTATCTGAACAGCAAGACTGGCGAATCGTGACTAGACGCGGGATACCCGCGCATTCATTTTCCTGAAAGCTGTTGCGTGCGAGGATGGGCCGGGTCGACGGCGGAAATGGATGCGGAAGAATAATATAGGCTCGTTGGCCCGGTTCTCGGAGGAGCTTGCGGCAATCGTCAGGGACGCCGCCCCCGTCATGGGCGCGGTCCGCCTCGGCTCCGGCCACGGCCACGTCAGCGGATTCATCTGGAAACCGGGGCTTCTCGTGACCTCGGGGCGGGCGACCGGTAAGCATGGCGTCGTGCTGGCCGATGGTCTGTCGGTCCGTGCCCAGCCCGTCGACGGGTCCGAGGATGGCCGCGTCACCGCGTTCCGGGTGCCCATGCCGAGCTCTGAACCCACGCCCCTTCGCCAGGGCGAAAATCCGATCCGTACCGGGGCGCTCGTGGTGGCCCTCGGCGCCGCTTCGGATGCCAGCCCCACGGCGCGGCTGATGATGGTGTGTCGGGCAGGAACGGATGGCGTGCGGCTGGACGGTCCGCTCGACATGGCGGCGGAGGGTGGTCCCGTGCTCGATGCGGAGGGCCGGCTGCTGGGCATGGCCGCCGCCGCCGACGGCGGCTGTGCGTTGCTGGAGGTCGCCGCGATCGAGCGCGCGCTCGCGATCCCGCGTCCGGGTTGGATCGGCGTCGCGTTCCAGCCGACTCTCGTTCCGCTGGAGCTGCGAGAGGAGGCGGGGCAGGATTCCGCCCGGCTTGTCGTGCGCGTGGCCCGTGGCGGCCCAGCCGATGGCGCCGGGCTTGCCGTGGGCGATATCGTGCTGACACTCGATGGGGTCGGCATGACCGGAACGGGCACGCTGCGGGGCTTCCTCGCCAGGGCACGGCCAGGACGAGAGGTCACGGCGCGCCTGGTGCGTGGCGGGCGCATCGAGACGACGAGATTGATCGTGCGGGCCGATCCCAATCCGCCCTGACGGCAGGCGGTCTGGCGCGGGAAGGCGTGCGAGGCCTATATCGGTCGCCACATCGAAGCCGAGGCTCCCATGCCGCCGATCGACGTGAGGACTGAGCCGGGCCGCTATCGTCACTGGCGTCTGGCGTTTGATGGGGCGCTGGCGACCCTCACGATGGACGTCGATCCGGTCGGCGGTCTGTTCGAGGGGACCGAACTGAAGCTCAACTCCTACGACCTCGGCGTCGATATCGAGCTGGCCGACGCCGTCCAACGGCTGCGCTTCGAGCATCCGGAAGTGCGGTGCGTCGTGCTCACCTCGGGCAAGGACAACGTGTTCTGCGCCGGCGCCAACATAAGGATGCTCGGGAAAGCGTCGCACGCGCACAAGGTCAATTTCTGCAAGTTCACCAACGAGACGCGCCTCGCGATGGAGGATGCTTCGGCGTGTTCCGGCCAGCGCTATCTCGCCGCGCTTGGCGGCGCGGCGGCGGGCGGCGGGTACGAACTCGCGGAAGCGTGCGACTGGATCATGCTGATCGACGACCGCCGCTCGGCGGTGTCGCTGCCCGAAGTCGCGCTGCTCGGTGTGCTGCCCGGCACCGGCGGGCTGACCCGGCTGACCGACAAGCGACGCGTGCGTCGGGACCGTGCCGACGTGTTCTGCTCGACCGAGGAAGGCATCCGGGGCGGCCGGGCCGTTGAATGGCGCCTGGTCGATGAGGTGGTGCCACCCACCGCGTGGCGAACGCGCGTGCGGACCCGTGCACTCGCGCTAGCGGAGGGGTCCGACCGCCCGGATGCGGGGCACGGCATCGCGCTCACGCCGCTCTCGCGCACCGTGACGGCGGATGCGATCTCCTATCCCTTGGTGCGGGTGGCGCTGGATCATGCCCGCCGACGCGCGACGATCACGCTGCTCGGCCCGGACGGAATGCCGTCCACCGATATCGGTGCCATCCACGCGACGGGCGCCGAGTTCTATCCACTCGCGCTGTCGCGCCAGCTCGACGATGCGATCCTGCACCTGCGGTTGAACGAGCCGGCGCTCGGCCTGCTGATCCTGCGCTCCGAGGGCGATCCCGCGATGGTGCTGGCATTCGATGCGCTGCTGTCGGCGTACGCCGACGACTGGCTGGTGCGCGAAATCCGGCTGCTGTGGAAGCGCGTTCTCAAGCGGGTGGACATGACCGCGCGCAGCATGGTCGCGCTGATCGAGCCGGGATCATGCTTCGCCGGCACGCTGGCGGAACTGGTGTTCGCCGCCGATCGGTCCCTCATGCTGGCGGGGACGCGCGAGGCCGACAATCGCGGTCCGGCGACGCTAGGGCTCTCGACGCTCAATTTCGGTGCCTATCCGATGGGCAACGGCCTCACCCGGTTGGAGACGCGGTTCCTCGGCGAGCCCGACAGCGAGGAGCGGGCACGCGAGCACATCGGCGAGGCGCTGGACGCGACGAACGCCGAGGCGCTCGGGCTGGTCACGGCCATACCCGACGAGGTGGATTGGGACGACGAGGTGCGGTTCCTGCTCGACGAGCGCGCCTCGTTCTCGCCCGACGCGCTTACCGGGCTCGAGGCGAATTTGCGTTTCGCCGGGCCGGAGACGATGGAGACGCGGATTTTCGGCCGGCTCAGCGCCTGGCAGAACTGGATATTCCAGCGTCCGAACGCCGCGAGCGAAGCGGGCGCGCTGAAGCGGTACGGAAGCGGCGTCCGCCCGGAATTCGATCCAGAGCGGACGTGACCCAAGGAGGCTTGCGATGCCTGACGGCATGACGGTCGACTACAGTGGGCTGATCCCGAACAACATCGACCTCAACGGTGATGCGCGCGTGCGCAAGGCGCTGGAGACCTGGCATCCCGGCTACATCGATTGGTGGAAGGCGATGGGGCCGGAGGGGTTCCAATCCAACCTCGTCTATCTGCGCACGGCCGTAGGCGTCGATCCGGCCGGCTGGGCGAAGTTCGGCTTCGTGAAGATGCCCGACTACAAATGGGGAATCCTGCTGGCGCCTGCCGTCGAGGGCCGCGCCATTCCGTTCGGCGCGCACAAGGGCGAGCCTGCCTGGCGGGAGGTGCCGGGCGAATACCGCGCCATGCTGCGCCGGCTGCTGGTAATCCAGGGCGACACCGAGCCCGCCTCGGTGGAGCAACAGCGCCATCTCGGCGCCACCGCGCCCTCGCTCTACGACATGCGGAACCTGTTCCAGGTGAACGTAGAGGAGGGCCGCCATCTCTGGGCGATGGTCTATCTGCTCCAGAAGTATTTCGGCCGTGACGGGCGCGAGGAGGCAGAGGAACTGCTGCGCCGCCGCTCCGGCGATGCCGACAGTCCGCGGATGCTCGGCGCCTTCAACGAGGTGACGCCGGATTGGCTGAGCTTCTTCATGTTCACCACCTTCACCGATCGCGACGGCAAGATGCAGCTGGCGGCGCTCGCGCAGTCAGGTTTCGACCCGCTCAGTCGTACATGCCGCTTCATGCTCACCGAGGAAGCCCATCACATGTTCGTGGGTGAAACCGGGGTCGGGCGGATCATCGAGCGTACCTGCCAGGCGATGCGCGAAGCCGGCATCGAGGATCCGCACGACGTGGAGGCGGTACGCGGACTGGGGGTGATCGACCTCCCGATGATCCAGCGCAAGATCAACCTGCACGCCTCGCTGACGCTGGACCTGTTCGGCAACGAGATCAGCACCAACGCCGCGAACGCCTTCAATTCCGGACTGAAGGGACGCTACCGCGAGGACAAGCTGACCGACGATCACTTGCTGGCCGGCGACACCTATCCGGTGCTGCGCCCGCGCGGCGGCGTGATCGTGAGCGAGGACGTCGCGGCGCTGTCGTCGCTGAACATGCGCCTGCGCGACGACTTCGTCGCCGATGCCAGCGGCGGCGTCGGGCGGTGGAACCGCATCATCGAGAAGGCCGGCATCGCATTCCGGCTGCGCTTGCCGCACGTCGCCTTCAACCGCCGGATCGGGGAGTTCGCCTCGATCCACGCCGATCCCGAGGGAACCGTGCTCGACGCAGCCGCGTGGGAGCATCGGCGCGCGGAATTTCTGCCCTCCGCCGAGGACGGCGCATTCATCCAGCGCCTGATGCGGCCGGTCCACGAGACCGGTGGCTTCGCGTCATGGATCGCGCCGCCGAAGGCGGGGATCGACGGCAAGCCGGGTGATTTCGAGTACGTGCGCCTCCACGATTCCTGAGCCGCGTCAGGCCCCGAACTCTTCCCTGATCGCCGCCGACTGCTCGCCGATAGCGGGAACCGGCCCCAGTGCCCGCGTGCCGTCGGAGGCTTGCACGGGTGGTGCCGCGATCGAGACGGGGCCGTTCGGCGTCGCGACGATGGCCCGGCGCAGCGACGGATGATGGGAGAAGGCGGCGACGTCGTTGACGAACCCGAAGGCGGTGTTGGCGGCGCGCAGGCGGGCGGCCGCCACGTCACGGGTCAGGGTGGCGAACACCGAGGCGATGTGGCCGTCCACCATCGCGCGGTTGGCCACGCGGGTCACGTTGGTCTCGAATCCTGGCCGCTTCGGCAGGTCGGGTTCGCCCAGGAAACCGGCGCAGAAACTCGCCCACTCGCGTTCGTTCTGGATCGCGATCAGCACCAGCGCGCCGTCGGCGAGCGGGAATGCCCCGTAGGGGCAGATCGAGGGATGCGCGAGGCCCATGCGCGCCGGTGCCTTGCCGGTGCCTTCGTAGAACAGCAGGGGTACGTTCATCCAGTCGGCCATGCCGTCGAACAGGCTGACCGCGAGGCCCTTGCCGCGCCCGGTGATGCCGCGCTCGATCAGCGCCTCCAGGATGCCGGCATGGGCCGCCATGCCGCAGGCGATGTCGCAGGCCGAGACGCCCACGCGGCCCGGACCGGCGGGGTCGCCGGTGACCATCGCCAGGCCCGATTCGGCTTGCACGAGCAGGTCGTACGCCTTCATCGTGGCGTACGGGCCGCTCTCGCCGTAGCCGGAGATGTCGACGGTGATGAGGCGCGGATGGCGCGCGCGCAGTTCCTCCGAGCCGAAACCCGAGCGCGCGGCGGCACCGGGCGCGAGGTTCTGAATGAACACGTCGGCCCGTTGCAAAATGCGATGCAGCAGCGCCGCGTCGGCCGCGTCCTTGATATCGGAGACCAAGCTTTGCTTGCCCCGATTGAGCCAGACGAAATAGCTCGATTGCCCGCGCGCGGCGGCGTCGTAACCGCGCGCGAAATCGCCATCCGCGCGCTCCACCTTGATGACCCGCGCGCCGGCATCGGCGAGCCGCGAGCTGGCGTACGGCGCGGCGACCGCCTGTTCGAGCGACAGGACGAGCAGGCCGTCGAGCGGTTTCGAGGCGGGCATGACAGGGCTCCTTGCGACAAGGCAGATTGCCCGAGGCATTGGAGCCACGGAAGCATGAGCGGCCGCCACATCAAACAGCAATTCATTACGCCATCCGGGTGATGTGGGCCCTGAGACGAAATATCCCTTTGTAAGGAAGAGTTACACGCTGCCGCAGCGGAGTTGTTCCGGCCACGAAGATGCGTTTACCATGACCTCAAATCGAGGCTGTATCGCGTGCGATTCTTGCGTTCGGCGTGCAAAGAGATTTGCTTACTGCGCCATATCCTTTTTGACCTCCGATCGTATGTCCTGGCGAAGCTCGCCTTGGTCGTGGGTTTCAGTTACCTTTTTGTCCCCCTCGACATCATTCCGGATCGGATTCCATACTTCGGCCACGTCGACGAAGCGACATCCATTATTTCCGGCTTCCTGATCGCCCGACTCCTCGCCCAGCCCCCCGATCACGACCATGACCTGGACGAGGTGCTGGCGCCGTCGGTCGCTCGCCACTCGGCGCCCGTCGGCGGCCGCAGTCGGACGCCGCGCCTGTTCCTCCTGTTGGGCTATCGGGGCTGGTGGATCATCAATGCGCCCCTCGCGCGACGGCGATCGACCCTGCGTGGGTTGGTTGTGATGGGCGGCGCGGCCCGGAGCGGGACGACGTTGTTGCGCGGCACCATGGGACGCCATCCGCTGATCGCCAGCCTGCCGGAGACGACGGTCTTCCTCCATCGGATCACCTCCGCCCGCCACCTTGGCCAACGCCTGGGCTGGAATCCCATTCTGATCGAGCAATGGCAGGCGCGGGGCCGCTCGCAGGTGGAATTCATCGAGCGGTTCCATCGCGCGGTCCTCGCGGAGTTCGGCCGGCCGATCTGGCTTGAGAAGACGCCGGCGAACGTGTTGCGGTTCGGCTTCGTGCGGCGGAGCTTTCCACAAGCGAAGCTCGTTCACATCATCCGTGATGGACGAGACGTCGTCTCCTCGCTCCGATGGAAGCCCTGGGCGAAGATTCCCAGGGATATTCCGCGCGCATCGCCGGAGGCAGCGCGGCGCTGCGGTGTGCTGTGGGCGAGGTCGGTGCGGGCCGGCTTGGCGCACCGATCCGACAAAGCGTATTTTGAACTGAAGTACGAGGATTTGGTGGCCGACCCCGAGGCGGTTCTGCGGCGTCTGCTCGACTTCCTCGATATCCCGTGGAGCGGCCGGCTGCTGGCGACAGCCGCTGCCCCGTATGGATTTTCTCAGCGCCTGCACGCCGCCTCGGATGACTGGCCGGATGATGTCAGGGAATCCTTCCACCAGGACGAGATCGCCGCTGACGGCGAGGTGTTTCGGGATTCGGTCGGGCGCTGGCGCGATGACCTGTCGCGCGCCGATGCCGTGGCCTTGCAACCAGTGATCGGCGATCTGCTTATCGAACTGGGCTACGAGAGCGATCGCTCCTGGGCGAGCGTCCATCGGGCGCAACCCCTCAAGCGAGGGACCCGAGCCGCACTTGAGAAGCCTATGACATTAAGCCCCCGTCAGTAGCTCCGTGGCAAGCCGAGGACGTGTTCGGCGACATAGGACAGGATCAGGTTGGTGCTGATGGGAGCCACCTGATAGAGCCGGGTCTCGCGGAATTTGCGCTCGACGTCGTACTCCTCGGCGAAGCCGAAGCCGCCATGCGTCTGGATGCAGGCCTCCCCGGCCTCCCAGGATGCCTCGGCGGCGAGCATCTTGGCCATGTTCGCCTCCTCACCGCACGGCAGGCCGGCGGCGAACTTGCGGCACCCCTCGTGGACCAGCAGTTCAGCGGCGCGCATCTGGGCGTAGGCCCGCGCGATCGGGAACTGCACGCCCTGGTTCTGCCCGATCGGGCGGTTGAACACCCGCCGGTCGCGCGCATAGGCCACCGAGCGCTGGGTGAACCATTTGGCGTCGCCGATGCACTCGGCCGCGATCAGCAGCCGTTCGGCGTTCATGCCGTCGAGGATGTAGCGGAACCCCTTGCCCTCCTCGCCGACGAGGTTTTCCGCCGGGACCACCACATCCTCGAAGAATATCTCCGTGGAATTGTGGTTCATCATGGTGCGGATCGGGCGGATGGTCATGCCGTGGCCGACCGCCTCGCGCATGTCGACGATGAAGGTCGACAGGCCCTGCGTGCGCGACTTCGCCTGCTCGCGCGGGGTGGTGCGCGCCAGCAGCAGCATGAGGTCGGAGTGTTCGGCGCGGCTGGTCCACACCTTCTGTCCGTTAACGATATAGTGATCGCCCTCGCGGCGGGCGAACGTCCGCAAACTGGTGGTGTCGGTGCCGCTGGTCGGCTCGGTCACGCCGAACGCCTGCAAGCGCAGGGTACCGGTGGCGATCTTCGGCAGGTAGGCTTGTTTCTGTTGCTCTGTTCCATGCCGCAGAATGGTGCCCATGATGTACATCTGCGCATGGCAGGCCGCGCCATTGCAGCCCTGCGCCTGGATCGTTTCGAGGATCGCCGCGGCACCGGACAACGGCAGGCCAGCGCCGCCGTACTCCTCGGGGATGAGCGCGGCGAGGTATCCACCCTCGGTCAAGGCGGCGACGAAGGCGCTCGGGTAGGCGCGCTCGCGGTCGAGGTCGCGCCAGTATTCGCCCGGGAAGCGGGCGCACAGCTTGGCGACCTCGGCCCGGATTTCGGCATGCTCGGAATCCGCGGCATCTTGGTCCATAATGGGCTCCTTCGGCGTCGGGATAGGCCGGGCGTGGTGGGAAGGCTAGATGGCTCACACGTCCGCATGAGCATGAACCTAGAGGACCTCGCCCGGCGTTAGGAGGGAACCTGCATCGTGGACAGGAGCCAAACATGCCGTTCGATGGAAGGGAGTTCACCGGCGCCACTATCCTCGCACCACCGCCGGAAGTTCCGCAGTCGCCCACGCTCTGGGAGCGAGTGCGGGTCGCCACCCAGTCGTTTTTGCCTCGGCTACGGACGCTGCCGACCCTGCGGTCGTTCTCGCCTGACCCGGGGCTGCCCAACGAGGTGGCGACGGTCCAGTTGCTGACGATCGCGCGCGCGCTGATCGCCGATGAGGAGAACTGGGTCCAGGGCCGCTACGAGACGATCGACGGAAGGCGTTGCGCGGTCGGCGCCTTGCGTGTCGCCTCACGACTGATGGGAGTCCGGACGCCGCCGCGCGACGCGACCGGGATGTTGCTGACCGTGGCGAACGGCCGCGGGTTCAACGACATCGAGAAGATGAACGACCGTTCGACGCACGCACAGGTGCTGAGTGCCTTCGACGAGGCGATCACCCGCGCGCAGGTACGTCAGACGACGTTGGGCTGAGACACGCCGCGCCGGTGGCCCGCCCCCAAGGACGAGGCCCGCCCGGCGCGGATGACGTGACCGCCGCGCTTCGCTAAGCCTGCCGGGCCTTACGGCGGGACGGACGAACATGGCGCGACACACGACGGTCAGGCGCGGGCGGGTGATGGAAGTGAACGTCGGCGCCTTCGAGGTGCGTCGACGTGGCATCGCCCGATTTGATTGGCGGGATCCCTATCACGGCGCGCTTACGGTGCGTTGGGCGCTGTTCCTGACCGGCCTCTTCTGCCTTTACCTAGCGATAAACCTCGTTTTCGCCGCCTTGTACTTGGTGCGGCCAGGAAGCATCGCGAACGCGGCGGCTGGCAGCTATGCCGATGCATTCTTCTTCAGCATCGAGACTCTGGCGACCGTGGGCTATGGCGCGATGTCGCCCGCCACGCTCTATGGCCACGTCATTTCGACCATCGAGATATTCTCCGGCTTGGCGTTCACCGCGCTGGCGACGGGCATGACGTTCGTGCGTTTTTCCCGGCCGCGAGGGAGATTCTTGTTCGCCGACAACGCCGTGATCGGCCCGATGAACGGACGTCCGACGTTGATGATACGCGTCGCCCAAGGCCGGAAGGAGCCGCTTGCCGACGCACGGGCGACGTTGAGCGCGCTCATCGCCGAGCAAACGCAAGAAGGGGTGTCCTTCCGGCGAAACTACGATCTCCGGCTGGTGCGCGCGCACTTTCCACTGTTTGTCCTCACCTGGACGGTGATGCACGAGCTCGACGAGAGCAGTCCGCTCTACGGAATGGACGCGCGCGCCCTCGCGGCGCAAGACGTCCGGCTGTTGCTCAGTGTGTCGGCCCGCGATCCCGCGCTGGCCACGGACGTCCACGCCTATCAGGACTACCCGGCGGAGAAGCTTCAGTTCGGTATGCGATATGTCGACGCGATGGTCGCGGATGAGCGGGGCCGGACCTTGATGGACCTCACGCTGCTCAGCGAGATAGAGGCCGTCCCCGAGGTCTGATCACCCGAGGCGACGGCGCAGCGTCTCGTTCACCAGCGCCGGGTTGCCCCTGCCCGCCATCGCCTTCATCACCTGCCCGACAAAGAAGCCGAACAGCTTGTCCTTGCCCGCCTTGTACTCCGCGAGCTTGTCGGCGTTGGCGACGAGCACGGCCTCGACGGCCGCGTCGATCGCGCCGATGTCAGTGACCTGGCGCAGACCCTGCTCGGCGACGATGGCGCCGGCGTCCTTGCCGGTGTCGACCATCGCCTCGAACACGTCCTTGGCGATGCGCCCGTTGATGGTCCGGTCGGCCATCAGGTCGAGCAGCGCACCGAGACCGGCGGCGCTCACCGGGCTATCGGCGATGTTCCGCCCGGTGCGGTTGAGGGCGGCGAACAAATCCCCGATGACCCAGTTGGCGGCCAGCTTGGCGTCGCGACCGTTCGCCACCGTCTCGTAGAAATCCGCGGCCGCCTGTTCCGCCACCAGCACCCCGGCGTCGTAGTGCGGCAGCCCGTACTGGGCCACGAACCGGCGGCGCTTGGCGTCGGGCAGCTCTGGCAAATCCGCCTTCAAGGCGGCGACCCAAGCCTCTTCGAGCACCAGCGGCAGCAGGTCGGGGTCGGGGAAGTAGCGGTAGTCGTGCGCGTCCTCCTTGCTCCGCATGGAGCGGGTCTCGCCGCGTGCGGGATCGAACAGGCGGGTCTCCTGATCGACCGTGCCGCCGGATTCCCAGACCTCCACTTGGCGTGCCGCCTCGGCCTCGATCGCGTGCATCACGAAGCGGATGGAGTTGACGTTCTTCACCTCGCAGCGGGTGCGGAACGCCTCGCCGTGCTTGCGGACCGATACGTTCACGTCGGCGCGCATCGAGCCTTCGTCCATGTTGCCGTCGCAGGTGCCAAGGTAGCGCAGGATGGTGCGCAGCTTGCGCAGGTAGGCACCGGCCTCCTCGGGCGCGCGCAGGTCGGGCTCGCTCACGATCTCCATCAGCGCGACGCCGGAGCGGTTGAGGTCGATCAAGGATTTCGTCGGATGCTGGTCGTGCAGCGACTTGCCGGCGTCCTGCTCCAGGTGCAGGCGCGTGATGCCGATGTCGCGCGTGGAGCCGTCCGCCAGCTCGATCTCGATGCGTCCCTCGCCGACGATCGGATGCTGGTACTGGCTGATCTGATAGCCGGCGGGGAGGTCGGCGTAGAAGTAGTTCTTGCGATCGAACCGGCTGACCAGATTGATGCGCGCGTCGAGCCCGAGCCCGGTGCGGACGGCCTGCGCCACGCACTCGCGGTTGATGACCGGCAGCATCCCGGGAAAGCCGGCATCGACGAAGCTCACCTGGCTGTTCGGCGCGGCGCCGAACTCGGTCGCGGCACCGGAGAATAGCTTGGACTGGCTGATGACCTGGGCGTGGACCTCAAGGCCGATGACGAGTTCCCAAGGGCCGGTGGCGCCGTCGATCGTGTAAGTCATGGGTTTGTTGCTTTCGCTACGGCGTCGCCCACACCGTCATGGCCGGACTTGTTCCGGCCATCCACGTCTTCCTGGCCGCACGTAAAGGCGTGGATGCCCGGGCCAAGCCCGGGCATGGCGGCGAGGGAGGAGGGAGCGGGAGCACTCATAGTCATCCGCTCACCCTTCCGCCCGCAGCGTGGGGAGCGCATCGAATCCCGCCGCGCGCTCCAGCGTGGCGGCGGCGGCGAACACCGTCTCCTCGTCGAACGGCCGCCCGATGACCTGCAACCCCAGCGGCAGCCCATTCGCATCCAGGCCGACTGGCACCGAAATCGCCGGTACCCCGGCGAGATCGGCGGGGACGGTGAACAGGTCGTTCAGATACATTGTCACCGGGTCGTCGGTCTTCTCGCTGTGCGCGAACGCGGCGGAGGGCGTGGTGGGGGTCAGCAGGACGTCGACCTTGGCGAACGCCTCAGTGAAGTCGCGCAGGATCAGCGCCCGCACCTTCTGCGCGCGCAGATAATAGGCGTCGTAATAGCCGGCGGAGAGCACGTAGGTGCCGATCAGGATGCGCCGTCGCACCTCGGCGCCGAACCCCTCGGCGCGGGTGCGCTCGTACAGGTCGCGCAGATCCTCGCCTTGCTCCGCGCGAAGTCCGAAGCGCACGCCGTCGTAGCGGGCGAGGTTCGACGACGCCTCGGCAGGGGCGACGATGTAGTAGGTCGGCAGGCCGTATTTCGTGTGCGGCAGCGACACGTCGACGACCTCCGCCCCGGCTTCGCGCAGCCAGTCCGCGCCCTGGCGCCACAGCGCCTCGATCTCCTCGGGCATCCCCTCGGCGCGGTATTCGCGCGGGATGCCGACCCGCAGGCCGCGCACGCCGCGCACGCAGGCGGCGGCGAAATCGGGCACCGGCAGGTCGGCGCTGGTACTGTCCTTGGGGTCGTGCCCGGCCATCGAGCCGAGCAGGATCGCGCAATCCTCGACCGTGCGCGCGAACGGCCCGGGATGGTCGAGCGAGGAGGCGAACGCGACCACGCCCCAGCGCGAGCACCGCCCATAGGTGGGTTTCAATCCGACGATTCCGCAGAACGAAGCCGGCTGGCGGATCGATCCGCCGGTGTCGGTTCCGGTGGCACCGAGCGCGAGACGAGCCGACACCGCCGCCGCCGAGCCACCCGACGAGCCACCCGGCACCAAAACCGCCGCGTGATCCTGGCGCCGCTTCCAGGGGTTCTCCACCGGGCCGAACGCCGAGGACAGGTTCGATGAGCCCATCGCGAACTCGTCCATGTTCGTCTTGCCGAGGAAGATCGCGCCGTCGCGCAGCAGGTTGGCGGTAACGGTGCTCTCGTACGGCGGCACGAACGAGCCTAGGATTCGGCTCGCCGCCGTCGTCCGCACGCCCTCGGTGCAGAACAGGTCCTTGATCGCGAGCGGGATGCCGGTGAGCGGGCGGACGTCCTTGCGCGCGATCGCCGCGTCCGCCGCGTCGGCCCGTGTCAGCGCGCGCTCGGCGGTGACGGTGAGAAAGGCATTCAGACGCGGGTTGAGCGCCTCGATTGCCTTCAGATGCTCCTCGGTCAGGGCGCGCGCCGTGAAATCGCCGCGGTCGAGGCCGGCGCGAGCACCCGCGATGGTGAGATCGGTCAGCATCACTCGACTACCTTCGGCACGGCGAAGTAGTCGTCGATCCGCTCGGGCGCGTTAGCCAGCACGCGCTCGACGTAACCGCCGTCGGTCACGGTGTCCTCGCGCATTTTCAGCGCCATGTGGGCGGCCCCGGTGATCGGCGCGACACCTTCCACCTCGACCTCGTTCAATTGCTCGATCCAGCCGAGAATGCCGTTCAGCTCGGCTTGCAACGGCGCGACCTCGGCATCCTCCAGACGGATGCGGGCGAGCAGCGCGATGCGGCGGACGGTCGCGGGATCGAGCGACATGGCGGGACTAGGCTCCGGGAAAGGGCGGGGTATAACGGCGCGGATGGCGCTGTTCAACATGGCGGAGTTGCGCTCGCGCCTGCGGCCGGGCCAGC
>JBAWFF010000409.1:0-19734 GCA_049591635.1 Acetobacteraceae bacterium
GCTTCGCCCATCACTTCAACCACCTCAGGCCACATCAGGCCCTTGGCGACCTCACCCCAGCCGAGTATCTCCACACCCGCAGCCAACGAGACCCCGCCGCGTCTCATATGTGCTGAACCAGGACAACACCTCGTTGCGTCCGGATTATGTTGCGGAGTTGAGATGGCCGAGTCCATCGTCAGGATCGCGCGAAACGGGAGGCATCCGGTGGCATCGTTGGTGGTCAGCAATCTGAATGATTCCGGTGCGGGCTCATTGCGTGCCGCGATCACCGCGGCGAATGCAGCAGGCGGCCCGGTGACTATCACGTTCAGCATCAATGGGACGATCAATCTAGCAAGTGACCTCCCTGCGATCACCAATAATGTCACCATCAACGCAACCACCGCGCCCACCTCCGCGCCGGGCGGCCCGCCGGTCGTCGGGATCGACTGCGACGGCCATGCCGGCCTGGTGTTCGCCGCCGGCTCGGCGGGCTCCCAACTGCTCGGCCTGTCGATCGGTCACGCTGGCGGCAATGGCGTGACCCTGGATGCCGGCTCGATCACGCTGAACCAGGACTATATCGGCCTCGATATCACCGGTGCCGCGGCGGGCAACGCGGGAGACGGGGTCTATGTCGGTCCCGGGTCATCCAACAATCTGATCGGACTGAACCCCGGCGCCGCTTCCGGCGTGACGGCCAATGTCATCTCGGCGAACGCGGGCAACGGCATCAGCCTGCATGGCTCGTCGGGCAACACGCTGGTCAACAACCGCATCGGCACGGACCCGACGGGCGCGGTCGGGATGGGGAACGGCGGCAGCGGGCTGTGGATCACCGCCGGGTCGAGCGGCAATGAGATCGGCGGCACCGCTTTCGTGGACACCAGCACGGGGCAGGCCAACAACCCGACGGGCACGGAAGGCAGCACGACTCCGGTCTTCGTCGTGCCGCCCCTGGGCAACCAAATATCGGGCAACGGCCAGAACGGCGTCCTGATCGACAGCGGTTCTCAGTCCAACGTCCTCAACGGAAACTTCATCGGCACCACGGCAAGCGGCAACGGCGCGATCGGCAATGCACTGGATGGGGTCGCGATCAACGGTGCGAACGACAACCAGCTGATCGGCTGCCTGAGCACGCAGAATCCGTTCGTCTACTACAACGTCGTCAGCGGCAACGGCGGCAGCGGCCTGAGCATCAACAATTCCGACAACACGATCGTGCAGGCCAACTTCTTCGGAACCGCGGCCAACAACGCCATCGTGCTCCCCAACGGGATCGACGGCGTCGTCGTCGAAGGCTCCTCCCAAAACACCGAGCTCGGCGGCCCGATCCCGCTCGGCAATGTCGCCTCCGGCAACGCCATCAACGGCGTCGAGGTGCGCGACACGGCGTCCAACTTCCAGACGTTCAACACCTTCGGCGGCCTGTTTGCCTTCGGTGGGCTCGCGGCCAACGGCAATGACGGCCTGCTGATCACCTCCACGGGTGCCGGCAATGACGTGCAGACGAACGTTTTCTCGGGCAACCTCAACAACGGCATCGAGATAACCGGGAATGCGTCCGGCGTGACCGTCACACCCAATATCGCCGGCTTGATCACCGGGGGCACCACCGCGGTGCCCAACGGCAACGATGGCCTGCTGATCGGTGGCACCGCCCATGACAACATCATCGGCGGCATAGTGTCCTTCCCTGCTCACGGGCTGAATACGTTCTCCGGAAACGACGGCTACGGCATCGCGCTGGTCGATCAGAGCTACGGCAACCAGATCCTCACCAGCTACGTCGGTCTCGACCCGACCGGACTTTTCGCGATCGGCAATGGCAAAGGCGGAATCCTGGTCGCCGACAGTTCGCACGACGACGTCATCGGGGCGGTCGGCTCCACCCCGTTCTCGACGACCGCGAACCTGATCAGCGGCAATAACGGCAATGGGATCACGCTGGCGCCGGGAACGAGCTCCATCCAGGTGATCGGCAACCTGATCGGGTTCAACAAGCTGGGCGAGCCAGTGCCGAACACGGGGGACCCCATCGTGTCCGCCGGCAGCGCCAACGCCACGATCGAAAACAATCTCATCGCCTGCTTCGCCGAGGGCACGCGCATCGCGACCTCTCGCGGGGAAACCCGCGTGGAGGAGCTTCGCGTCGACGACGAGGTGCGCACGATCGTCAGGGACGGATGGCAGCCAGTGATCTGGATCGGCCAGCGCCGCATCGGCTGCCGCCGCCATCCCGACCCGTCCAAGGTCTGGCCGGTGCGGATCGCCGCCGGCGCCTTCGGAGCCGGAGTCCCATCCACGGGCCTGCTGCTATCGCCTGACCACGCGATCTTCACGGACGGCGTGCTGATCCCGGTGAAGTACCTGATCAACGGCCGAACCATCGAGCAAATCGCGGTCGACCACGTCACGTACTATCATGTCGAGCTTCACCACCACGACGTGCTGCTCGCCGAAGGGCTGCCCGCCGAGACGTACCTCGACACCGGCGATCGCGCCGCCTTCGCCAATGGCGGCGGGCCTGTCCGATTGTTCCCCGACTTCTCGACGCGGGCAATCGCCGAAATCTGGGAAGCCCACGCCTGCGCTCCGCTCATGATCAGCGGGCCCCAGGTCGAGGCCGTGCGCCGGCGCGTCAATGCGCGCCCCGCCCGCCGCGGGCGTAGTACTCGCGCGGCCTGACCCCGACAACGTGGGCATTGACCAACGGCTTCGACCGCACTACCTATTGACCAATCTTGGTCAAGGCCATCCTCCAGAACGATCATGGATACCGTCAATCTCTACGAAGCAAAGACCAATCTCTCCCGTCTGGTCGAGCGCGCCGCCGCCGGCGAGGAGATCGTGATCGCGAAGGCCGGACGGCCGCTCGCGCGCCTCGTCCCGCTCGCCCGCCGGACCGAGCCGCGCCCGCTCGGCTTGCTCGAAGGTCAGGGATGGATCGGTCCCGACTTCGATGATCCGCTGCCGGAGGATATCATGCGCGCCTTCCGGGGTGAGGAGCCCTGAGGCTTCTCCTCGATACCCACATCTTCGTCTGGTTCGCTCTCGAGTCCCGGCGCCTGAGTGCGCCCGCGAAGGCCGCGATAACCGAGCCGGGCAACGAGATTGTCGTCAGCACGGCGACGGTGTGGGAAATCTCGATCAAGAATGCACTCGGGCGTCTCGCCTTCCCGCTCGACAAACTCGATGACCTGCTGGCACGCACGGGAATCGAACCCCTCGCGGTCAGCGTGGCCCACGCCGTCGCCGCCGGCGGCTTGCCACGCCACCACGCCGACCCATTCGACCGGATGCTGATCGCGCAGGCTCGGCTTGAACGTCTCGTGCTCATCACCGAGGACGCGACCCTCGCCCACTACGACGTGGCCATTCTTGGTCGAACCGGCACCGGCGGAGCTGTGGTAACATAATACCACACGCTCGAACCCTTGACGCCGCGCGGGTTTGCCGCGATACACCGCGCCTCTCTCGAGGAAGCCCGCATGAAGACCACCCTCTCGCTGAAGCCGGCGGAGGTGACCAAGGACTGGGTGCTGATCGACGCCGAAGGCGTCGTGCTCGGCCGCCTCGCCTCGGTCATCGCCATGCGGCTGCGCGGCAAGCACAAGCCGCAATTCACCCCGCACGTCGATTGCGGCGACAACATCGTCGTCATCAACGCCGCCAAGGTACATATCACCGGCAACAAGGCCGAGCAGGAGGTGTTCTACTGGCACACCGGCTACGCCGGCGGGATAAAGGGCGCCACACTCCGCGCTCGGCTCGATAGCAGGTATCCGGAACGCGTGGTGCGGAAGGCGGTCGAGCGCATGATCACTCGCGGCCCGTTGCAGCGCCAGCAGATGAAGCACCTCCACGTCTATCCTGGCGCCGCCCATCCGCATGACGGCCAGCAGCCGCGCGCGCTCGACGTCGCGGCGATGAACCCCAAGAACAAGAGGGCCTAGCATGTCGGGAACCCAGCAGACACGCTCGCTCGCCGACCTGAAGGACCTGATCGCCGCGACCCCCGGTGCGCCCGGCGCCGCCCCGGCCGAGGGTCCGGGCAAGGAACCGAAGCGCGACGCGCAAGGCCGCGCCTACGCCACCGGGCGGCGCAAGAACGCCATCGCCCGGGTCTGGATCAAGCCCGGCAAAGGCGCCATCACGGTCAACGGCAAGACCGCTCCGGTCTATTTCGCCCGCCCGGTGCTGCGGATGCTCATCACCCAGCCCTTCCTGGTGTCGGACCGCTACAACCAGTTCGATGTCGTCTGCACCGTCAAGGGCGGCGGCCTCTCCGGGCAGGCCGGCGCCGTGCGCCACGGCATCACCCGCGCGCTCACCAACTACGAGCCCGGGTTGCGCCCGATCCTGAAGGTCGCCGGCTTCCTCACCCGCGACTCCCGCGTGGTGGAGCGCAAGAAATACGGCAAGGCCAAGGCCCGCCGCAGCTTCCAGTTCTCCAAGCGGTGAACAGTACCCCCTCCCCTTGCGGGAGGGGGTAGGGGGAGGGGTCGCGCATGTCCAAGCCGCTCATTTTCATCGACGGCGAAGCCGGAACCACCGGCCTCGGCATCCGCGACCGCCTGCGCGCATTTGCCGCCGTCGAACTCCGCGGTCTGCCGGACGCGCACCGCAAGGACCCGGCCGCCCGCCGCGACGCAATGGCGGACTCCGACCTCGTCATCCTCTGCCTGCCCGACGCCGCCGCGCGGGAATCGGCCGCGCTCGCCGACGGGCTCGGCAACCAGGCACCCAAGCTGCTCGATGCCAGCACCGCGCACCGCGTGCATCCCGAGTGGACATACGGCTTCCCCGAACTCTCACCCGGTCAGGCGGGGCGCATCGCGGATGCAAGCAAGGTCGCCAACCCCGGCTGCTACCCGACCGGCGCCCTCGCGCTAATCCGCCCGCTGGTCGATGCCGGCCTGCTCCCGCCGGACTACCCGGTGTCGATCAACGCCATCAGCGGCTATTCAGGCGGCGGACGATCGCTGATCGAAGCCCACGACCGCGACGCCGGCCCCGCCTTCGAGCTGTACGCGCTCGGGCTGGAGCATAAGCACATCCCCGAGACCGAGGCCTATTCCGGCCTCACCCGCCGGCCGATCTTCGTCCCCTCGGTCGGCCATTTCCGCCAGGGAATGCTGGTCTCCATCCCGCTCCACCTCGACACCTTGCCCGGCAAGCCGAAAGCCGCCGACCTGCAAGCCGTCCTGGAGGCCCGCTACGCCGGCACCGACACCATCCGCGTCGTCTCGCCTGCCGCGTCGGGCAAACTGGAACCGGAGGCGCTGAACGGCACCAACCGAATGGAGCTGTCCGTCTACACCAACGAGACGCACCGCCAGGCGGTCCTGGTCGCTCGGCTCGACAATCTCGGCAAGGGTGCCTCGGGCGCCGCCGTGCAGAACCTCTGCCTCATGCTTGGCCTCAAGGAGCCGACCCATGCCTGACCTGCAATTGGGACGCGCCCAGGCAATCGCCGGCCACGGTCCGCTCTACACGCTCGACGGCGTTACCCCGCGCGTGCATCCCTCCGCCTTCATCGCCCCCAACGCGGCGGTGATCGGCGACGTCGAGATCGGTCCGGACTGCGGCGTCTGGTTCGGCTGCGTCATCCGCGGCGACACCAACCTGATCCGCATCGGCGCGCGCACCAACATCCAGGACGGCACGATCATCCACGTCGACGACGTCTCGCCCACCACGATCGGCGACGACGTGACGGTGGGCCACGCCGCGATCATCCATGGCGGCACCTTGCGCAACGGCGCCTTCGTCGGCATGGGCTCGACCGTGCTCGACCTCGCGATCATCGAGGAAGAAGGGATGCTTGGCGCCGGCGGCCTGCTCACGCCGGGCAAGATCATCGGCAAGCGCGAGCTATGGACCGGCAGCCCCGCCAAGCTGCGCCGCCTGATGGAGGAGGCGGAGCGCCGAGGCTTCGATCGCAACGCGGTGGTCTACCGCAACCTGGCGGCGCGGTATCGGGCGGGGCTGGGAGTTTAGCAGTCCGTAATGTATGCCCTTTGAGGTTACCCCGATTATCGAGGTTGCTCCGACCCTCTATCGTTCCGACTTGCGCGTCCCCCGTGCTCCGGGGCTGACCTTCGCCTCGGAGGCTTGCTGGTGCTTTGGCCGGCTGCCATGTTGGGCGAGATATCGGCGCGCAGTCGTTCCGTAGAACGATCAGTGACCTTCCGTCCTGAAGATGGTCTTTGTCAGCAGGGCGGAGTAAGCGTTCCTGGGAGCGAAAATGGCGGACAGCGACCCCGATCAGGATATTGAACTGAAGTTCGACGGCAAACCGGTTCGTCAGCTAGGCGGCGCTCCCGCGGAGCTTGTGGCAGATTCGCTCCGCTCTCTTCAGCGAATGGCATATCTCATCGGCATGAAGCGAGAAGGTCAGCGGTTTGGCCATAAAGCTAGACCGAACGCCAAGGTCCGCCGGACCTACGCGGTGGTCTGCCGCACACCCGAAGCTGGTAGCTACTTGCAACCTTGGAATATAGCCTCGTCAACCGGTCAACAAAATGCGCTTACTGCGATTGCGCGCGGTGAACTTCTGAAGGCATTGCAAGCTTTTGATAGTGATGACGACGCTAGAGTCGCAGAAGTCTTGCCAGATCCCCGACAACGATGGTTTCTGGCCGACGCAGCTCTCGGGCTACTGCCTCCAGAAGGCAGTGAAATTGAAGTCAGTGTCCGCGTGGGTGCCGGTCGTTACAGCTTTCAAGCCAATCGAGCCCGTGCCGCAATCGAGCGCACCCGGGCGGGTGATCCACCGATTCCGGATTCGGAAGAGATCGTCGGCAAATTGAAGGCTCTCGATTTTTCTACGGCGACCATGACAGTCAAACCTACTCCCGGACGACAAATCCGCGTATCTTACCCGCTAAAAATCGAACCATTCCTTCAACACAACGTACGACGGAGATTGCGCCTGACGGGCTCACCGGAGATGAATGGTACAGGCGATATTGTCGGTTTCAGCAGATTGAATGAGTTGACCGAGGCGGAGCCATCGTCCAAAAAGATTGAGGTTTTCAAGGCGGGTCCCGTCGAGATCAAGCCAGCCCGACCGTACGGATATCTTATCGGGTTTGACTTCAGCTCATCTACGTTCTTCGTTAGGGACGCTGAGCTAGGCTTGGATGCATTTGCTACGGACATGGAGGAAATTGAGGACGAAGTCCGTGCTGATTTGGACGTGCTGTGGCGCACGTACGCTACAGCAAGCGATCGGGAGCTTACACCCGACGCGCAAATCTTGAAGAGGTCACTGCGGGCGCGCTTTCGAGAGTCTAATTAGATGCCGAGGAAGCGAGACGTAATAATTTCGTCTTTAACACGCAAAGGATTTCGTCAGGATGACGGCGACCACATATTCCTTATCTATGTTCGTATCGATGGGAGGGTGTCCACTCGACGTACAAAAGTGAGCCGTGGCTCAAGCCACAGAGAAGTATCAGATATCAATCTCGGGCAAATGGCACGACAGCTTGGATTGACAAAAGGGCAGCTTGAGCAGCTTATTGACTGTCCGATGGATCGGGCAACCTACGAGACTACCGTTAAGCCGTAGATAATATTGACCGACCCCTCCGAATGCGATGTTGGGGAGTTACCCGGACGGCGAGGGACGCAGCCACCCCTGAAGGGGCTGAAATCACCGCACGATCATCCACGTTGATGACGTCTCGCCCACCACGATCGGCGACGACGTGACGGTTGGCCACGCCGCCATCATCCACGGCTGCACGCTACGCAATGGCGCCTTCGTCGGCATGGGCTCGACCGTGCTCGACCTCTCGGTGATCGAGGAGGAAGGGATGCTCGGCGCCGGCGGCTTGCTCACGCCCGGCAAGATCATCGGCAAGCGCGAACTCTGGACCGGCAGCCCCGCCAAGCTTCGCCGCGTGATGGACGAAGCCGAACGCCGCGGCTTCGACCGCAACGCGGTGGTCTATCGAAACTTGGCGGCGCGGTATCGGATGGGGCTGGCCGTCTAGCGCGGCTTCAAGGGAAGGCCTCGCGTATGAGGCGTGCCAGCCGAGCCGGATCGCGCGCCCGCGCGGGATCGAGTCTCTTGCGGTAGAAGCGGCATGTCGCGGCCGCTCCGCGACCAACATCCAGGCCCGAACTGTCGCGCACATAGCCGAGACGCTCGTAGAGGCGATTCGCTTCCAGCAACTCCACGTCGCTCCACAGTTCGAGCGACGTGCACCGCCGACACAGCGCTTCCTGCTCGACAAGGCCGCAAAGCAGAGTGCCAAGGCCTTGTTCGCGATACGACCGTCGCACGTAGAGGTGCTCCACTTCCATGGCTCCAGCGGCCATGCCGGGCTTCATGGCGATCATCCCGACGATCCCCTCGGCGGAGTCGAGGAGCCAGAGCTGCCCGTCGCGCTCCCGATAAAAGCGTGCCGGAGCCCGCAGTTCCGGCATGTGCCGCTGGACCCGGACGATCCTTCCCGAATACTCCGAGCAGATATTGGTGATCAGGCCGATGATCCGGCTCGCGTCAGAGTCAAGCACGGGACGTAGTCGCAGCCCCGATGCGAGATGCGGCTCCGCCAGCTCCTCCGTCAGGAACAAGGGAGCGAGCTGATGACGTTGAACGTAATCGCTCATTTGCACGACTGTCGAATGCATTACGAGTTCCCCGCCGCGCCCGTACCGGGTGCCCTTTCAGGGAACTAGGAGGACCATTCCGACCGTGCAGTGACGTGGATCACAGGATGACCACGACGGCCTTACCGCCACCCCAGCAACGCCCGCTCCACCCGCGAAATCCCCCACGACACCACCAGCCCCAGCACCGACAGCACCACGATCCCCGCCAGCAGCCCGTCCATGTCGTAGAGGTTCCCCTCCGCCAGCACGAACGCCCCGATCCCGCGCCGCGCGCCGATCATCTCGGCGGCCACCAGCAACACGATCGCGATCGCGGCGGTGATCCGCATGTTGCTCAATATCGCCGGCAGCGCGCCCGGCAGCACGATCTTGGCGACGATCGCCCGCCGCGATAGCCCGAAGCTCTGACCCATGCGGATCACGCTGCGCGACAGATTATCGACCGCGCCGGCCGTGCCGATCACCGTCGGGAAGAACACGCCGAACCCGATGGTGGCGAATTTCGAGCCCTCGCCGATGCCGAACCAGATGATGAACAGCGGCACCAACGCGATCTTGGGGATCGGGAACAGCGCCGAGACCACCGCCATTCCCGGCGAGCGCAGCGGGGTGAACAGCCCGACGCCGACGCCGAGCGTGATGCCCGCGACCGTCCCCGCCGTCCAGCCGACCGCGAGTCGCAGCAGCGAGGCCGAGAGATGCGCCCACAACTCGCCGCTGATCGACAGCGAGATCAACGCGCGAACGATCCCGGCGGGCGAAGGCAGAAACAGATCAGGGATAAGCCCGAACGAGCTGCCCGCCTGCCAGAACCCGATCAGGACGAGCAACGTCGCGACCGCCGCCCAAGGCCGATCCCTCGGCGAGAAGCCGGCGCCGCGAAACGCAACCACGTCACCGCGCGACATCATCGACCTCCCGCTCGACCGCCGCCGCGTCGTCGCGGATCAGCCGCCACAATGTCCGCTCGATCCCGCCCAGTTCCGCATCCCCCACGCTGCGTCCGGCGATCGGGCGGTCGATGCGGATGATCTCGCGCACCCGGCCCGGGCGTCGTGACAGGACCGCGATCTGATGGCCAAGCCGCACCGCCTCGGCGAGGTTATGCGTCACGTAGACCGTCGTCGTCCCCGCCCGCTCGATCATCGCCCCGAACTCCTCCAGCAGCAGATCGCGCGTCTGCGCGTCCAGGGCCGATAGCGGCTCGTCCATCAGCAGGCAGGCGGGCCGCACCGCGAGCGCGCGCGCGATCCCGACCCGCTGGCGCATCCCGCCCGAGAGCTGGCGCGGCCAGGCGCGGGCGAACTCGGCAAGCCCGGTCAGCCGCAGCACCTCATCCACCCGCTCGATCCGCGCGGCGCGCGCCATGCGCCCCTCCAGCGGCAAGGCGACGTTGCCGGCGACAGTCCGCCAGGGCAGCAATGCGAAATCCTGGAACACATAGGTCAGCGCATTGAGGCAATCGGGCGCCACCGCGCCCTCGGTCGTCACCGCCCCGCGCGAGGGCGCGATCAGGCCGCCCATGATTCCCAGCAACGTCGATTTGCCGCATCCGGACGGCCCGACGACGACCAGCACCTGCCCCGCCTCGGCGTGCAGGGTCACGTCGTCCAGGACCGTCAATGCCCGATAGGCGTGCGAAACTCCCTCGACCGAGAGGCGGAGGCTCACAGCGCCGAAAGAAAGCTCGTGTCGATCAGCGATTTCGGGTCCGCGTCGCCCTTCACCAGCCCCTGTGCCCGAAACCACGCGAGCTGGGCCTCGACGTCCTTCACGTCGAGCGCTCCGCGCGCCGAATACGTGCTGACCCCGGCGAGGATCTTGGCGCGCGCGTCCGGATCGCCGGTGTAGACGTATTTCTCGATCAACGGGATCACCGCATCGGCCGCCATCCCCGGCGGCCCGCTGAAGAACGCCGCGTGATAATCGTCGATGCCATGCCGATAGGCATTGCAGAACCGGCGCAGGTCCTCGGTACGGCTCTTGATCATCCGCTCGGTGGTGAACAGCGCGGTGAGTTGATACGGCAGCAGGTCGCCGATCCAGGCGATGATATGCGCGCGTCCGGCGGCGGCGGCGGCTTTCGCTTGCGAGGCGATGGCGAAGGTCGCATCCACCTGGTTCGTCCCGACGGCGGCCAGCATGTTCTGGATCGACTGCACCGGGCGCATGTCGATGCTCTTGAGGTCGAACCCGTCGAGCTGCGCGAGGCGGCCGAGTATGTAGTGAAACGACGATCCGTACTGGGTGATCGCGACAGTGTGGTTCGCCAGCTTGGCGGGCGAGGTGAGCCCCGCCGCGTAGGCCTTGTTGGAGGCCAGCAGGGCGATCCCCTGCGCCCCCTTCTCCTCGTGCAGCCCGCCGCCGATGACGCGCAGCGCGCCCTTCTCGGCGAGGTTGAAGAAGCCCCCCGTCAGGGCGGTGATCCCGACATCGATGTCCCCCGCCACCGCCGCCGCCGCGATCGGCTGCGCCGCGTCGAAGAACACGAACTCGACGTCGAGCCCCTGGTCGCTGAAATATCCGCGCCCTTGCGCGATGTAGATCGGCGCCGGCGACAGCGTATGCAGCATTCCCAGCGTCAGCTTCCGCCCCGCCGCGGCGCGCGCCTGTCTGGCGCCGGCTCCGATCACGGCGGCGGCGGCCACGAAGGAGCGGCGATCGAGGATCATGGGGACTGCCTCTCTGCTTGGGCCGTTTGCACGGTGATGCCTGTTCCGCTCGGGATTGCAAGGTCCAACGCACACTCCCGCGTCTCGCCAAAGTCCAACGTGTCGAACGCCTCCCGCACGCCCGCGCGACGCGTCGCTTCATCGAGGGCGCGAAGCGGCGCGTCGATCGCCTCGTCGGTCAGCTGGAAAGTGCCGAAATGCATTCCGATCGAACGTCTCGCGCCCAGGGCGATATGCGCCTGCACGGCCTCCGCCGGGTCCATGTGCACCGCCGCCATGATCGAGCGCGGCTCATAGGCGCCGATCGGCAGCAACGCGAGGTCGGAGCGCCCCAGGCGGTCCCGGATGGCGGCCCAGTGCGCGCCGGCCCCGGAATCGCCGGCGAAAAACACACGACCCTCGTCGGTTCGTAGCATGAAGCCGCCCCACAGTGCGCGGTTGCGATCGAACAGCGTGCGGGCGGAGAAGTGCCGCGCCTGCGTCGCCGTCACCTCCAGGTTTCCAGCCCACGTCGCTTGCCACCAGTCGAGTTCCACGACCCGTTGCAGCCCGGCCTGGACCAGCCGGCGCCGGTTCCCCAGCGTCGTGATGACGAGCGGCGCATCCCTCCTCCACAGGCGCCGCAGCGTCGGGAGGTCCATGTGGTCGTAGTGGTTGTGCGACACCAGCACGACGTCGATCGGCGGCAGTTCATCGAACGCCAACCCGGGCGGCCGGCTGCGTTTAGGGCCGGCCCAGGACAGCGGCGAGCAACGGTCGCTGAAGATCGGATCGGTCAGCACCGTCAATCCCCCCAGCCGGAGCAGGAAGGTCGCCTGGCCGATGAACGTGACGCCGACCATGCCGGGCTCGACGTGGCGCGGCGGCGGCGCGAAGCCCCGGTTCTCGACCCGCTCCGGCCACGGCGTCCGCGTGCCACGCATCCGCCGGCGCAGCACCCTCCAGGGGCTCCCCGATCTCGCGGGGATTCCCGGATTGTGGAACCGCACGCCGTCATAATGATCGGAGAGCGGGAAGATGCGGGGCGTCGTCATGAAAGCCGGATCGCGCATGCCATGTCGCCGATCCGATGAACCGCGGGCCGCGCGTGGTCAACCCGGCCGCCCGGGTTGCCAGGGTCATTCGGTTCTCTGACCGATAGCTGCATCGAGTGCTTGCTGTCGATGCTCGGCGAAGTGCTCAAAGCCTTCGACGGGCTTTCGGCCGCGCACCACGCGACGGCGGGTGATGCGGCAGACCTGCGCCAGGCCCGGCCAGATCGGGGCGAGATAGGCCGCCAGGCTGCTGCTCGCCCTGCAATGTGCGGGTCTCGATGCGGCCATGCTCCTTGTTGATCGTTTCCGCACTTGCCCGCTCAGCCGGCAGCGATCCTGGAGCACAGGGGAGAATCGCCGCCAAACGCGAGGGCGATGTCGGCTTTGAGTGTGGGCTGTTGTTTTTCACCGTAAGGAAATAGTCGCCGCCGCCATCCTTGATGAGGCGGCAGATCTCCTTCTGGGGATGTGTCGGGGTCCACATTCTAATGCTGCTTCGCAGCATTCCGATGTCATCTCGTTGTGGTACTCTCTCGGAGCCGCAAACGTATTGGTTGCTATAGCCGATTATGTGCGCCACAGTCCCATATGCGCACGGGTCGGCACGGCTGGTGCTGGTGCGGTGCAAACGCGCAAGCCAACTGCGGCCTCCGCAGACGACAGCAACGCACACCGCCAGGGTTGGCGCTCACTGAGGAGTTGGACATGTCTTCCGTCAGATGGATCAATACCGCCCTCGCCGTGGGCATTGGCATGGGCACGATCCTTGCGCCCGCCACGCCGGCGCGCGCGGCGCAGTGGATCCCTGGCCACTATGGGCCGTATGGGCACTGGCATCCCCCGCATTGGGCTGGCGGAGGCCCCCCTCCTCCCGGACCGGTTGTCGGGCCGCCGCACCGGGTCTGGGTGCCAGGCTGGCGGGGCCCTTACGGGGCCTGGCATCCTGGCCATTGGGCGGTCGCGCCATAGGCCACGACGATACCTATCGAATCGCCGAAAAGTGGGGACTGCCCAACGAGACCGACAGCGTCCGCACCGTGATCGCGATGCGAGACTACCGAACGCGCGAGAGGCCCTCCCATGAAAATGAAACGTCTGATAGCCTGCGTGCTGGCACTCGGACTTGCGCTTCCAGCTACTGGTTGCGTTGCGTACCCCGCTCGGCCTGGCTGGTGCTACTACCACCCCTATCGTTGCCGCTGACCAGTATCGGCGCCGGGCGCAATGGTGGCTAGGGTGCTCCTGTTGCGCCCAGGGCGATTCGGTTCTGCCGGGACGACGGCCACGATATGAGCACGGACCGTACCGCCTCGCTTCCGTCGACGTTCGACCTGACTGGCCGCACGGCCCTGGTAACCGGCGCGCGGCGCGGGATCGGCCGGGCGATCGCGCTCGGCCTTGCCGCCCAGGGCGCGCGCGTCGCCATCCACCACGCCGGCGCCGACGAGGAAGCCGACGCCGCATCCGTGCTGAGGGAGATCGACCGCGGCGGCGGCGCGGCAAGCCTGTTCGCCGCCGATTTCGCCGCCCCTGGATCGGGCGCGCGGCTCGCCGCCGAAATCCGCGACCGCCTCGGCCACGTCGACATCCTCGTGCTGAACGCTTCCATCGAGCTTTTGGAAGACTACGACGCGATCTCGCCGGAGCATTTCGATCGCCAGATCGCGATCAACCTGCGCGCGCCGCTGGAGTTGCTGCAGGCGCTGCTCCCGCCGATGACCGAGCGCGGCTGGGGCCGCGTCCTCGCCATCGGCAGCATCCAACAGCTCCGCCCGCATCCGAAGATGCTGGTCTATGCCGGAACCAAGTCGGCGCAGCTCAACTGGGTTCGCAGCCTCGCCCGCCAGGTCGGCGGCAAGGGCGTGACGGTGAACAATCTGGCACCCGGGGCGATCCTGACCGCGCGCAACGGCGACCGTCTCGTCGATCCCGCCGTCCGCCGCCAAGTGGAGCAGCGCATCCCCGCCGGCCGCCTCGGCACGCCCAACGACCTTGTCGGCGCGGCGCTGCTACTCTGCTCGGACGCCGGCGCCTACATCAACGGGGCCGACCTGAGCGTCGATGGTGGCCTGGGCGTCGCCTGACCATGATCGACACGCTTCGGATCGCCCATTGTTCCGACATCCACCTCGACGGGGACGGTCCCGGCAACGGCGATCGCCGTCGCGCCGCCTTCACCGAGGCGCTCGCCGCCATGCGCGCGCACCGCCCCGACATCATGCTGCTCGCGGGCGATTTGTTCGACAGCAACAAGGCAACGCCCGACACCATAGACTGGGCGATGGATGTTCTCGGCCGGCAGCCCTTCCCCATCGTCATGATCCCCGGCAATCACGACTGCCTGGAGGACGGCGCGATCTACGCGCGCTACGACTTCGACGCCGTTCCGAACGTCCGGATGCTGGCCTCCCCGAGCGGGGCCCTCATTCGCCTGCCGGACCTCGGCGTGGCCGCCTGGGGCAAGGGGATGGTGGAGCATTCCCCACGCTACAGCCCGCTCGGCGGCTGCCCCGCCCGCCCCGACGACTGCCACTGGTATCTCGGTCTCGGCCACGGTTTGTTCGTCCCGCATGGCGGAGAGACCGACCGCTCCTCGCCCATCCACATGCGAGAGATCGAGGCCAGCCCCTGCGACTACTTGGCGCTTGGCCACCACCACGCGGCGATGGAACTCGTCGCCGGCGACGCCGCGGCGGCCTATTCCGGCTCGCCGACCGATCAGATCGGTCGCGGCGCGACCTACGTCATCGTCGACTTGCAAACCACCGTCGGGCCGGCCGTCACGGTCCACACGATCACGCCGGGACGCGGAGTAACAACACATGACGAATGACCGTTGGAACGCGTCGGCGCCCATTCGCTACCCCGATCCCGATATCGTGGCGCTCGATCCGCGGTTCGAGCGTCTGATCCTCGGTCACGCGGCGATCGAGCGGATCGCGACCGGCTGCCGCTTCACCGAGGGACCGGTCTGGTTCGGAGACCTCCGCCAGCTCGTGTTCAGCGACATCCCGAACGACCGGTTGATGCGCTGGGACGAGGAGACCGGCGCCGTCGCCCTGTTTCGCAAGCCTGCCGGGTATCCCGATGGTTCCACACGCGACCGCCAGGGTCGGCTGCTGACCTGCGAACTTGGGACAAGGCGGCTGACGCGTACCGAACTCGATGGCACGGTGAACGTGCTCGCCGACCACTTCGGAGCCACCCGGCTGACCGGCGCCAATGACGTCGTCGTGAAGTCGGACAACTCGATCTGGTTCAGCGACAACGGCGCCGGCATTCGCGGCAACTATCTCGGCGACAAGGCGCCCCAGGACCTGCCGTTCCGCGTCTACCGCATCGACGGCGCGACCGGGGAGATGACCATCGCGGTCGACGACATGGAGCGGCCGAACGGGCTGTGCTTCTCGCCCGATGAATCGAAGCTCTATGTCGTCGACACGCCCGCCGCGCCGAAGACGACGCATGTGTACGACGTGGCCGAGGACGGCCGCACGCTGCGCGCCGGACGCGTGTTCTTCGACGCCACCCCGGGCTACGCCGACGGGATCCGCTGTGACACCGAGGGCAACGTCTGGTGCGGCTTTTCCGGCGGCGAAGGCCAGGACGGGGTCGCCGTGTTCGCACCTGACGGAACGCTGATCGGGCGCATCCTGCTGCCGGAACGCTGCGCCAACCTCTGCTTCGGCGGGCTGAAGCGCAACCGGCTGTTCATGACGGCGAGCCAGTCCGTGTACGCGGTCTATGTCGAGGCACAGGGCGCCCCGGGCGGCTAGCGCCGGCCATCGTCGGTGTCAGCGAAGTCCCAGCTTGGGGCGGACCCATGCCGCCAGGTCCCGGATCGCCTTATCCGCCTCCGGCGCGTGGCCCGCGAGAAACTGAAAGACGTGCTGCATCTCCGGGAAGGTGTCGATCCTCACATCGACCCCGGCCCGGCGTGCGGCGTCGGCGAGGTCGCGGCTGTCGTCGAGCAGCGTCTCGTGCTCACCGACCTGGATGTACATCGGCGGCAGCCCGGCAAGGTCGCCGTGCAGCGGGTTGGCGTGCGGGTCGTGACGATTGCCGCCCTCGCCCAGGAACGAACCCGCCATCACCTGGATGACTTCGCGCGAGACCAGCACGTCCTTGTCGCGATTGGTCTCGAACGTGGCGCCGCCCGCCTCCATGTCAAGCCAGGGCGAGAGCGGCATCGTCGCCGCCGGCATCGGCAGCCCCTTCTCGCGCGCCCGCAGCAGCGTGGTGACGGCAAGGCCGCCGCCGGCCGAATCGCCGGTGAGCGCGATATGCGCGGGCTTGATCCCCTGATCGAGCAGCCAACGATACGCCGTCACCATGTCGTCCACCGGGCCGGGATGGACGTTCTCGGGGGCGCGCCGGTAGTGCACGATCAGCGCCCGGCAGCCGATCGCCTTGGCGATGTGGCCGAACACCTTGCGATGGGTGTACATCGACCCGGTGAGGTAGCCGCCGCCGTGGCTGCACAGCAGCACTCGGTCCTGGGCGCAGCCCTTGGGCACCGCCCACATCGCCGGGACGCCGCCGGCATCGACCTCCAGATAGTCGACGCCGCCCGGTTCGGCGGTGACATCGCCCCAGTGGTCAAACAATGCCCGCAACTCATCGAGCGGCATCTCCGGATTGGCGTTCAACGCGACAATCCAGCCCTGGTACAGGGTCTTCAGCGGCTCGGTCTGCTTGCTTGCCATGGATGTTCTCTCCCTTGGCGATGAACGTCAGATTGCGAAATCGAGCCCTCTTTCCGGCAGCTCCACCTTGCCGCCACACTCGGCCGCGATCACCGGCATCACCTCCTCGGCGAACAGCTGCATCTGGTCCTCGATCTCGCTTCCCGCGAAGCCGCCGAGCTCGAACCAGCCAAGGAACGAGAAATCCTCATAGCCGATCTCGCGCTTCATCTGCATGATCTTGTCGATCACGAACTGCTTGGAGCCCTGGATGGCGATGCCGCGCTCGCGCAGCATCTCCGCGGTCACCTTCTTGTTGAGGTCGAACATCGGCTCGTCCATGCGCGCGACCACGGCGCCGAAGCCAAATGGGCCGTAATAGTCGAACTGTAGCTCCATCGCGCGTGCCGCGCGCTCCATCGCCTGCTTCTCCTTGCCCGGCGTGGTGACATGGATGTAGCGGCTGGTCATGATCCCGCGGCGCTTCTCGGCATCCCATCCGTATTTGAAGCGGCCGCGGCCGAGCATGTCGGGCCAGCCAGCCTTCTCGGCGGCTTCATAGTAGATATCGACGTTGCGGCGCAGCCGATCGTTGGGCTCGACGATGAACACGCCGTTGATCCCGTGCTCCGCCGCCCATTTGATCGAGCGCGGACTGGTCAGTGGCTCCCAGATTTGCGGATGCGGCTTTTGCACCGGCTGCGGGAAGACCTGCAACTCGCGCAGCGTGGTGGTGGTCGCCTGCACCGGGTTTCCGGCGGAGTACATGTCCGGCGCGCCGAGCGCGAGCACGTCCTCGAGCCGGCGCTCGACCTTGTCCATCTCGAAATAGGCGATCGTCTGCTTGTGGTTCCATTTGGTATAGGTGGGTGGAACCGAGAAATTCTCGCCGTGGTGCGCGAACGACAGCTCGGTCCAGCACTTCTTGATCAGCTCCACCACCTCCTCGAAGGACTTGCGGTTGCGCTCCTGGTCCTGGACCGTCGAGCCATAGGGCCGGCCGAGGGTCTCGTTCTCGCGGGGCTGATAGCCGCGGCCGATGCCGCATTCCACCCGCCCGCCGCTGATCACGTCGAGCTGCGCGATCTGTTCGGCGATCCGCACCGGATGGTGCCAGACCACGATGTTGGCGCACTGGCCGAGCCGGATCCGCTTGGTCCGCGAAGCGATCGCCATCTGCGTCATCAGCGGGTTCGGGCTCATTTCCGCCCCTTCCGGCTGGAAATGGTGCTCGGTCAGCCAGAACGACTGAAAGCCGAGGCGCTCGGCGAGGATGCCCTGCCGCACCTGGTTGACGAACGTCTCCTGCGCCGCCCGGTGCACTTCGGCCAGCGTGCCGTCATTCAGCGTGATGCCGTCCTTGGTGGTGATGACCGGCAGGCTCGACGCGCCGTTGTTGAACACCCCGATTTCGAGCATTTTTTCCTCCTGGACGCTTTCCTGGCGTCGCCGCCGGGCGGGTGGCGCGCCGCGGACCGACCATGCTCTCGTAGCCGGCTCCGCGAAACCGGCAAGCATGGCCACGGCCGCGCCGCCCAAGGTCGCAGGCGGGCTGGAGGAACTTCACGTACTCGCGAGTGTCAGGTCGCGGTTCGCGACGATGCGCGGCCTATCCCAATCCATTCACTCCGGGAGGCGGGTCGATTGCCACGCCACCATTTGCCACTGCCCGCCCTTGTTGACGTAGACATCGGTGAACCGGACGCTGAATGCGTTCGGCTTGCCGTGCGAGGTGACGCGGATGCGGGCGGCTCCCGTCAGAACGACCGCATCGCCGAAATCCGCCGCCTTCACGTCCGAGGGTTCGACGGCGGCGTATTCCGTCGCACCGGACTGCATGGCGCCCATCAGGCTTTGCTTGGTGTCGAGCCGTGCCGAGGAATGCGTGTAGACCAGCTCGTCGGACAGCAGCGCATTCAGCTTGGCGATATCCTTTTCGGCCATCGCCTTCATGCGTTGCCGGTCGAGGTCGATGATCTTCTGTCCGTTCGCCGTCATCGAACTTTCCTCCGCGAGACTTTGACCAGCGAGCGTAGCCCGGCCGCCAGTCCGTGTCACATCCGTTGTTGGGCGATCAAGGTCGGGCTAGCGTAAGGCATCGCGTCGCACGGAGAGGACGAGCATGTTTGCCAAGGGCGAGTATCGCGGCAGCACCTATCGCAATGACGCCGATCTGCGCGCCTGGCTGGCGAAGTCGCCGCCGGAACCGGCACTGGAACCGGAATTGCCGATCATCGATCCGCATCACCACCTTTGGCAGACTCCGGCACGCGGTACCTATCTGCTCCCCGAGGTGCTCGCCGACATCGGCGGCGGCCACAACATCGTCGCCACCGCCTTCGTCGAATGCCGCGCCATGTACCGCGCCGACGGCCCGGTCGAGATGCGCCCGGTCGGCGAGGTCGAGTTCGTCAACGGCATCGCCGCCATGAGCGCCAGCGGCGGCTTCGGCCCATGCCGCATCGCCGAGGCCATCGTCGGCCATGCCGACCTCGCCCTGGGCGCCCCGGTGCGCGCGGTGCTGGAGGCCGAGATCGCCGCCGGCGGCGGGCGGATGCGCGGCATCCGCTACTCGGTCCCGTGGGACGCGAGCGAGGTCGGCAAATACGTCTCGCGCTTCGTCAAGCCGCATCAGCTGATGGAAGCGGAGTTCCGCGCCGGCTTCGCCCAATTGGCCAAGCTTGGATTGTCGTTCGATTCCTGGCTGTATTTCCCGCAGATCCCCGA
>JBAWFF010000410.1:0-1662 GCA_049591635.1 Acetobacteraceae bacterium
GCGCCCGCTTCTTCTTCACGCCCGGCGTGCCGCGCGAACTGCGCCGGATGCTGGAGGAACAGATCATCCCGCGTCTGCTGGCGATGGCGGGCGCCCCCGGGGTGATCCGGCTGAAGCGCTTCCACACGTACGGCCTCGGCGAATCGCACGTCGATCAATTGCTCGCCGGCGTCGACGCGCTGGCGCCGGACAACAGCGTGAAACTCGGGTTTCGCGCCCACTACCCACAAATCGAGACCAAGCTGACGGTCCGGGGCGCCGACGGCGTCGAGGTCGAACGCCGCCTCGCCCCGGTGCAAGATGAAGTCCGGCGGCGGCTGGGCAACTTCATCCTCGCCGAGGACGACGAGACCCTCGAAGGCGTGATCGTCGCCCGGCTACGCGCACTGCACGCCAGCCTGGCGATCGCCGAGACCTTCACCGCCGGGCAGATCGCCGCCCGCCTCGCCCATCTTCCTGGCGCCGAGCACATCTTCGCCCGTGCCATCGTCGCCCGCACCCTGTCGCAGATCGAGGCGGCGTCCGGGATGGAGCCGACTGACGGCGCCATCACCGAGGCCGGCGCCGCGGCGATCGCCCGCGCCTTGCGCGCCCATGCCGGGGCGACCCACGCGATGGCCGCGCTGATCGACCTCGACGATGCCGCCGAGGGGATCGATTTCGGGGGCACCATCTGGGTCGCCATCGCCACCGCCGAGGCAACCGAGGTCCGCCGTGCCCGCATCGCCGGGGGCCGCGACTGGCTTCGCCTGGGCGCCGTGGAGCTCGCGCTCGACAGCCTGCGCCGCCACTTGCACGGACTGCCGCTCCGCGAGCGGACGGATTTCGAGCGGACGTGAAACCGGCGGGAACCGGCAGGCCCGCGGCGCGCTTATACCACTTGTGCAATCAAGAATGGAGGTTGACGTGTCGCACCATGTCATGTCCCGGGGGCTCATTCCGGCTGCCCTGTTGCTTCTGATGGGCGGCCCGGCGCTGGCGCAAAGCCCGCCCGCGACCCCCAGCGGCGCCCGCCCCGGCAACGTAATCGGCACCGGCGAGTCCCTGCCCATGTCGAACAAGGCGAGCAACACGCCAGGCTCGACCGGCCACGGCCGCCTCGCGCCGAACCTGCCGAGCCCGCCACTCGGACCGGACGCGACCCCGGCAGACTTTCTGCACGCCGCCCGCGCCGCGTTGGCGGCCGGCAGGACCGGCGAGGCACAGCAATCGCTCGAGATGGCGCAGACCCGGGCGCTTGATCGCTCCGTCCCGCAGGGCCAGACCAACGAGCCTAGCCGTAGCCCGCTGGTGACGAGCATCGGCGCGGCGCTCCAGGCGCTCGGCACGCATAACCGCGCGGCGACGATGCAGGCCATCGACGCGGCATCGGCGCAGGCGGGAGCGTCGTAGGACCCAGGCCCGCGGGAGTGCATGGGGGCGTCCCCCTCCCCTTGCGGGAGGGGGCTAGGGGGAGGGGTGCGCGGAGTCGGCGGTTTACGGCCGTTGGTATGACGCCGCCACGATGACCCGGGGTTCAAGTCCGCGAGACGTGCCGAACGCGTTCGCGAACCCCACGTTGCAGGCTCGGCAGGAGCCGCATGGCCCGCTTGCAAACAAACAGAGGTTGACATGAACAGAATGAAGCTTCTCGGCGCGGCCGGACTGGCTGCGTCGTTGATG
>JBAWFF010000411.1:0-2939 GCA_049591635.1 Acetobacteraceae bacterium
TCGCCCGCTGCGGCGGCGCGCTCCTCGGCTACTTCCTGCCGAAGGAGGGCGCCAACAACTTCGCCCTCGCGCTGGTCGAGTTCGAGAGCCTCGCCGCCTACGAGGTCTATCGGGGACGGCTGGCGGAGGATGCCGACGCGAGGGCCAATTTCGCGCACGCGCGCGAGACGCGCTGCGTCCTGGTGGAGGAACGCTCGTTCCTGCGGCGGGGGTAGCGGAGAGGGCTCAACACTCCACGGCGTCGATGTGGCGTTCTCGCGCGTAGGGGATCAGTTCCCCTGGGCGCGCGGTCAGGCATCCGCCTCCCATGCCTCGTCGGTTCCTTCGATAAGGTCGGTTCCGGGCGCGACCTTCACCGTGCCGCGAAGGGCGCCCCAGAGATCGCCCGGCGCGTGCTCGACCGGCACGATCGCCGCGACCGGGCGGTTGCGCTTCAGCAGGACGACGCGGCCGGTCTTGCCTGAAGCGACGTCCTCGATCAGCGGCAGGCAGCGCGCCTTGAACGCGGTCACGGTGATCGACGTCTCGGCGGTTTCATCGGTCGGCATCGTTATCCTCCGGATATGGACTGTATAGACCGGACCATAATTCAAGGTGGCCGGTGGACCTTGGCTAATCTACCCGTCGGTCCGTTATGGGGCTAACTCGGCTCGGCTGATGGAGTGATGGAAGCGATCGACAGTCTCCAGCCGGGCCTTCACCTCTTTATGCTTGAGGCAAGGGACCGGGACCAATTGTGCGTGGTGCTGGAAAGCCTCTTTCACATTCCCGATCTGGACAAGTTGCGCCGGATATTGGGCGATGAAGCGGAAGACGATCCTGAATTGCAGGAGTCCTACATGCTCGACGAGGACAAACTGGCGAGGATCATCTCGGAATTCGACGTCAAGTTTGATCCTTGCGGGTTGGCGGTCACTCTCTACCGGTGGCGTCGACTGCTGAGAGTCCCGTACTTGGTCCACACGGGGTACGAGTTGCCTCTCCTGCTGGAAGGCCGGAAAAAATTGGCGCGGATGGGTGACGCCTACCCGCCGATGACTTTCGACGGTGAGGATCGGTTCGACCACTGGGTTGCGCAAGGCGTGCTTCATCGAGAGGAGGTCATCGAACCGTTCGATCGTCCCACGAAGAAATGGCTGGGACACCGAACCGTCTACTACACACCAAAAGGCGAGGAATGGCGCATCCCGGCTTCCAAGCTCGTATGGGAGGCCGCCGAAAAATCAGGCGGCTGGAACGAACATTTCGAGCGGCTTGAGGGCATGTTGTTCGGCTACGAGGATTGGCAGAACGATTGGTGGATCAACGAGCGATTGCAGCGCGGCGACTTTGGCGGCTCGCGGCTATGCTGCGCCGTCACCTCGGCCGGGCTGGCGTGGATCGAAGCGGCCGGATTTCGCGCGCTGCCGCCGATCGACAAACCCACGCTGGCGATTACTTCCTACAACGCATTCGCTGAAGCCGACATGCGTGCCTTTATGCTCGAAGATGCTGGGAGCGCCGCACTGGTGCGGTTCAATGTCTTCGGTGGGGTCGTGAGCAGTCTCCTGGGCCACAGGAGCAGCCCTCCCTGGCATGTGCCGAGCCACCGCATTTCAGAACTGAACCGCAACCAACGGCGAGCGATAACGATCGTGTTGCGGCGCGACGGTTAGCGGTGGCGAAGCTCCAGCCGTCCGGGGACATTCGGCCTCTCACACCAATCGGCGTAATTCTTGACTCCATTGCCGGACTTGATCTGGGGCTGTCTGGTCCGTCCTTCAGGCCCGCACTGCACCTTTCATCGTCATGCCCGGGCTTGTCCCGGGCATCCACGTCTTGACTGCCTGCCAGGAAGACGTGGATGGCCGGAACAAGTCCGGCCATGACAGTGTCGCGACGGCGGCGCCGGTATGAACCGCCCCGGTGAGCAGAACCATCAGGTGAGTTCGTGCGGCCTTCGCGCCTCGGCTTGCCCCACCGCCTCCTTGCGGCGCGCGATCGGTCGGGCCGCTCGCGCCCGGATCGCAGTGAGGACCGGCTCAACCGGCCGCATCCAGCCTATTGGTTCGCCGCGCCACCCTCACCCGCCGCGCAAGCGCGCGGCGACCTCTCCCAAGGGGAGAGGTGACGTCGTCGCGTGTACACAGCGCGCACGATCGGAGGGCTGATATGTACGCGGATTTTGTGTGCGGCTGCGAAAGATATACACGCAGTCGGTGCCTGGCATGGCGATGTGTACGCACATGCGACCTCGGACGCGCCAGGATGTACACGGTTTCGGCCCCTTGCCGAGCCCGCCTCGCGCGCGCAAAACCGTGCTCCCAACACCGCCGGGAAGAGATCGAATGAGCAGTGCGCCGCCGGGGCGGACGACGGGGTTTGCCTCGCCCGTCGAACGGATCGACACCTCCCCCCCGGTCGGGGATTCGATGAAGACCACGACCTGCTACATGTGCGCCTGCCGGTGCGGCATCAACGTCCACCTCAAGGACGGGCGCATCCGCTACATCGAGGGCAATCGCGACCATCCGGTGAACCACGGCGTGCTCTGCGGCAAGGGTTCGGCCGGGATCATGAACCAGTATTCGCCGGGCAAGCTCACCAAGCCGCTGCTGCGGGTCGGGGAGCGGGGCGCCGGGGATTTCCGCGAGATCGAGTGGGAGGAGGCGCTGGGCCTCGCCACCGAATGGCTCGGCCGGGTCCGCGCGACCGATCCCAAGCGCCTCGCCTTCTTCACTGGGCGCGACCAGAGCCAGAGCTTCACCGGCTGGTGGGGCAAGCAGTTCGGCACCCCGAATTTCGCCGCCCATGGCGGGTTCTGCTCGGTCAACATGGCCGCCGCCGGGCTCTACACGCTGGGCGGCAGCTTCTGGGAGTTCGGCGATCCGGACTGGGAGCGAACCAAATACCTGCTGATGTTCGGGGTCGCCGAGGACCACGATTCCAACCCGATCAAG
>JBAWFF010000412.1:0-2630 GCA_049591635.1 Acetobacteraceae bacterium
GCGCTCATCCGCGGCCGGCCCGGCGGCGGATCTGAACGGCGGCGCGGTCATCGCCCGGCCGCTGACCCGGTCGACCAGCACGGGCTCGGCGAGCGCCCCCGTCTCGGCGTCCACGAGCACCACGCTCGCCCCTTCGGGGGCGAAATGCTTGTTGCCCCAGGCGAGGAGGGCCCAGAGCACCGGACGAAAGTCCCGCCCGCGCTCCGTCAGCAGATATTCATCGCGCGGCGGCCGCTCGCTGTAGCGGCGCCGTTCGAGAAGCCCGGACTCGACGAGGGCGTTGAGCCGACGGGTCAGCATATTGGGTGCGATGTCGAGGTTCTTCTGGAACTGCTCGAACCGTGTCGCCCCCAGGAGGGCGTCGCGAAGGATCAAGATGCTCCACCACTCGCCGACCCGCTCCAGGCTTCGGGCGATCGGGCATTGGAGGTTGCCGAAGCTCTTGCGTCGCATGGGGGACCCATCTCCGGTCACTATCGTCGTGCAAGCATGTAGGGCAGTTCATAGCAACATGCAAGTCACACGTCCCGGCCTTTCTCCAGGGTGGCCGCTGCCCTAGGCTACGGGCCTGCCGGGATGGAGAGCGGAATGGCGGACAGCACTGACGTATTCGACATCATCCACACCACCCGGACGATGCGGCGACTGCGGCCGGACCCGGTTCCCGACGCTCTCATTCGCAAGATCCTCGAGGCGGGGGTGAGCGCGGCGAACGGCGGCAATACCCAGCGCTGGCGCTTTCTGGTGATCAAGGATCCGGCCATCAAACGGGCCGTCCAGGCCTACTACAAGCGCGCGTTCGACGAGGTCGTGGGGCCGCGCTACCGCTCCAGCGCCCCGCCCCCCGGCATGACGCAGGAGCGTTTTCAGCGCCAGCACGCGGCGGTGGAATATCTGACCGAGCATTTCCACGAAGCGCCGGTATGGATCGTCGCCTGTCTCGACGAGGGCTCCGCCGTGCCGACCCGCTGGTCCGGCGCCTCGATCTACCCGGCGGTCCAGAACATGCTGCTGGCGGCGCGCGCCCTGGGGCTGGGATCGACCCTCACCACGCGGCACCTGTTGCACGAGAAGCAGGCGGAGGAAGCGCTGGGCCTGCCCCCCGGCGTCCACTCCTACGCCATTCTCCCGATTGGCTACCCGATGGGCCGGTTCGGGCCGGTCGCCCGTACGGCGCTCAGCGATGTGGTGTTCGCGGACAAGTGGGGGCAACCCTATCGGCCATCGTAAGCCGGGGGCGTCGGATCAGTCGGCCAGCAGGGGCGCCGCGGTGCGGGCTTGCAATGCCTCGAACGAAAGCCCGTCGATCATGTCGCGCACCACGAAGCCGCGCGGCGTCACGTCGAGCACGGCGAGGTTGGTGTAGACGCGCCGCACCGTGCCCTTCGCGGTCAGCGGATAATCGCAGCGCCGCTTCAATCGGGGCGCGCCGCTCTTGGTGGTATGCTCCATGATGACCCACAGCCGGCGCGCGCCGACCGCGAGGTCCATCGCGCCGCCGATCTGCTTGATCGCCTCGTTCGCCTTGTGCGCGTAGTTGGCGATGTCGCCGGTCTCCGACACCTCGAACGCGCCCAGCACCGACAGATCGAGGTGCCCGCCGCGGGCGATGGCGAAACTGTCGGCGTGATGCACGAAGCTGGCGCCGGTCCGCAGCGTGATCGGGGTCACGCCGGCATTGACCAGGTAGGGATCTACCTGGTCCGCCGCCGGGGCGGGACCGGCGCCGATGACGCCGTTTTCGCAATGAAAGATCACCTCGCGATCCAGGGGGACGTGCTCTGCCACCTCGGTCGGGATACCGATGCCGAGATTGACCACCCAGCCTTCGGGAATGTCGCGTGCCGCCCGCGCCGCCATGCCGGCCCGATCGAGCGGTGTCCAGGTCTGCTCCGCCATTTCGATGCCCTTCTCAGCCCGGCTCGGGGACGTGGACGACGCGATCGACGAATATGCCCGACGCGTGCGCCTGCGTCGGCGAGATGGCGCCAAGCTCCACGACATGCTTCGTCTGCGCGACCGCCAGCGTCGCCGCCATCGCCATGATCGGGTTGAAGTTGCGCTGTGCGTCCCGGAACGCCAGATTGCCCCAGCGATCCGCCTCCCACGCATCGAGCAGGGCCACGTCGGCGTGCAGCGGGTATTCCAACATGCACAATTTGCCGCCGATCTCGCGGAGCTCGCGGCCTTCGGCCAGCTCCGTCTGCGCGCCGGTCGGCGTGTAGAACCCCTCGATGCCGGCGCCGGCGGCGCGGATGCGTTCGGCGAGCGTGCCTTGCGGCATGATCTCCAGTTCCAGCTTGCCTTCGGTGAACAACCGGCCGGCGTCGCTCGGCGGGCGGACGAAACTGCACACCAGCTTGCGGACCCGTCCCAGGTTAAGCAGCCGTGCCGTCGGGCTGTCCTCGCGCGGGCCGGCGTTGCATATCAGCGTCAGGTCGCGCGCACCCTGCTCGATCAGCCCCTCGATCAACGCCAAGGGCGTGCCGACGCCGAAGCCCGCCACCATGACCGCCGACCCGTCCTCGATGCCGGCCAGCGCCTCGGCCACCGAACGCACGAACTTGTCTATCATGGCGAAAGCGTAGCCCCCGTGCGCAGCCGTGCCAAGGAACCCGCATGAAGCACGC
>JBAWFF010000413.1:0-14967 GCA_049591635.1 Acetobacteraceae bacterium
GTGATGCCGTTGCTCGCGCTGCTGCGGCGCCGTCATGCCGGCCTGACGTTCACCTTGCGGGTCGGCAACTCGTCGGAGGTGATCCACCGGGTACTGGATTTCGAGGCCGACGTGGGGGTCACCGCGCGCCAGACCTCCGACCCGCGGATCTTCAGCCAGGCATTGCGCCAGGACCGGCTGGTGCTGTTCGTGCCGACAAACCATCCCTGGGCGCGCCGCTGCGGCGCCGCGATCTCCGAACTGGAGGAGCATGACCTGGTGATCCGCGAACGCGGCTCCATCACGCGTGAGGTGTTCGAGGCTCATCTCGCCGACCACGGGGTGCGCCCGCGGCGGCTGATCGAGGTGCAGACGCGCGAAGCCGTGCGCGAGGCGGTGATCGCCGGATTCGGCGTCGGCATCGTGTTTGAAAGCGAACTCGGTGACGACGCGCAGACACGCGCGGTCATCGTCCGCGACGCCGATCTTCTGGTCACCGAATATCTGATCTGTCTGGAGGAACGCCGCGGCCTGCCGCTGGTGCGCGGCTTCCTGGACGCCGCCGCGGCGATCCGAGGAAGCGTTTCCACGTAGCGCCGGGCCGGGCATACTCGCGGGAAGGCGTGGGAGAGCACGATGTCGCGGTTCCAGAACAAGGTCGTGCTCACCAGCGGCGGCGCGCGCGGTCAAGGCGCCGCCGAGGCCAGGATGCTCGTCGCGGAGGGCGCCAAGGTCGTCGTCGGCGACGTGCTCGAGGCCGAGGGACGGCGTCTGGCCAGCGAACTTGGCGAAGCCGCGGTGTTCCTCCGCCAGGACGTGACCGAGGAGGCCGACTGGGCGAAGGCGGTCGAGGCGGCCGAACGGCTCGGCCCGCTGCACGGCATGGTCAACAACGCCGGCGTCTACACCCCGCGAACCTTGCTCGAAACCGACGTGGCGCTGTTCGAACGCCACATGCGCATCAACCAGCTCGGCTGCTTTCTCGGCATGAAGGCGGTGGTCGGCGCGATGGAGCGCGCGGGCGGCGGGTCCATCGTCAACATCTCCTCGGTCGCCGGCCTGCGCGGCTCGCCCGGCGCCTTCGCGTACAGCGCCACCAAGTGGGCGCTGCGCGGCATGACCAAGGCGGCGGCGATCGACCTCGCGCCGCGCGGCATCCGGGTGAACTCGATCCATCCTGGACCGATCGACACGGAGATGCTGAAGGTGCGGACGCCGGAGCAGAACCGCGAGCGCCTGCAATTGGTGCCGATGAAGCGGATGGGAACCGCCGACGAGGTCGCCAAGCTGGTCCTGTTCCTGCTGTCGGACGACAGCGCCTACATCACCGGCGCGGAGGTCAGCATCGACGGCGGGGTTTCGTTGTAGCGTCGATCACCGCTCCTCCTCCTCGCGCCCGTAGAGCAGCAGCAGGCCGAGGATGATCACGCCATAGACGATGCTCCGGCCGTAATCGGGCATGTTCATCGCCAGCAGCACGCTCACCAGCGTCACCAGCACGATCGAGCCGGCCACCGCGCCCACGTAGCTGCCGCGCCCGCCCAGGATGTACACGCCGCCGATCACCACCGCGGCAATCGACTGGAACAGGTAGGGATCGCCCATGCCCAGCGAGGCCTGGCCGCCGAACCCCGCCAGCATGATCCCCGCGAGCGCCGCGAACACCCCGCTCAGCGCGTAGAGGCTCACGGTCACGATGCCGACCGGCAGCCCGGCGAGATAGCTCACGCGAGCGCTGTTGCCGACCGCATAGGTGCTCCGCCCGAACGTGGTGCGCGCCAGCACGAACGAGACGAGCAGGATGATGGCGAGCCACACATACAGCACGGCGGGTACGCCCAGCAGCCGCCCGTGTACCGCCTGCTGCACCAGCGGCGGCGCATAGGAGGCGCACGCCTCGCAGGTCATCCCGCCGGTCAGCCCGAGCGTCAGCCCCTCCATGACCCCGTTCATCGCCAAGGTCATCACCACTGCGGGGACGCCGAACAGCGCGACGCCGATGCCGTTCAGCGCGCCGACGACGGCCCCCATCCCGAGCGTGGCCAGCAGCCCTAGCAAGAGCCGGGAATCGCTGCCGCCGGTGCTGGTGACCAGCACGATCGCCGCGGCATTCAATATCCACGGCACGGAGAGATCGATGCCGCCGATCAGCACGACGAAGCACTGCCCGGCGGCGACGAACCCCACGAACGAGGCGACGACGAGGACCGAGACGATGCCGTTGCCGCTGGCGAAGCCCGGCCGCGCGATCTCGCCCACCACGAACAGCAGGATCGCGGCACTGAACGCGTAGACGGCGCGCCATTGCTCGCGCGACAGCAGCGGGCGCGCTCGCGTCGCCATCAGCCGCGCCGCCTGACCAGAAGCCCGATGCCGTTCGCCGCCAGCACGGCCACCACAAGGAGCAAGCCCTCGTAGAACGCCTGATAGAGCGGATCGATATGGGCGAAGAACAGGATGTTGACGATCATGTTGATGACGAACGCGCCCATCAGCGCGCCGACCCCGCTGCCGCGCCCGCCGAACAGGCTGACCCCGCCCAGCACCACCGCGACGATCGAGGTGAGCACGAAGCCGTTGCCCGTGGTGGCATCGCCCGCGGTCGCGCTGGCGACCAGAAACAAGCCACCCGCGGCCGCCAGCACGCCGGCCAGCACATAGGCGAGGATGATCGAGCGGCGCGCCGCGATGCCGTTCGCCGCCGCCGCGACGGGATCGTTCCCGACGGCGTAGATCGCCACGCCCAGGCGGGTGCGGCGAAACCACATCCAGGCGAGCGCGAACGCGCCGACATAGATCAGCCCCCACGGCCCGTTGGAATTGGCGAGGAAGTCGGTGTAGCCCTCGGGCACCTGACCGCCCGGCTGCGGCAGCACGCGGATCGCCAACCCCTGATAGATCGACAGCGTCGCCAACGTCACCAGGATCGGCTGCAATCGCCCGTATCCGACTAGCATTCCGTTCACCAGTCCGCACGCGCCGCCGATCAGCAGGATCACGATCGACCAGCCGATCATGCTGGGAACGCTCGACCCGAGCGTGACCGCGCCCGTTGCATTGGCGAGATCCATGATGCCGCCGACCGAGAGATCGATGCCGCGCGTCAGCACGACCAGCGTCTGGGCAAGCCCGGCGAGCACCAGGGGCAAGGTGTTGTTAACCGTCGAGGTGACCTCGAACCCGCCGGGCAGGCGCTGCTGCTGGGCATAGAACACGGCGCAATAGGCAATGATGCAGGCAACGAGGATCGCCGCCGACAGCTCCAGCCCGATGTTCTGCGCCAGCAGATGCGCCCAGCGCGGCCGGCGGCCGGCCAGCGCCTCAGGCTGCGATGCGCTCATGAACGGCGGCGGCGACGATCTGTTCGGCGCTGATGTCGGGTGGGGCGAGTTCGGCGGCGATGCGGCCCTCGCGCATCACCACGACCCGGTGGCAGAGCCGGGCGAGCTCCTCGGCGTCGCTCGAATAGAACAGGATGGCGCGTCCCTCGGCGGCGAGGCGCGCGACCAGCTGGTAGATCTCGAACTTGGTCGCCACGTCGACCCCGCGCGTCACGTCATAGAGCAACAATATGCGCGGCTTGGTGAGCAGCCAGCGGCCGAGCAGCACCTTCTGCTGGTTGCCGCCGGACAGCGCACCCACCGGGCTGCCGATCGCGGCGGTGCGTACCGCCAGCCCTTGCACCATCTCCTGCGCCAGCCGCCGCTCCAGCAAGCCGCGCAGCAGGCCGATGCGTGAGATACGATCGAGGATCGAGAGCGTGAGGTTGTCGCGCACGCTCATCCCCAGCAGCAGCCCCTCGGTCTTGCGGTCTTCCGGCACCAACGCGAGGCCGATGCGGCGTCCCTTGGCCTCGCGCGGACTTGTGATGCGGACGGCGCGGCCGTCGATCGAGACGCGTCCCCCGCTCCGCCGCTCGGCGCCGAACAGCAGGAAGAACAACTCGCGATGCCCTTGGCCGGCCAGCCCGCCCACGCCGAGAATCTCGCCTCGATGCAACGCGAAGCTGACGCCCTGAAGCCGCGTCCCGGAGAGATTCTCCACGCTCAGCGCCGGCTCGGTCGGCACGGGCGGCAGCGGCGGGAACTTCGCGCCGAGCCGTTGACCGGTCATCAGCGTGACCGCCGCATCCTCGTCAAGCTCGGTAAAGGTGCCGACATTGCGCCCGTTGCGAAACACCGTGATCCGGTCGGCGATCGCGATGACTTCATGCCAGCGGTGCGAGGTGAAGACGACGGCCGCCCCCGTGTCACGCAGCGCGCGGACGCGCTCGAACAGCCACGCCACCTCCCGCTCGACCAGCGACGAGGTAGGCTCGTCGAGGAACAGGATGTCGGGTTCGCGCGACAGCGCGCGGACGATTTCGACGATCTGGCGCTGAGCGAGCGAAATGTCCTCGATCAGCGCCAGCGGGTCGATATGCGTGATCCCCACGCTGGCGAGCAGCGCCTCGGCCGCTTGCTCGGTCCGCCGCCGGCTGATCGGGCCGAAGCGGCTGCGCGGCTCGCGCCCGAGCAGGAGGTTCTCGGCGACCGTGAGGCCGGGAAACAGCATCAGTTCCTGGAACACGGTCTCGATGCCGAGCGCGCGCGCCTCCCGGGTGCCGCGGAGCGCGATCGCGCGTCCCTTGATCCGCACCTCTCCCGAATCGGGACCTAGCCGGCCGCCAAGGATCTTGATCAGCGTGCTCTTGCCGGCGCCGTTCTCGCCGACCAGCGCATGAACTTCGCCGCCCATGACGGCGAAGCTCGCCTCCTCGATCGCGTGCACGCCGCCGAACGATTTGGAGACGCCGACGCCCTCCACCAGAAGCGGGCCAGCCCTCGTCGCCGGCGTCATGCAACGGCGGGCAGATTGACCTTGAGCGTCGTTCCGCACGGCTTGCCGTCCAGCGCCGCTTGGCTGCACAGCACCACCGAGGCATTGGGGCCGGCATCGGTGAAGTCGGCGAAGAAGCTGTCCGGCAGGTCGGGAAAGACGGTCTCGCCTACCTTCACCGTGGCGTTCGTCACGTAGGGGAACGGGATGGTGATGTCCCGGCGCGGGTACTGCTTGTTCAGGATGCGGCGGGCGAGTTCCAGCGACACCACCGAGAGGTAGGGCGGCTGGCCGACCGAGATGCCCTCAACCTTGTGGCCCAGGTAGCCGATCATGAACTTGCGAAAACCGTTCTCGGCCTCGCCGGCGGTCGGCGGCAGCTTCCGGTTGGCGGCGATGAACGCCTTCAAGACGCCGTCGGTGCCGCCCTGGCACCAGATGCCGTCGATTTGCGGCAGCGAGTTCAGCACCGCCGACGTGTTCCGCTCGGCGGTCGAGGAATCCCACATCCCGGTATAGCGGCTGACCACCTTGATGCCAGGATTCTGCTTCCAGACGTTGTCGGCGCCCTTGTTGCGGTCCAGATCGACCGAGGTGCCGGCGACGCCGGTCACCATGATCACGTTGCCCTTGCCGTTGAGCTGCTTGACCAGCCAGCCGGCCAAGGTCTCGCCGAACTTCAGCTGATCGGTGTTGACCTTCAGCACCTTCGGCGTGGTGGCGATATTATCATAGGAGACCACGAGGATGCCGCGCTCCGCGGCCTGGTTGAGGATGCCGTTCAGCCCGGTGGGCGAGGCAGCCTCGACCAGGATCGCATCGACCCGCTCGGCGATGAGGTTGGTGAGCTGCTGGGACTGCTTGCTGACGTCGTTGCCGGAATTGAACCAGGAGCCTTCGACCTGCGACTTGAACGGCTCCATCAGCAGCGCGGCCTTGAAGACGTTCTCCATCTCGATGCGCCACTTGTTCCCGATGTACGAATTGGAGAGGGCGATCTTGAACTTCTTGCCCGGCGTGGCCGCTTGCGCGAAAGCCGGTACCGGCAGAGCCGCCGCGAATGCCGCCGCCGCCGTTCCCGCGATCAGCTTTCGGCGACTGGTGAAAGTGATCATTGGCAATCCTCCCCATAGGCTCGTGCAACGCTATTGCGCTATCGGTGGACGAGCAAGGCACGATGTCAGCTCGCCAAATCCGGGTAGCAGCCGAACATCGTGCGCGGCCAAGGCCTTCCGCACCGCCGGATCCAGCAGGGCCACCAATTCCGCCTCATGCGCGTAGTTCGGCATCAGCGCCGCTAGCCGCTCCTCCCGCCACGCCGCCGGATGAAAATAAGCCTCGCTGACACCGTCCGGCAGACTCCCGGCCAGCTGAACCAGACGGTCGGCGGTCATCGCCCCGGTCCAGCTTATGCCGAAACAGTGATCATTCACCGCCAACCCGGCCCGCCGAGCCTGATGGCGCAGCAACCGGGTCCAGGCGTGCAGGACGCGATGCCCGATCCCTCCGCCTGCCGGCTCCGCCGGCACCCGCACCGCCCGCAGCCCGAACTCCCGGCCAATGTCGATCATCAACCGCCCGACGGTCGGATGCAGGTGCATATGCTTGTGGGCGTTCGCGTGATCGAGCGGCAGGCCGGTGGTCGCGAACGCCTCGAACTGCGCCCGGATTTCCGCTGCCAGCTGGCGGCGGAAAGCCGAGCGGAAGAAGTAGTTCACGCCCAGCCGGAATTGCCCGGACGGGAATTGGCCGGCGGGTGCTATCGTCTGGCGGAGCATCGCCGGCCCCTCGATCACCACCAGATGCAGCCCGACCGCGAGCGAGGGCATCGCCTTCGCCCGCCGCACCGCATCCTCCGCCGCCGGCCCGGCGACCATCAGGCTGGCCGTGGTCAGGATGCCGTCGCGATGGGCGCGCTCGACCGCCTCGTTGACCGCCTCGGATAGACCGAAATCGTCGGCGGTGACGATGAGGCCCCTCACGCCGCCTTGTGGCGCTCCCGCAGGAACTGGAAGAACTCCACGCCTTCACGCAACCGCCGCTTCATCATCTGCGGGCTGCGCGCCATCTCGCCCACGATCGCGGCGATCTTCGGCGCCCGGAAGTAGAACCGCCGATAGAACGTCTCGACGCTGTCGAAAATCTCGGTGTGGCTGAGGTCGGGGTAGCTCAAGGGCGCGATCTGGATGCCGTGGTCGTCGATCAGCTCGGCGTGGCTCGCGTCCAGCCAGCCGTTCTCGACCGCCTGGTTGTAGAGGAACGTGCCCGGATAGGGTGCCGCCAGGGAGACCTGGATGGTGTGCGGATTGATCTCGGTGGCGAAGCGGATCGTCTCCTGGATGGTCTCCTTGCTCTCCCCGGGCAGGCCGAGGATGAAGGTGCCGTGGATCTTGATGCCAAGCTCGTGGCAGTCCTTGGTGAACCGCTTGGCGACCTCGATCCGCATCCCCTTCTTGATGTTGTAGAGGATTTGCTGGTTGCCGCTCTCGTAGCCGACCAGCAGCAGGCGCAGTCCGTTGTCCTTCAAGACCTTCAGTGTCTCGCGGGGCACGTTGGCCTTCGCGTTGCAAGACCAGGTGACGCCGAGCTTGCCCAACTCCTTCGCGATCGCCTCGGCGCGCGGCAGATTGTCGGTGAAGGTGTCGTCGTCGAAGAAGAACTCCCGTACCTGCGGGAAGTAGCGCTTCGCCAGCTTGATCTCGGCGGCGACGTGCTCGGGGCTGCGCACCCGGTAGCGGTGCCCACCGACCGTCTGCGGCCACAGGCAGAACGTGCAATGCGATTTGCAGCCCCGACCCGTGTAGAGCGAGACATAGGGGTGCAGCAGGTAGCCGATGAAATAGTCCTCGATCCGCAGGTCGCGCTTGTACACCTCGGTGACGAACGGCAGGCTATCCATGTCCTCCAGCGTCGCGCGGTCCTTGTTGTGGACGATCCCGCCCGCGCCGTCGCGCCAGGATATGCCGTCGACCCAGGCGAACTCCCGCCCGTCAGCGATCTCCTTGATCGTGAAGTCAAACTCGTTGCGTGCCACGAAGTCGATCGCCGCGCCGGCCTGACGCAGGCTCTTCTCCGCCTCGACCGCCACCTTGGCGCCGACCATCCCGATCTTGAGGCCCGGCACCTCCTGCTTCAGCCGCGCCGCGACCTTCACATCGGACGCGAACGAGGGCGTGGAGGTGTGGATCACGCACAGATCGCGCCCTCGGGCGGCGGCGAGGACCGACTCCAGGCTCACGCCGGCCGGGGGCGCGTCGATCAGCTTGCTGTCCTCGACCAGCGCCGCCGGCTGGGCCAGCCACGTCGGATACCAATAGGACCGGATCTCCCGCTTCGCCTGGTAGCGTGACCCGGCGCCGCCGTCGAAGCCGTCGAACGAGGGCGGCTGAAGAAGCAGAGTCTTCATCATCGTGGTCCCGGTCCTTCCAAACGACTGGCCTTCTAAACGGCGGGATCGTCGGCACGCATCCGATGGCCGCGCCACTCCACGTTGCGCCCGGCATAGCTCGCGACCATCACCGCCAGGGACATAAGTTCGCGCAGCGGCAGAAGCCAGATGGGCGCCGGTATGGCAACCCCCGCGGGCCTCCGCCGATCCAGCGCGCGATCAACGGCCAGCGCCGCCGCCGCCCGCACCGCCCAGGCGAGCACCACCACCAACCAAGCCCAGAGTGCGCCGAGGCTGAGAACCAGGGCCAGCAGCGCCCAGGCAATCGGGTACTGGAGCACCGAAGCGGCGAAGGCGCCCGGGACCAGGACGCGGATGGTGCGCGCCCAACGCAACTCATGGCGGAACAGCGCGCCCAGCGTCGCCTCGCTCACGATGGTCAGCGGCACGGTGTCGGCCAGCCGCACGGCCAACCCGAGGCCGGCCACGAGGCGGCCCAGCACATTGTCGTCGGCGAGGTGGCCGACCAACGCCTCCAGCCCGCCAACGGCGGCAAGCGTGTCCCGGCGCAGCGCCATGGTCGCGCCGAGGCAATCGCGCCGGCCCAGGGCACGCGCGAGCAGCGCGCCTGGCAGAAAGGAATGGGTGATTTGGGTCGCCCCCATCCGGGCCGGAAAGCCGGGCGGCGCGGGGAGGCCCGCGTACAGCGTGGTCACCAGTCCGGTCCCCGCCGGCTCCGACGCCGCGACGAGCCGGGTCAGATAATCCGGCGCGCAAACGATGTCGGAATCGGCGATCACCAGGAAGTCATGCCGTGCCACGCGGAGCATGTTGATGAGATTGCTCACCTTCCGGTTCGGCCCGTGCGGCGTCGCATCCACCACCAGCGCGAGATCGCGCCCCGGGAACCGCGATTGCAGTCGCCGGACCACCCGGATCGCCGGATCGGCCTGGTCCTGGACGCCGAACACGATCTGGAAGGCCGCGTAGTCCTGCCGGCAGACCGAGACCAATGCGTCCTCCAGCAGCGCCTCGTCGCCGTGCAGCGGCTTGAGGATGGTCACCGCTGGCAGGGTCGCCGGCCCAGCCAGGCGGCGGCGACAGAACCACCCGACGCTCGCCGCGCCGGCCAGGCACTGGACCACGCCGATGCCGGCCAGCACCGCCGCGATGATGGCCAGCACAAGCACCGGGTCACGTCAGCCCGCGGTGAGCAGGTGCGCTTTCCGTGCCGGCACTCCCAAGGCGGCGATCGCGGTCGCGACGATGTCCTTGGCGGTCAGCCGGGCGACCGCCATCTGCTTGGCCTGGCTGTCATGGTCGATGAACAGGTCGGGAAGCACCATCGGGCGTATCTTGACGCCGCCATCCAGCAGCCCCGTCCACGCGAGATGCTGCATCACGGCGGCGCCGAAGCCGCCCACCGCGTTCTCCTCGATCGTGATGAGCACCTCGTGATGGCGTGCCAGTTGCTCGATCAGGCCGGTATCGAGCGGCTTGGCGAAGCGCGCATCGGCGACGGTCGCGGGGAACCCGCGCGCGCCCAACTCGTCGGCGGCGCGCAAGGCCTCGGCGAGGCGGGTGCCGAAGGACAGGATCGCGACACTGCCCCCCTCGCGCAGCAATCGCCCCTTGCCCAATTCCCAGGCGACACCGCGCTCCGGCAGCGTGACGCCGACGCCTTCGCCGCGCGGGTAGCGTAGCGCGCTCGGCCGGTCGTTGATCGCCACCGCGGTCGCCACGGCATGGACCAACTCGCCCTCGTCCGCCGGCCCCATGAGGACGAATCCCGGCAGGCAGCCGAGATATGTCACATCGAAGCTGCCGGCATGGGTCGCCCCATCCGCGCCCACCGGCCCGGCGCGATCCATCGCGAAACGCACCGGCAGGCGCTGGATGGCGACGTCGTGGACCACCTGATCATAGGCGCGCTGAAGGAACGTCGAGTAGATCGCGCAGAACGGCTTCATCCCCTCGGTCGCGAGGCCGGCCGCGAAGGTCACCGCGTGCTGCTCGGCGATGCCGACATCGAAGGCGCGGGTGGGGAATTTCTTGGCGAAACGGTCGAGCCCGGTGCCGGACGGCATGGCGGCGGTGATGGCGACGATATTGGGATCGCGCTCCGCCTCGCTGATCAGTGCCTCGGCGAAGACCTTGGTGTAGCCCGGCGGCCCCGGGGGTGCCTTCGCCTGCTCGCCGGTAATAACGTTGAACTTGGAGACGCCGTGGTATTTGTCGGCCGATTCCTCGGCCGGAGTGAACCCCTTGCCCTTGGTGGTGATGGCATGGACCAGGATCGGCCCCTGCTCGTCGGCCTCGCGCACGTTGCGAAGGACCGGCAGCAGATGGTCGAGGTTATGGCCGTCGATCGGGCCGACATAGTAGAAGCCCAGCTCCTCGAACAAGGTGCCGCCGCCGGCGATGATGCCGCGCGCATACTCCTCCGCCTGGCGCGCCGTGCGCCCGATCCCGCGGGGAAACCGCTTGGCCATCTTGATGCCGAGTTCGCGCAGCGTGAGGAAGCTGCGCGAGGACATTAGCCGCGACAGATAGGCGCTCATCGCGCCGACCGGCGGGGCGATCGACATGTCGTTATCGTTGAGGATCACGATCAGGCGCGAGCGGCGGTCCCCGGCGTTGTTCATGGCCTCGTAGGCCATCCCGGCGCTCATCGCGCCGTCGCCGATGACGCAGATGACGTTGCGGTCGTCGCGTTCGCCGCGCGCGTTCTTCAGGTCGCGCGCCACCGCCATGCCGAGGCCGGCGGAGATGGAGGTCGAGGAGTGCGCCGCGCCGAACGGATCGTATTCGCTCTCCGCGCGGCGGGTGAACCCCGATAGGCCGCCGCCTTGGCGCAAGGTGCGGATGCGCTCGCGCCGTCCGGTCAGTATCTTGTGGGGGTAGGCTTGGTGCCCGACGTCCCACAGCACCCGGTCGCGGGGGGTGTCGAACACCGCGTGGATCGCCACGGTCAACTCGATCACCCCGAGCGAGGAGCCGAGATGGCCGCCGGTGACGGAGACCGCGTCGATCGTCTCCGCCCGCAATTCGTCGGCGAGTTGGCGCAGTTGCTCGGGCGAGAAATTGCGGAGGTCGGCAGGCGTCCGCACGCGGTCCAGCAACGGGGTGCTCACAGGGCTCATTCTTGCTTTTCCCTTAGCGACGACGCGACACGACGAAATCGGCGAGAGCGCGGAGCAAGTCCGCCCTCTCGCCGAAGCTGTCCAAATGGCCCGCCGCCTGGCGCGCCAGCGTCTCGGCCTGCCGGCGCGCGCGGCCCGGACCCAGGATCGCGACCAGGGTCGCCTTGCCGGCCTCGGCGTCCTTGCCGGCGGTCTTGCCGAGCTCCTCGGCGGTTCCCTCGATGTCGAGCAGATCATCGGCGATCTGGAACGCCGCCCCGAGATCGCGGCCATAGGCGGCCAGCATGTGGCGCTGTACGGGCGCGGCGCGGCCGAGGATCGCGCCCGCTTCGGCGCTGAACTGGATCAGCCGCCCGGTCTTGAGCGCCTGCATGCGCGTCACCTGGGTGGCGTCGAGGGCCTGGCCCTCCGCCAGCATGTCGATCATCTGCCCGCCGACCATTCCGCGCGCTCCCGCGGCCAGCCCCAGCCCACAGACCAGATCGCAGCGCGCCTGCGGGTCGGAATGGGTGTCGGGTTCGGCCAGCACCTCGAACGCGCGGCTCTGCAATGCGTCGCCTACGAGAATTGCGGTAGCCTCGTCGTAAGCCCGATGACATGAAGGCTTGCCGCGCCGGAGGTCGTCGTCGTCCATCGCCGGCAGGTCGTCATGCACGAGGGAGTAGGCGTGCAGCATCTCGATCGCCGCCCCGACCCGGGCGGCGCGGGTCTCCGAAACCGCGAACAGCGCCGCGCTCTCGATCGCGAGGAAGCCCCGCAGGCGCTTGCCGCCGCCGAGCGCGGCGTACCGCATCGCCTCGAGCAGGCGCGACTCCGCACCCTCCACGGGGGGGAGCAGGACGTCGATCGCCGTCTCGACAATTCCCGCCGCCCGGCTGAGGGCGGCGGGAAGCTCGGTATCAGCTATCGTCACACCCATGCCGTTCACTCAATGCTTGCCCGATCCCCGAATCGCGCCGGCGTATGCCAGTCATATAGCATCCCGATCGCGGGAGCGGGCGTGGGTCCGCCCCGCGAAGATCGCCGCTGTGATCGGCCGGCCACATTTATTGGGCTACTGTGTCCAAAATGCCCAAGACGTCGTGTTAGCTGGTTCCGCCGGCTGGGGCCAGGGGCGGGACTGGTTGCGGCGCGGCGTGCGTCCGCCATATGTCGAAAGCCAGCCCGGGACCGTTGCCGGGCCGGGATCATGATGACAATAGGGAACCCATGTTGAAGGTCATCCTGGCCCAGCCCCGCGGCTTCTGCGCCGGCGTCGAGCGCGCCATTGAGATCGTGGAGCGGGCGCTCAAGAAGTTCGGCCCGCCGATCTACGTCCGCCACGAGATCGTCCACAACCTCCACGTGGTCGAGGACCTGCGCACGCGGGGCGCCATCTTCGTCGACGAACTCGACGAGATCCCGCCCGGCTCTATGACCATCTTCTCCGCCCACGGCGTCGCCCGCCGGGTCGAGGAACTCGCCGCCGAACGCGGCCTCCCCACCATCGACGCCACCTGCCCGCTGGTCGCCAAGGTCCATAACGAGGGCCGCCGCTACGCCCGCCAGGACCGCGAGATCGTGCTGGTCGGCCATGCCGGCCACGCCGAGGTCGAGGGCACGATCGGCCAGATCGAGGGCACGGTGCACCTCGTCCAGACCGTCGCCGACGCAAAGCGCCTGGTCGTGAAGGACCCCGACAAGCTCGCCTACATCACCCAGACCACGCTCTCGGTCGACGACACCCGCCACGTCATCGCCGCGCTCAAATCGCGCTTCCCCGCCATCGTCGGCCCCGACGTTCGCGACATCTGCTACGCCACCCAGAACCGCCAGCAGGCGGTGCACGACCTCGCCAAGACGGTCGACATGATCCTCGTCGTCGGCTCGAAGAACAGCAGCAATTCCAATCGTTTGCGGGAGATCGGCCAGGAGCTCGGCAAGCCCGCCTACCTGATCGACGACGCCGCCGATTTGCGCCCGGAGTGGCTCGAGGGCGTCGCCTCCATCGGCGTCACCGCCGGCGCCTCGGCGCCCGAGACACTGGTGCAGGGCGTCCTCCAGGGGTTGCGCCGGTTCGCCGAAATCGACATCTCCACCCTGCACGGCGTCGCCGAGAACGTCCGCTTCCGCTTCCCCGCCGAACTCGCCGACGCCTAGAGGAGAGAGCATGGCCGTCCCCCTGAACCAGGCAATCCGCGTCGGCGCCTACGTCGTGAAGCAGCACCTGAAGGGTCGCAAGCGCTACCCGCTGGTGCTGATGCTGGAACCCTTGTTTCGCTGCAACCTGGCGTGTGCCGGCTGCGGCAAGATCGACTACCCGGCGGAAATCCTCAATCAGCGTCTGTCGGTTGCCGATTGCCTCGAGGCCGCCGACGAGTGCGGCGCCCCGGTGGTCGCCATCGCTGGCGGCGAGCCGCTGCTGCACAAGGAAATGCCGGAGATCACAAAATCCCTGCTGGATCGCGGCAAGTTCGTCTATTTGTGCACGAATGCCCTGCTGCTCGAGAAGAAACTCGACCAGTTCTCTCCGCACCGCAATTTCTCCTGGGACGTCCATCTCGACGGCGACCGCGAGATGCACGACGCCTCGGTCAGCCAGACCGGTGTGTTCGACCGCGCCGAATCGGCGATCCGCAAAGCCAAGGCGCGCGGCTTCCGCGTCTGCATCAACACCACCTTGTTCGACGGCGCCCAGCCCGACCGGGTCGCCGAATTCCTCGACCACGTCACCACGATCGGGGTGGACGGGGTGATGATCTCGCCGGGCTACGCCTATGAACGCGCGCCCGATCAGGAGCATTTCCTCAACCGACGCAAGTCGAAGGAGCTGTTTCGCGACATCTTCCGCCGCGGCGTCGGCAAGAAGTGGAAGTTCAACCAGTCCTCGCTGTTCCTCGACTTCCTCGCCGGCAACGAGACCTATCGCTGCACGCCGTGGGGCAAGCCGACGCGCAACGTCTTCGGCTGGCAACGCCCGTGTTACTTGCTCGGCGAAGGCTACACCCATACCTATGCCGAGCTGCTCGCGACCACCGATTGGGACAAGTACGGCACCGGCAACTACGAGAAATGCGCCGACTGCATGGTCCATTCGGGCTACGAGGCGACCGCGGTGATGGACAGCGTCAGCCACCCGGTGAAGGTGCTGAAGGCCGCTTTGCGCGGCCCGCGCACCGAGGGTCCGATGGCGCCCGAGATCCCGCTCGACAACCAGCGCCCCGCCGACTTCGTCTTCCGCCGCCAGGTCGATCACGCGATGGCGCGGATCAGGGCGACGGGCAAGGCCGATACCACCGCCGACGCCGCCGACTAGCCGCGGAGTCCCGTACAACCCGGCCCGTCGCCCGCCTGAATCCCGTACAACACGGCGGCGGCCGCGCCGGAATCTTGTGCGTTTCTCGCGGCCGCGGCACCGAGTCTCGTACAACACCCGCCTTCGGGCCGCCCCGTCTCGTACAAGATTCGCTCGTCCCCTTGAAATTTTCCGTGCTTATAGAACATATAGGGAACATACGCGGACAACCCACCATGCCCACCGGCTTCGCCCTCTCCGAACGCCCCTCTGCCGATCGCTGGAACCCGCCGCGGATCGTGCCTCGCCCGCCGGACCGGTCCGAGCGCCGCGAGCACGTCCGCCGGGTCGCCGCCCGCCTGTTC
>JBAWFF010000414.1:0-12012 GCA_049591635.1 Acetobacteraceae bacterium
GCCGCGATCGGTGCGCTGGTCGGCGGTGCGGGTGGCGCGGCCGTGGGCGCTGCCACGACCCCGCAGCCCTATTATCAGCAGCCACAGGGCTACTACGCGCCGCCGCCCGGCTACTACCCGCCGCCACGCTACTAGTTCGGTTCGCCGGCGGCTTGATCGGCCGGGTCATCCCGGCAATGATCGCGCATGAACGTGGCACTCCGATTCGCGGCCCTGCCGCCGTGGGCGTCGATCGCCATCGTGGTCGTGATACCGACGATTGTCGCCATGTTCGGCCCGGCGGTCGTGCGCCGGACCGTCGGCCTGGACCGGTTGGCGGCGAACAATGAAGTCGCCGGCTTCAAGTTCGCGGTGCTTGGCGTGGTGTACGCGGTGCTGCTCGGCTTCGCGGTGATCGTGGTATGGGAGAAGTTTCACGATGCCGAGAGCGCTGTCGCGCAGGAGGCGGGTACTGTCACGACGCTGTTCCGCCTTTCCGGCGGGATGGAGACGCCAGCGAAGGTGGCATTCCAGGAGGGGCTCGACACCTATATCCATGCGGCGATCCAAGACGATTGGCCGGCGATGGCACGTGGCGGCAGCAGCAGGGCTGTCACGTCCGCCATCAACGACCTGTATGCCCAGGTTCTCGCTCAACGCTCTACCGATAGAGGGGCCGTCGCGATGCTCTCGGCGGTGCTTACGCAGCTTGACCAGCTGACGCAGGCGCGGCGAATGCGTCTCGTCCTGGCGGAGGGATCGGTGCCGGGCGTTGTGTGGGCGGTCCTGTCCGTCGGCGCCGTCGTCACCGTAGGCTTCACGTTCTTCTTCGGCACTCCGAGCCTGCGTGCCCAGGGGTTGATGACCGCGTTGCTGGCGCTGACGATTTTCATGGGCCTGCTGGTGATCATGTCGATCAACGGGCCGTTCACCGGTAGCGTGAGCGTGGGCTTTGAACCCCTGCAGTTGGTTCTCGATGAATTCGGCCACTAAACCGCGTCGTAATCCACGACGAGGCGCGGGCTGGTCGGCCGTGCCTGGCAGGTCAAGATGAAGCCCGCCGCGATCTCCCACGGCTCCAGCGAGTAGTTCACCGCCATCTCAGCCGTTCCCTCGACGAGGCGGGCACGACAGGTGCAGCACATGCCGCCCCGGCAGGAGAACGGCAGATTCAGCCCGGCCCGAATGCCCGCCTCCAGCACCGCCTCGCCCGCCGCGACATCGACCTCGCGGCGCACGCCTTCAGCCACGATCACGGCACGCGCCACCGGGACGGCGTTCGGAGGCCCGCGGGTCAAGGGCGGCGCACGACCGCCCTCCCCGGGGGTGAACCGCTCCACATGCACGCGAGGCGCGCCAAGGCGCGTCCGCAGCGGCGCCAGCAGCCCCTCGATCATCGGCTGGGGGCCGCACAGCAGGGCGTGGGCGACCGGGGCGGGCACTAGCCGATCCAGTAGGAGCCCCATCTTCTGGGCATCCAGCCGGCCATTGAGAAGCCCAACGTCCTGCTGCTCGCGCGAAAGGACGTGAAAGACGGACAGCCGCGACATGTAGCGGTCCTTCAGATCCTCCAGCCGCTCCCTGAACATGATGCTCGCGGTCGAGCGGTTGCCATAGAACAGAAAGAACTGCCCGTTTTCCCGGGCCAGCACGCTGCCCAGGATAGACAGGATCGGCGTGATGCCGGAGCCGGCGGCGACGGCCACCAACGTCCGCCGCGATCCCTCGTTCATCGGGATTCCGAACCGTCCGTCCGGCGTCATCACATCAAGCGCCATACCGGGGCGCAGAGCCGCGTGCGCCCAGCCGGAGAACGCGCCGTCATCGAGCCGCTTTATCGCGACCCGCATTTCCCCCTCCTCGGGCGCCGCGCAGATCGAGTAAGCGCGCCGCACCTCCTCGCCGTCGATCCGCGCACGCAAGGTCAGGTATTGGCCGGGCGCGAACCGGTAGGCGGCGGCGAGCGCATTCGGCACGTCGAACGCCACCGAAACGCAATCGGCGGTCTCCTGGCGGACATCGGCGACCGTCAGCGCATGAAAGCGAGGGCGGATGGCGGTATCCTGTCGCGGCGCGCTCATTCGGCTCACTCCAATTCCGCCGCCGCGAAGTGTAGCGCGGTGACGATTGTTTCCAACTCGACGTTCCTGGCCTGCTACACTGGTGCCGTGCGCCCTACGGTCCCTTTGCTCGCCGCCCTCCTCGCCCTGACACCGCCGCCCGCCGTCGGCGCAACGCGGACGGTGCACCTGGCCCCGCCAGACGCCACGCTGACGATCCGCGCCTATATGATCGGCCTGCTGCCGATCACGGCGCGGTTCACCCGCTTCGAGGCCACCCTGACGTACGACCCGGCGATGCCGGCTCGCTGCGCGGCGACGCTCACCGCGTTCACCAATAGCCTGGAGAGCGCCAACGCGCGCGCGCGAGAAGCCATCCTGGGCCCCGACTTCCTGGACGCCGCGCGCTTTCCGACGCTGACCTTCACCGGCATGTGCGCCGCCGCGGGCGCGCTCGGCGGCACCCTGACCCTGCGCGGCGTCGCCCGCCCGCTCGCGATGCGGCTCGATTGGACGGTGGACGGCGTGGCGGCGGAAGGGGACATGCACCGCGCCCTCTGGGGCATGACCGCGAAACCGTTCCTCGTCGGACCGACGATCCGCCTCGACCTCACGGCGAGGCTGTCGTGACGCGGCTGCCGCCGGCGCTGGCGCCGCTGCGCCATCTCGCCTACCGGCGCCTGTGGATCGCCAACGTCGTCACCTCGGTCGGGCTCTGGCTGCAGAATACCGGCGCCGGCTGGCTGATGACCGGCCTCGCGCCGGTGCCGTTGCTGGTGGCGCTGGTGCAGGTGGCGACGATCCTGCCGACATTCCTGCTGGCGCTGCCGGGCGGCGCGCTCGCCGATATCGTCGATCGCCGCCGGTTCCTGATCGGCACCCAGGTCTGGACGATGGCGATGGCCGCGTTGCTCGCCGGCCTTACGCTCGCCCACCTCACCACCGCCTGGAGCCTGCTCGGCCTCACCTTCGCGATCGGCATCGGCTGGGCGCTGACCGCGCCGGCCTGGAGCGCGATCATCCCCGACCTCGTGCCGCGCGGCGATCTGGTGCAAGCGATCGCGCTGGGCGGCATCGGCTTCAACCTGGCCCGCGCCCTTGGCCCGGCGCTTGCCGGCATCTTGCTGCTGCTTGGCGGCTCGGGCCTGACCTTCTCGCTCTACACCGCCTCGTTCGTCGCCGTGCTCTGGGCGCTCGCGGTTTGGCGCGGGCCGCGCCGCCCCACCGGCACGACGCTGCCGCGCGAGCACTTGATCTCGGCGATGCGCGCCGGCACCCGGTTCGCGCGCAACACCCCGGCGATCCGGGCCGCGATGGCGCGCTGCTTCGCCTTCGCGTTGCCCGCCGCGGCGCCGTGGGCGCTGCTGCCGCTGGTGGTGCGCGAGCAACTGCACCTCGGCGCCGGGATGTTCGGGCTGATCCTCGGCCTGATGGGCGCCGGCGGGGTCACGTCGGGATTGCTGATGCCGTTCTTCGCGCGGCTGATGTCGCGCGGCACGTTTGTGTTCGCCGCGAGCCTCGTCTCCTGCGCCGGCATGGCGCTGCTCGGCGTGTCGCGCCACTGGGCGGTCGCGGCGGTCGGCATGGCGCTGTTCGGCACCGGCTGGGTCGCCGTGTTCGCCCTGACCCAGGCGACCGCGCAACTCGTGTGCCCGCCCTGGGTGCGCGCCCGCGCGCTGGCGATCTATCAGCTCTCGTTCAACGGCGCGCTCACCCTCGGCTCGGTCGGCTGGGGCGTTCTCGGCGGCTGGATCGGCCTACCCGCCGCCCTGCTCGCCGCGGCGGGCCTCGGTGCCCTCCTCGCGGTCGGCGTCCGCGCCTTCGGGCTCGATACCGAGACCGCGCGGGCCGGGATGGCGGAGGACGCGAGCGAGACAAGGCCGGAGGCGCCGGACCCCGAACTGGCCCCGGTGCTGGCGCGCAACCGCCAGCGGGTGCTGGAGACGATCCGCTATCGGGTCGCGCCGGCCGATCGCGAGACGTTCCTGGCGGCGATGGCCGAGGTGCGCCGGGTGCGCCGGCGCGCCGGGGCGGTGTCGTGGGGCCTCTACGAGGACGTGGCGCATCCCGAGGGCTTCCTGGAGGCGTGGTCGATGGAGACCTGGACCGACCATCTGCGCGAGCAGGCGCGCCAGTCGGCCGACGATCGGGCCGCCCTCGCCCGCGCCGCCGCGTTCCAGGCGGCGAACCAGCTTCCCGCCCGCTTCATCGCCATCGACCCGGCGCGGGCGGCCTCGGATCCCGCTCAACAGCCGGTGATGCGCTGGCCGCCCGCCATCGGGACCCCATATCGAGCCCGCACAGAACGAGGGACCGGATGATGAGCACGCGGACGCACGCCACGAAGAACGACCTGAAGGACAACGCCAAGCAGGCGTCGATCGAGTTGTGCAATGCGCGGCTCGCCGACGCCATCGACCTCGCGCTGATCACCAAGCAGGCGCACTGGAACCTGAAGGGTCCGCGCTTCATCGCCATCCACGAGATGCTCGACATGTTCCGCGGCCAGCTCGACACCCATGTCGACACGATCGCCGAGCGTGCCGTCCAACTCGGCGGCACCGCGCTGGGAACGAGCCACGTCGTCGCGAAGGCAAGCAAGCTGAAGCCCTATCCGACCGACATCTACAAGATCGACGACCATCTGCACGCGCTGATCGACAGCTACGCCAAGGTGGCGAACGCGACGCGCAAGGCGATCGACGAATCCGACGAGACGGGCGATGCCGACACCGCCGACATCTTCACCGCCGCCTCCCGCGATCTCGACAAGGCGCTGTGGTTCCTGGAGGCGCATATCCAGGAACCCGAGTGAACCTGATCTCCGACTCCTTCCTTGACAGAAACGAATGAGGTGAAAGGGCGGCGGGTCTGAGAGCGATCGGGCATCCCGGCGTCCTGGGCGCGCCAGCCGACTCGGTCGGTCGCCTTGACAGGGCGTATTGATATCAACATAATGCGCTCCATGTCAACCACCGTGATGGTGCCTTTCGAGACGACGCTTCTGGTGCGCGACACATGCCTCTGCCTTCATGTACAGCGGGCGGCGCGTGTGCTGGCGCGCCGTTTCGACGAGGCGCTCCGGCCGCTCGATCTGACAAACGGGCAGTTCTCACTGATGATGTCGCTGAACCGACCGGAGCCGCCCGGCATGGGATCGGTTGCATCGCTCCTTGCGATGGACCGCACCACCTTGACCGCCGCCCTCAAGCCATTGGAGCGTCGCGGGCTGGTGCATGTGATGACGGATCCGGCGGACCGGCGCGGCCGCCTGCTGACCCTCACGCCAGCAGGACAGACCCTTCTTGCGAGTGCCGTTCCCGTCTGGGAACGGACCCATGCCACATTCGAAGCCCTGCTCACCGAGACTGGCCCTGACCGGTTTCGCAATGATCTCCGCGCGATTTCCGGGGCGGAGTAAGCGTGGCGCGCGATCTCGCCATCCGCCCGATCGGCCTCCTTCGCACGCCGTTCCGCACCCTTGCCGACTGCCCGCGCAACGGCCATCAGCCGAAGCCGCCTCCGCCCTGCGAGGCACGTGTTTTCGCGGAATACGGCGCCGGCCTCGCGAGCTTGGAGGGATTCAGCCATCTGATCGTCCTCTATTGGCTGGGCGAGGCGGCCGAACCGGCACTTAAATTCGTACCACCCTTCGATGGCTCGCCCCGCGGCCTGTTCGCCACGCGCGCGCCTTGCCGACCCAACCCGATCGGCCTGTCGGTCGTTGCATTCGACGGCTTCCTCGACGGACTGACCTTGCGGCTGCGCTATCTGGATTGCCTGGACGGCACGCCGCTCATCGACATCAAGCCCTATCTGCCCAGCACGGACAGCGTGCCGGAGGCGAGCATGGGCTGGCTCGCGCCCGCCCCGTCCTCCGCTTCCGACGCAAGTTGACTTGCCCGCGATGCTTCGTCACCTTGCGCCGACATAGCGATGCGGCGCTGACGCCAGAAGCAGCGCCATCGACGGCAGGGAGGGCGGATGGGAAACCCGGGCCGCGCGGGGAATGCGCGCATCCAGTGGATGGACAATGTCTGACGCGGACGCCGGCCCGTTGTTGAGCGTACGCGGCGTGGTGGTGCGCTTCGGCGGCGTCGTGGCGTTGGCGGGTGTGTCCTTCGATGTCGGCCACCGCCAGATCTGCGGCATGATCGGCCCCAACGGCTCGGGCAAGACCACCCTCTTCAACTGCATCAGCGGCATCTACCGCTACGCCGAGGGCGACATCCGGTTCGAGGGCAACTCGCTCAAGGGCGAGCCGCGGTATCGGATGGCCCCGCTCGGCATCGGGCGCACCTTCCAGAACGTGGCGCTGTTCAGCAAATTGTCGGTGCGCGACAATATCCTGGTCGGCGGCCACCATCTCGCCCATTCCGGTTTTGCCGCCAACGCGCTCCGCCTGCCGATCGTGCGGGTCGAGGAGGCGGCGGCGCGCCGTCGTCTGCGCGACATCCTCGACCTGCTCACGCTTGGAGACGTCGCCGACCTGCCGGTGGGCGGCCTGCCGTTCGGCACCCAGAAGCGGGTGGAACTCGGCCGCGCCCTGATGGGCGCGCCGAAGCTGCTGCTGCTCGACGAGCCGGCGGGGGGCCTCAATCACGGCGAGGTCGACAGCCTATCGACGCTGATCCGGGAGATTGGCGCCCACTTCGACATGTCGGTGCTGGTGGTCGAGCATCACATGAGCATGGTGATGGGGATTTCCGACAAGGTTATCGCGCTCGAATTCGGCCGCAAGATCGCCGACGGCACGCCCGACGAGGTCCGCCGCGAACCCGAGGTGATCCGCGCCTATCTTGGTGGCACCGGGGACGAAGAGAGGCTGCATGCCGGCGCTGCTTGAGGCGCGCGGCCTACATGCCGGTTACGGGCAGACCAAGGTTCTGCATGGGCTCGATTTCGCCGTCGAACAGGGCCGCACGACCACGCTTCTCGGCGCCAACGGCGCCGGCAAGACAACGACGTTGCGCGCCATCTGCGGGCTGATCCGGCCGACGGGCGAAGTCCGTCTCGCCGACAGGCGGATCGACCGCGAGCCGGCCGAGGAGATCGTGCGCCGCGGCGTCGGGCACGTGCCCGATGGACGCGGCACCCTGATGGAGTTGACCGTCGAGGAGAATTTGCGCCTCGGCGCCTATACGCGCCGCGACCGCAACGGCGTGAAGGCCGATTTCGAACGCATGTTCGGCTATTTCCCGCGCCTTAAGGAACGCTACCGCCAACAGGCGGGCACGCTGTCGGGCGGCGAGCAGCAGATGCTGGCGATCGCGCGCGCGCTGCTGGTCAAGCCGCGCCTGCTGCTGCTCGATGAGCCGTCGTTCGGCCTCGCGCCGCTGATCGTGGCCGACATCTTCAACATCCTCCGCCGCATCCGCGCCGACGAGGGGGTCAGCATCCTGCTAGTGGAGCAGAACAGCTCCGTCGCGCTGGATTTCGCAGATCACGCCTACCTGCTGGAAACCGGACGCATCGTGGTGTCCGGCCCCGCCGCCGATCTCCGCAAGGACGAAGCCGTCCGCCGCGCGTATCTGGGGTATTAGGGAGTGCGACCGTGAGCGGCCTCGCGCATCAGATCATCTCCGGGCTCGCCAGCGGCAGCATCTATGCCGCGGTCGCGCTCGCTCTCGTCATGATCTACCAGGCGACGCATCACGTGAATTTCGCCCAGGGCGAGATGGCGACGCTGTCGACCTATATCTGCCTCACGCTGATCAACGCGGGGGTGCCGTACTGGGGCGCTTTCGTGATCACCGTCATCGTCTCCTTCATCATGGGCGCGGTGGTCGAGCGGGTGCTGATCCGACCGGTAAACAACGCGCCCATCCTGACCGTGGTCGGCGTGTTCATCGGCCTGCTGCTGGTCATCAACGCGATGGACGGGTGGATCTTCGACTACATCATCAAGCCGTTTCCCTCGCCATTCGGCGGTGGGCAGCCGATGCTGGACGGCTTCATCTCTTCCCATGAACTCGGCGAGACAGGGGTCACGCTCATCGTGCTGCTGCTCGTCTATCTATTCTTCCGCCACACCACGCTGGGCCTGGCGATGCGCGCGGCGGCGTTCAACCCGACATCGGCGCGGCTGTGCGGCGTGCGGGTGAACCGGATGCTGGCGCTGGGCTGGGGGCTGGCGGCGGCCATCGGGGCGGTGGCGGGGATGATGGTCGCGCCGATCGTGTTCCTCGACCCGAACATGATGTTCGGCATCCTGATCTATGCTTTCGCGGGCGCTCTGCTGGGCGGCATCGACAGCCCGCTGGGCGCGGTGATCGGCGGCTTCGTCGTCGGCGTGCTGGAGAACGTCTTCGGCGCCTATATCGTCGGCACCGAACTGAAGCTGACCGTTGCGTTGATCATCATTGTCGCCGTGCTGCTGATCAAGCCCGCCGGGCTGCTCGGACGCCCGGTGCAAAGCAGGGTGTGACCCATGCGCGACGCGAACCTCGCCCCGATCGGAGCGGATGAGACGCGGAGCCGGCTGGAGCCGTGGCGGGTGGCGGCGATCGTGGCCTTCCTCGTCATCGCCATCGCGCTCATGTTCCTGGTGAGCAGCTATCGATTGTTCCAACTTTCGATGACGATCTCCTATGCTTGCGCGGTCCTGAGCCTGACCGTATTGATCGGCATCAACGGCCAACTCTCGCTCGGCCACGGCGCGTTCTACGCCGTCGGCGCCTACGCCACGGCGATCCTCATGGCGAACTACAACTGGCCATACTGGACAACCATTCCGGTCGCCGCCGTCGCCGCGGGAATAATCGGCTTCGTGGTCGGCTTCCCGGCATTGCGTCTGGCTGGACTCTATCTCGCGCTCGTGACCCTGGCGCTCGCCGTCGCCGCGCCGCAGATACTCAAGGTGGACGCCCTCTCCGGGCTCACCGGCGGAGTGCAAGGGTTGACCACCGACAAGCCGGAGGCGCCATTCGGCCTGCCGCTTAACCCCGATCAATGGATTTACCTGTTCTGCCTGGCGATTGGCTGCGTGATCTTCCTGCTGGGCTGGAATCTGACGCGCGGGCGCATCGGGAGGGCGATGATGGCGATCCGCGACCAGCCACTCGCCGCCGAATCGATGGGCATCAACCTCGCCGCCGTGAAGACCCGGACCTTCGCGATCAGCGCCGCCTTCGCCGGAGTCGCGGGCGCGCTCACCACCATCGTCGTGCAGTTCGTCGCCCCTGACAGTTTCAACCTCTTCATCTCCATCTGGTTCTTCGTGGGCCTCGTAGTCGGGGGCGTTGCTTCCATTCCTGGCGCCTTGTTTGGCGGCGCATTCATCGAATTCGTCCCCAACATCGCCAACGATATCTCCAAGGCGGCACCAGGCGCGATCTACGGGTTGATCCTGATGGCCTTCATGTATGTGCTGCCGACCGGAGTCGCCGGCGGGCTGCACCGCCTGTTCCGCCGGCTGTTTGTCCGCCGCGGCCCCGCGTCCGTTCGTTGAGGAGAACCCGATGCTCGACCTGACCGGCAAGGTGGCGATCGTCACGGGCGCCGGCTCCGTCGGCCCCGGATGGGGCAATGGCCGCGCCACCGCGACCCTGCTCGCGCGGCAGGGGGCGAAGGTCTTCCTGGTCGACGTCAACGCCGCCGCCGCGGAAGCGACGCACGCGACCATCGAGGGCGAAGGCAACCACGGCGTCGTCTATCGCTGCGACATGCTGATCGCCGCCGAAGTATCCGCGATGGTCGCCGCCTGCCTTGCCGAGTTTGGCCGTCTCGATATCCTGGTCAACAATGTCGGCGGCTCCGCGCCGGGCGATGCGGTGACGATGGCGGAGGATGTGTGGGACCGTCAGATCGGCCTCAATCTCAAGACGGTGTTCCTCGGCTGCAAATACGCGTTGCCCGAGATGGCGAAGCTTGGCGGCGGCGCCGTCGTGAACATCAGTTCCGTCGCCGGGCTACGCAATGATGGGCATGGCGGACGCCAGCACGTCGCCTACAGCGCATCGAAAGCCGCGGTGATCCAGTTCACCCGCTCCACCGCCGGCGCCGTCGTGAAGCAGGGCATCCGCTGCAACACCGTCGTGCCCGGGCTGATGCACACGCCCCTGGTCGAGGAGCGCCTTGCCAAGACCGTCGCGGGGGGCGATGCCGCCGCGCTAATCGCCAGCCGCAACGCCCGCTGCCCGATGGGCCGCATGGGTACCGGCTGGGACGTCGCCAACGCCGTGCTGTTCCTGGTCTCCGACGAGGCCGCCTACATCACCGGTACCGAGATCGTGGTCGATGGCGGGCTGATCCTCGCTTCGCCGTAACAGGAGACGAATATGGCCGACCGCTTCCCCGAACTGACGCCGGAAACCATGACGGCGGAGCAGCGCCGCGTTGCCGATTCCATCCAATCCGGCCCGCGCGGCGCCGGCTTGCGCGGGCCGTTCAATGCGTTGCTGCGCAGCCCCGACCTCGCCGATTTGGTGCAGAAGGTCGGCGCCTTCGTCCGCTTCAACAGTTCCATCCCCGCCCGGCTGAACGAACTGGCGATCATCCTGACCGGGCGCAAATGGATGGCGCAGTATGAATTCTACGCCCACCGCCGCCTCGCCCTCGCCGCCGGCCTGCGCGCCGAGATCGCCGATGCGGTCGCCGCGAACCGCCGTCCCGACGGCATGGCGCAGGATGAAGCGGACGTCTACGACTTCGCGAGCGAGCTTCTGAACACCGGGCAGGTGAGCGACGCGACCTATGCCCGCGCCCAGGCCCGCTTCGGCGAACGCGGCGTGATCGACCTGGTCGGCGCCTGTGGCTATTATAGCCTGGTCTCGATGGTGCTGAACGTCGCCCGCGTGCCGCTTCCGCCGGGCGAGGTGCCGCCGCTGAAACCGCTCTGAGGCCGTCCGCATGGATGAGCTGTACCGCACCGATCTGGCGCTGTGGTCCGCGCAGCAGGCCGCGGCCATTCGCGCGGCGGCACGCGAGGGCAGCAACGCGCCGGTGGATTGGGACAACGTGGCCGAGGAGATCGCGAGCTTGGGCGCCTCGGAACGACGCACGCTGGCGAGCCATATCACGACCGTCATTGAACACTTGATGAAGCTGCAAGCCTCGCCGGCTCGTGATCCTCGCCGGAGTTGGCGCGAGACCGTCGCTCGCGCGCGCGGTGATATCGAGACGATCCTGACGGACAGCCCCAGTTTGCGACGCGAAGTGTCGGCCATCGTCATGCGCCAGACTGAATCCGCCCGGGGCGTCGTGAGGATCGCCCTCGAGGAATGGGACGAGCACTCGGCGGAACTCGACGACTTAAGCTACGACGCCGATCAGGTTCTCGGCGACTGGTTCCCCGGGAGCGAGGCATGAAGTTCGGGCTGCGCTACTGCAATACCGGCCGCTACACCGATCCCAAGGAAGCGATCGCGCTGATGCAGGCGGCCGAGGCCGCCGGGTTCGAATCCGCCTGGACCGTCGAGCACATCGTGGTGCCCGAGGGCTACCAATCCGCCTACCCCTACTCCCCCACCGGCAAGATGCCCGGCAAGGAGTGGGAGTTCGCGCTGCCCGACGCGCTCACCTGGATGGCCTATGTCGCCGCCGCCACCACGCGCATCAAGCTCGCGACCGGCGTCATTATCCTGCCCGAGCACAACCCGGTGCTATGCGCCAAGCAGGTCGCCACGCTCGATCATCTGTCCGGCGGGCGGGTCATCCTCGGGATCGGCGTCGGCTGGCGAAGGAGGAGTTCGACGCCCTCGGCATTCCCTTCGAGCCGCGTGGGCGGATGACCGACGAGTATATCGCCGCGATGCGCGAGTTGTGGGCCGCCGACAAGCCGACCTTCCACGGTGAGTTCGTCCGCTTCGAGAAAGCGCATATGCGCCCGAAACCCGTGAACGGCAGCGTCCCCATCGTGATCGGCGGCCACACCAAGGCCGCCGCGCGGCGCGCCGGGCGGCTCGGCGACGGCTTCTTCCCGGCGCGGGGAACCACGCCGGAACTGCTCGACCTCGTGCGCCAGACCGCGCGC
>JBAWFF010000415.1:0-2672 GCA_049591635.1 Acetobacteraceae bacterium
GGGTTAGGGGGAGGGGTCAGTACTAAGCGATCCCCAGCGCGCGCAACCCGTCGATCACCGCCGGCACGTCGATCGCCCAGTTGACATGCGGCGTGTCTTCCTCGGCGTCTCGGCGCGTTCCGAGAGCGGCGGTGTACGGGCAGCCTAGCGATTCGAACAGATTGAGGTGTGCGAACAGCCAGTTCGGTGCCGATTCCAGATCGACGATGAACTCCACGTTCCCGGCGAACACGCAGCCGAACATGTTCGATCCGCCGCAACCGACGATGATCCGCGCGCGATTGAAGATCGTCATCTGTTCGCGAAACGAGTGGTTCTCGGGGATGAACTCGGCAAAGCCGTGTTCGCGAAGTCGCTCCACCAACTCCGTCTCGTTGATCAGCACGCGAAACCCGGGTTTGCGGATGGCCTGCATCCGCCGCGAGATATACAATCGTTCGCCGAGGTCGATACCGCCGCGCTCGCTTGGCACCATCGCGCGCAGCGCGGCCATGATTTCCGGACGCAGATAGACATGCGGCGCGGGCAGTGACGGGATGATCGCATTCTTTATCAAGTAGCGGCGGCGCGGATTGTGCGACACCAGCTCCGGCTTGACGCCCGCCGCGTCCAGCAGGTCGAGCGCGAATCCGGGCGTATAGACGAGGACGGATTCAAACTCCGAGGCGACCCGCGACAGCAGATGTTTCGGAAGAAATCGGTAAATCCAGCTGCCGTAGTTTGCCGGTTCGTCGCTGGCGAGTACCAGGACAGGGCCGTCCTTTTCGACGACGACGGGGTCGTCCAAGGATTGCTTGTCGAGGTCTTCCGCCTGCCCGATCTCCACCTTCCTGTTGAACAAATCGCTCTCCGCCTTGGTGTCCCCGACGATGGAGGCATCGGTGAACAGCTTCCCGTTCACCTCATGCAGGCGGAACCCGGAAAGCAACGCCGTATCGGCGCGGAACAGGGAGAACCGCGGTATCTCCCACGGGGCCGGCGGGAAGGCGATCGGCGCCAGTCCCGCCGTCTGAGCGGGGAATGTGACCAATCGCGTCCGCAGGGTGCAAGCCAAGGCCGGAAGCACCGCCTGCTCCCGCAAACCCGGCAGATCGGTGATGGCGGAGAACGTGTACGGCATCATGCTCGGTCAGCCGAAGTACCCTGGCCCCTCGCTATAGCCGTACGATCGCATCGTGGGACCACAAATTCGGCGAAACAGCTCCTGCTCGGCCGGCGGCCAGCCGGTCTGCGCCAGCCCGATCGTCGCATCGACTCGCGCGCCCGTCTGCTCGGTTCGCTGGGCGGCAAGCGACTTGCGGAATGCGGCGCCTTCCTCCGGCGACAACTCCAGGAACGGTGACAGCTCGGCGGCGATTTTGTCCGGTTCGCGGGCCAGCGTGAGTTGCTCCACCTCTCGTGCCCTCGCGCCGAGCGGGCCGCGCGCCTTCGCCCACAACTGCATCGCGTCCGACCAGTCACGGCAGTGCGTCTCGAATTCCGACCCGTTGAACTTGCGCATCCGCGAGGCGATGTTCTCGATCGCCCGGCGCTTCATGAAGATGAAGCGGGCGTTGGGCCACATGGCGCCCAGCAGCGGGGCGCCCGCGATCATGTGGTTCGATGGCGTCTTGTCGATCCAGTACGGCGTCTCGAAGCGGGCCCGCGCCATCTCGATGAAATCCGCCCGCAGCCGCGCTTCAACGTGGCTCCGCGGCACCGTCGCGAGCATGGTCCAGGAGGACAGCGATTGCGCCGAATCCCGATAATGGGCGGCGACCGTCGCCATGAGTTGCGGCAGAAGCGAAATCAGATGGCCCTCGTCGTAGCCGCGATAGCGGGTGGAGGCGCGCAGCGCCGCCGCCATCGCGCTGGTGCCGGATCGCGGCGAGCCGAGGATGAACACCGGATGGCTGTCCTTGTCCTCGCTCGGACCCGCGAAACTCAGCGGTTTGCTGAGGGTGAGCCAGGGAAGCGCGGCGAAGCGGCCGGCGGGATCGGTCGCGCGAACCTCGATCTGCTCGCGCGCCTCCATCGAGACTGGCGCGGCGAACGCGATCCGGAATCCGTGCCGCCCTGGGCCGAGGCCGGCATCCTTCAGGTCCGGGCGAAACGATTCGGCGGTGGCGCGCGCGACCTCCTCACCGTCGAGCAGGACGCGGATTTGCAGCGGCTGGTCGGGCATCGCGTCCTCGACCGCCCAGCCGGATACATGCGTGGCGGTCACCAACTCCACCGCGCCCTTGATCATCGCCGCGTCACTTTAGGTGATTGTCCCTGTTTCAGCGCCCGTTTTCGATTGTACCGCTGAACGCAGCGTGTCGCCACATATCCAGTTTCCAGGCGTCACCCCGCCGCCTTCACCGCCTCCTCATGCGTGTGCGCGACCGCCAGTGCGCAACCCAGCGTCTGCACCCGCGGCTGCAACAGCAGCGCGACCAGCCCGGTCCACCCGGTCTGGTGCGAGGCGCCCAGCCCGCGCCCGGTATCGCCGTGGAAATACTCGTGGAACGGAATGTGGTCGCGAAAGCGCGGGTCGTCCTGCAACCGCTTGTCCTCGCCCAGTACCGGGCGGCGTCCGTCCGTCCCGCGCAGGAACAATCCCGCCAACCGCCGGCCAAGCTCCGCGGCGACCTCCGTCAGGCTGAGGAACCGCCCGGAGCCGGTCGGGCACTCGACCCGGAAATCGTCAC
>JBAWFF010000416.1:0-1936 GCA_049591635.1 Acetobacteraceae bacterium
CCCGATCCAGATGAAGTTGAACGGATTCTTGTCGGTGACGCGCGCTGACTCCGGCCCGATCTTGCGCAGCACGGCGCGGTATTCGCCCGCGAGTCGCCGTATTTCGCTTGCCGGCAGTGCGCCGCCCCTGGCCGCCACCCATGCGTCGCCGGCCTCCGGCCAGAAGCGCAGCTCGTCGCCCGCACGGACGTCGGGATGGCTGGAGATGATCTGTTCGACAAGGGTGGTCCCGGAACGCGGCATTCCGAGAATAAAGATCGGAGTCTCGTCCGCCTCGCCGAGCGCCTCGCATCCCTCGACCATACCCCGGGGGCACCAGGCGATGATCCTGTCCGTCGCCATGGCGGCGGTTGCGTGATCGTAGTGGGAGGAGCGTCCCCGAATCTGGTTGCCGAGGGTGAAGTGCCGCCATGCGGCTTCGTACTCCTTCAGGTCGTCGAATGCCTTCCCCAGCGCGAAATGCATCGGCATCCGATACGAGTCCGGAATCGGATCCTTCAGGAGGTCCTCCATCCGGGCGATCATTCCGCGGTCGGCCTCCGTCATCTTTCGCGCCCGCGTGAGCGCGAGATAGGCCCCAGCGTCGCGGGGATCCGACTCGATGGCCGCCAGCAGATGACCGATCGCGTCGTCGAACTGGCCCCGGAGCGTAAGCAACGAGGCGAGCATTCGGCGAGCCTGGGCGTTGCGCGGCTCCAATGCCACCGTGCGCCGCGCCCATTGCTCGGCTTCCTCGTTCCGCTCCTCCACCATCAGCGCCTTGATCCGGCCGAGCCGGCCGATGGTGGTGCCCGACGCGATCTCCGCGACGGCTTGCAGGTTCTCCTTGGCCTGTTCATGCCGCCCAAGCGTGATCAGCAGCGTACCCATCCGCGCGCGCGCTTCGACCAGCTTGGGCGCCAGCGTCACCGCGCGATGATAGGCCCGCACGGCGCCGCGGGAATCGCCGAGTTCCTCCAGGACGATTCCAAGATGGAAGTGGCCCCGCGCGAAATCCGGCTGCAAGGCGACGCCGCGGCGCAGACTCGCCAGCGCCGCTTGGTACTGACCAAGGGAACGATAAGCGAAGCCGAGGTCGAGATGCGCGGCGGCGTTGTCCGGATCGAGCCGGATCGCTTGCAGCATCGGGGCGATCGATTCCAGCGGCCGCCCCGCATCGCGTAGCCGCGCGAAGGCTTGCAGCAGCGGCAGCGCCTGCTTCGCGCCCGCGCGCGACACCGGCACGGGAGCGGGAGTGGCGAGACCAGCCCCGACCGCGCGCGCGAGCGGTGTGACGCCCTCCATCAACCGCCCGGCTTCGGACAATGGACCGAGATTTATCCGGCCTTTGCCACCCTTGCCCGCCTGGTCCGACATCGCCGCCCCTTCCGCCGCTCAGCCCGCCTCGCCCAACGCGCGCAACGGCCCGAGCCAAGGCTCGTAGCGCCGCCAACGCGCCACCGAGCTTCGGTACACCGGCTGGCGTGCCTGCCAGAGGCTCGCTGTGCTGACGGCGCGGGTGTTCCGCTCCGGCGCGAGACAGGCATCGTCCCAGGGGAGGTCGCAGAACGCGATCAGCCGTTTTGTTTGCGCCTCCGGCTCGGCGATCAACTCCTCGTAGCGCACCTCCAGGAACCGCGCCGGGTCGAGCACCGCGCGCCAGTGGCTCATCAGCCGCCGGTATTGCCCATGGAAGAAAACCAAATCGTCGAGGTCGCTGGCCAACGGGATCGAGCCGAAGAAATGCGTCGTGTGGATGGAGAAGCAGGTATCCATCGGATCGCGGCGGCAATGGATGATGAAAGCGCGCGGAAATACCATTCGGATCAACCCGATCCAGATGAAGTTGAACGGATTCTTGTCGGTGACGCGCGCTGACTCCGGCCCGATCTTGCGCAGCACGGCGCGGTATTCGCCCGCGAGTCGCCGTATTTCGCTTGCCGGCAGTGCGCCGCCC
>JBAWFF010000417.1:0-1994 GCA_049591635.1 Acetobacteraceae bacterium
AGGTCGTGGTAGTTGGCGAAGCTCAGCCCGCACTCGTAGCCGCGCGCCACCTCGCGCACGTCGTCCTTGAACCGCTTGAGCTGGCTCAGCTCGCCGGTATGGATCACCACGTTGTCGCGCAACACCCGCACGCCGGCGCCGCGCTTCACCAAGCCGTCGGTGATCATGCATCCGGCGACCTGGCCGACCTTGGTGATCGTGAAGACCTTTCGGACCTCCGCGTAGCCGAGGAACTTCTCGCGTGCCTTCGGCGCCGTCTTGCCGCGGACCAGCTCGGTCACGTCGTCGGCGACGTCGTAGATGATCGAATAGTAGCGGATATCGACGCCGTCGCGTTGCGCGAGTTCGCGAGCCTGGGCGGTGGCGCGGACATTGAACGCCAGCACGAGAGCGCCGGACGCCTTGGCGAGTTGCACGTCGCTCTCGGTGATCTGCCCGACGCCGGCGTGGAGCACGCGGACCTTGACCTCCTCGGTGCCCTGCTTGAGCACGGTCGCCGATATCGCCTCGGCGCTGCCTTGCACGTCGGCCTTGATGACGGCGGCGACCTCCTTCTGCACACCCGCCTGGATGCGGGCCAGCATCTCGTCGAGCGTGCCGCGCGCCGCCACATGTCCGGCGGCGGTCTTGTCGCGGGTCTTGCGGCCACGGAACTCCGTGATCTCGCGGGCGCGGCCTTCGTTCTCGACCACCACGAACGGCTCGCCGGCCACCGGCACGCCGGAAAGGCCGAGGATTTCCACCGGGGCCGACGGACCCGCCTCCTTCAGGGGCCGGCCCTTGTCATCAAGCATGGCGCGCACCCGGCCCCATTCGGCGCCAGCGACGACGATCTCGCCTTGGGCCAGCGTGCCGCGCTGCACCAGGATCGTCGCCACCGGACCGCGCCCGCGGTCCAGACGGCTCTCGATCACGGTTCCCTCGGCGGTGCGATCGGGGTTGGAGCGCAGATCGAGAATCTCGGCTTGCAGAAGGATGGCTTCGACGAGCTTGTCGAGGCCGGTCTTCTTCAGCGCCGAGACTTCGACATCCTGCGTCTCACCGCCCATCTCCTCGACCACGATCTCGTGGCTCAGCAGCTCGTTGCGGACGCGGTCGGGGTTGGCGTCCGGCTTGTCCATCTTGTTGATGGCGACGATGATCGGCGCGTCGGCCGCCTTGGCGTGACGGATCGCCTCGATCGTCTGCGGCATCACGCCGTCATCGGCGGCAACCACCAGCACGACGATGTCGGTCACCCCCGCGCCACGGGCGCGCATGGCAGTGAACGCCTCGTGGCCCGGCGTGTCGATGAAGGTGACGCGCGCGCCATTGTCCAGCTCCACCTGATAGGCGCCGATGTGCTGGGTGATCCCGCCCGCCTCGCCGGCCGCGACGTCGGCGGCGCGCAGAGCGTCGAGCAGCGAGGTCTTGCCGTGATCGACATGGCCCATGACGGTGACGACCGGCGGGCGGGGCAACCTGTCCTCGTCGGTGTCGGCGATGCCCTCCAAGCCGATCTCCACGTCGCTCTCCGCCACGCGGCGGGAGCGGTGGCCGAACTCGGTCACGACCAACTCGGCGGTATCGGCGTCGAGGCTTTGGGTAACGGTCGCCATGACTCCCATCTTCATCAACGCCTTGATGACGTCGGGCGTGCGCGCGGCCATGCGGGCGGCGAGTTCCTGCACGGTGATCTGTTCGGGCAGCACGACGTCGCGCACGACTTTCATCTGATCGGAGCGCAGCATCTCCAGTTCCGTCTGCCGGCGCTCGCGCTCACGCTGGCGGCGCACCGAGGCCAAGCTGCGGACCTTCTCGTCCTCACCCTCAATCGCCGCCTGCACGTCGATGCGGCCGGGCCGGCGATGGTCGGCCCGCTTGGGCGCCGCGACGCCGGGCTTGCGGGCGGGCAGTCCAAGGCCGGGACGGCGGCCCGTTCGGGCGTCTTCCTCCTCCTCGGCGCGGGTCCTCAGCCGCAGGGTCTCGGTTGCCGTAGCCGGGACGCGGGCCGC
>JBAWFF010000418.1:0-2027 GCA_049591635.1 Acetobacteraceae bacterium
AGCCCTTGGCCGCGGCGAAGGCACGGCGAACATGCTCCGCTCGCGCGGCGGGCACGGTACCGACCAGGGCGCCGGAATAGGGATTGCGGACCTCCAGCACCTCGTCGGTGCGGACCGGCATGCCGGCGATGCGCATCGCCTCCCGGCGGACCGGCTCGACCACGGCATCCATCATCGGCCTCCTTGATCGACCAGGTTGAGGGCGACGTCGAACACGTCGAAGTTGCGCAGCACCCTGCCCGCTTGCAGACTGACACGCCGGTTGACGATCATCGGCACCTCCTGCTCGGTGACGCCGCCATGCGAGCGCAGCGGCTCGGTAAGCCCTGACAGATCGTGACGCGCCGCGCTGGTGCCGAGCACCTTCTCCCGCGCTGAGATGACGACGATGTCGCCGGTCCGGTCGGGCGGCAGCTCGAATTGCTCGCAGGCCGCCTCGCGATCCAGGGCGAGGATGATACCGGGGATCCCCCGCAGCGCGTCCAGCAAGGCGGCGCGATCGGCGCCTGGCGGCAGATAGACGGTGGCGAACGAGCCGAGCGCGCCGTGGTGGAGTACGTACGGATCGGTGATCGGCAGGATCACCCGTGCCGCACCCGCGCCCAAGCGTTGATCGAACCAGTCCTGCAAGTAGATCACGTCCGGCGAGCCGTCGGCGCGATGCTTGTCGTTCATGCCGTGATCCGCGGTCAGCGCCAGGACCGCGCCCGCTTCATCCAGCGCGCCCACGTAGCGGTCGATCATCGCGTAGAAGGAATTGGCCATCGCCGAACCCGGCGCCGCCTTGTGCTGCACGTAGTCGGTCGTCGAAAGATACATCAAGTCCGGCCGGTGACGGCGCAACAGCTTCACGCCGGCGGCGAAGACGAATTCCGACAGCTCCGCCGAATACACATCCGGCAACGCCATGCCGACGACATCCAGCACTTCGGCGATGCCGTTCTCCGCCAGCGTGACGCGGTCGGCCCGCTCGGAGGAAAATGCGATCGCCCGGCCCGAACCCATGTCGAGCCCGTTGCCGAGCAAGGTCCGCAGCTTGTCCTTGGCCGTCACCACCGCGACGCGGGCGCCGGCGTCGTGGAGCGCGGCCATGATGGTGGGCGCGCGCAGGAAGCGCGCGTCGTTCATCATCACCTCCTGCCCGGCGGCACGGTCGTAAAAATAATTGCCGCTGATCCCGTGCACCGCCGGCGGCACGCCGGTGATGATGGAGATGTTGTTGGGGTTGGTGAAGCTCGGGACCACCGAGCGGGCACACAGATTGGCGCCGGTCCGCATCAGCCGGTCCAGGTTGGGTGCCAGCCCGGCGGCGACCGCCGCTTCGATATAGCCCGGCTCGGACCCGTCGATGCAGACCGCCACGGTGGGAGTCCGCGGAAACCTGTACTGGCGACCATTCACCGTCACTTGCCGGTCGCGCACCGTCTGCATGGTCATGCCGTTCTCCTGCTCAGGCCGCCCGGGCGAGCGGAAGCCCGATGCCCATCGTCTCCAGCACGTCGCGCACCGCGGCGAGCGCCGCCCGCATGTCCGCCTGGTCGAGCCGGCCGATGCAGCCGATGCGGAAGGACTCCGCCACCGTCAGCTTGCCCGGGTAGATGATGAATCCACGATCCTTCAGGCCGTCATAGAATTCCTGGAAGCGGAAATTCGGCTCGCCCGGCATGTGGAAAGTGACGATGATCGGCGCCTGCAACGCGTCGGGCAGCAGCGTGCGGAAGCCGAGCGCGCGCATCCCGTCGACCAGCACCTTGCAGTTCGCCGCATACCGCGCGCCGCGCCCAGCGACGCCGCCTTCGGCGAGGAACTCCATCAGCGCGTGGTGGAAGGCGACAATGACGTGGATCGGCGGGGTGAAGCGAAACTGCCCGGTCCGCTCCAGCGCCTGCCACTGGTCATGCAGGTCGAGCACCAGCGTCGTGGCATTGCCTTGGGTCGCGGCCAGGGCGTCGCGCCGGCAGACCACGAAGCCGAGGCCCGGGACGCCTTCGATGCACTTGTTCGACGACGCGGCGACGGCATCGAAG
>JBAWFF010000419.1:0-4399 GCA_049591635.1 Acetobacteraceae bacterium
CATTCGCGGGCATGACGACAATGGATTGGTCTGGATACTTCAATGCGAGGCCTGCTTGAAAGGCCATCCGCTGGGAGGGCTAACCACCGAACCCTATCCCTTTCCAGGCGGGCGCCGGCGGAAGGCATCGAGGCTCACCACCTGCGGGGTATCGGTCGCCGCCGGCTCATCGGTTACCGGCTGCACGACAACGGCGCGCGGCCCGGCGAGTCGGGGTGCCTCGACCTCGGCCTCGACCGGGGTCTCGGGGCGGAAATGCATTCCGAAGCGCACATAAGGGTCGGCGAAGGCGGTCACCGCACCAAGCGGAATGAGGAGGGTGCACGGAATGCCGCCGAAGGACAAGCCGACATTGATCAGCCGAGCCTCGGTATCCACCCGCAAATCCCAGAACTGGTGTTGCAGGACGATGGTCATCTCCCGCGGGTACTGGGCGCGCAAGCGGGGCGGGATCACGACGCCCGGCAGGTCGGTGCGGAAGGTGATATAGAAATGGTGCTCCCCAGGCAGGCCGTTCTCGGCGGCAAAGGTGATGGCGCGCACCACCACCTCGCGCATCGCCGCCTCCGTCCAATCCTCATAGGGCAGCAGGCTTTCGACCGTGGGGGGCTGATCGTCGGACATCGCGATAGGAATACCGTGAATGGGCGGAAGAGTGAAATGGGGGGCTTCTGTTGCCCGGTGCCCCCCGAACCGCGCTTATCGCTTATGCAGCGACAGCGAGCGCCATGTTGTCATTGGCACCTGTAGAAAGGCCCGATAACGGCGGAACCATGCCGAGCGAAAAATGAGTCTTTACCACGCGTGTCGAGCCTGTTTCGCCCCCATATCCGCCGATCCGAGGATCGGAACTGGTGGAGGCGCCGGGCACTGCCCCCGGGTCCACTACGCTTATTCCACGCACCGTTTATCGCCATAGCCGACCGAGGTCAGCGGGTGGAATATAGGCGCCCAACCCCGGAATGTGGAGTCCCGTCATGCAGCTGACGCCGGAGCAGCGCCAGGAGATCGAGACCGCCAGAAGCCGGCCCGCCGAGACGCTGCGCCCGAGCGTGCCGGCGCTGGAGGCATTGCTGTTCCAGCCCCTCCCGGTGCTCGACCACGGGTTCGTGCGGGTGATCGACTACATGGGCGACGACGCGGCGGTGGTGCAGGCCGCCCGCGTCTCCTACGGGCGCGGCACGAAGCGGGTGTCGGAGGATGCCGGGCTGATCCGCTATCTGATGCGCCACCGGCACTCCACCCCGTTCGAGATGTGCGAGATCAAGTATCATGTGAAGCTGCCGATCTTCGTCGCCCGTCAGTGGATCAGGCACCGCACGGCGAACGTCAACGAATACTCGGCCCGCTACTCGGTGCTGGACCGGGAATTCTACATTCCCGCCCCCGAGCATCTGGCCGCGCAGTCGGCCACCAATCGGCAGGGCAGGGGAGCGGTACTAGGAGGCGACGAGGCCGAGCGGGTCTTGGGTTTGCTTCGCGACGATGCGAGCCGTTGCTACGACGACTATGCCTGGATGCTGAACGAGGACGAGCCCGACCCCGCCCGTTCCGGACTCGCGCGCGAACTGGCCCGCATGAACCTCACGCTGAATACTTACACCCAGTGGTACTGGAAGACCGATCTCCACAACCTTCTGGGTTTCCTCTCGCTGCGCGCCGACGCGCACGCCCAGCACGAAATCCGCGTCTACGCGGAGGCGATGCTGGCGACGCTGCAAGCCTGGGTTCCCATCACCCACGCCGCTTTCCTCGACTACCGCCTCGGCGCGGTGACGCTGTCGGCGCCCATGCTCGACGCCGTCCGCCGAATGATCGCGGGGGAGACGGTGGACCAGGCCAGCAGCAAACTCAGCAAGCGCGAGTGGGGCGAGCTGACGGCGGCGATGCGGATGGGCTAGGCTTACGTCACCGGCGCAATCCGCTCGCGCCGGATTTGCACCGTCAGTTCATCGAGTGCTCGGCCGATGCGATCCAGCATCTCGTCCACTTCAGCCTCGGTGATGATCAGCGGCGGGCTGAAGCATAGTATCTCGCCGGCGACGGCCCGGGTGATGACGCCGTGCGCCTCGTTCAGCTTGGTCCAGCGGGCGGAAATCCCGGCCTCCGGCGGGAACTTGGCCTTGCTCGCCTTGTCGGCGGCCAGCTCGATGGCGGCGATCAGGCCGACGCCGCGCACCTCGCCCACCAGCGGGTGATCGGCGAAGCGCCGGCGCAGTTCCTTCTGCATGTGCGCCCCGACCTGGCGGACATGGCCGCCGATATCGGTCTCGTCGTAGATTTTCAGCGTCTCGATCGCGACCGCCGCCGCCACCGGGTGGCCGGAGTAGGTAAAGCCGTGGCCGAACGTGCCGATCTCGTGGCTCTGCGTCGCCAGGCCCTGGAACACCTTCTCGTTCACCATCACCGCGCTGATCGGCAAATACGACGATGACAGCGCCTTGGCGCAGACTAGGATGTCGGGCTCGATCCCGAACGTCTGGCTGCCCCAGTAATTCCCGGTCCGCCAGAACCCGCAGATCACCTCGTCGGCGACTAGCAGCACGTCGTATTTCCGCAGCACCGCCTGGATTTTCTGGAAGTAGCCGCGCGGCGGGACGATCACCCCGCCGGCGCCCATCACCGGCTCGGCCCACATCGCCGCCACCGTGTCCGGGCCTTCGGCGAGGATCAGCTTCTCAAGATCCTCGGCGCAGCGGGTGGCGAACGCCTCCTCGCTCTCACCCGGCTGACCCAGGGCATAGTGGTAGGGCGCCGTGGTGTGGAAGAAGCCGGGCAGCGGCACGTCGAAGGCGCGATGGTTGGCGGCGAGGCCGGTCAGCGAGGCCGCCGCCAAAGTGATCCCGTGATAGCCCCGGTTGCGCCCGATCAGCTTCTTCTTGGCCGGGCGGCCGAGCGCGTTGTTGAAATACCAGACCATCTTGATCGCGCTGTCGTTCGCCTCCGAGCCGGAATTGGCGAAGAACACCTTGCTCATCGGCACCGGCGCCCGCTGGGTCAGCATCTCGGCGAGGTCGATGCAGGGCTCGTGCGATTTGGCGCTGAACGCGTGATAGAACGGCAGCTTGCGCATCTGCGTGACCGCCGCCTGCACCAGCCGCTCGTTATCGAAGCCGAGCGCGGCGCACCACAGCCCGGCGACGCCCTCGATATACTCCTTGCCGGCGTCGTCCCACACGCGGACGCCCTTGCCGCGGGTGATGATCACCGGCCCCACCTCCTGGTGCATCTTCAGGTCAGTGTAGGGATGCAGCACGTTGGCGATGTCGCGGGCAGCGGCGGAATTGGCGCCGAAGGGCGGCGGGCTCATTCGGAAACTCCTGGACCGGGATTGGAACCGCAGTCTAGGACGAATTGGCCGCAGGTCCACCCGGCGCGGAGGCGATCATGAAGTTCGGCTACTTCACGCTGAGCGACAACCACTACGAAAGCAATCCGCGCACGGCGAACCAGTTCGTCGCCGACATCATCGCCGAAGCCGTCCTCGCCGACCGGCTCGGGATGCATTCGGCCTGGATCGGCGAGCATCATTTCAGCACGCTCGGCGTCCTGTCGTGCCCCGACCTCGCGCTCGCCTACGTCGCGGCGCGCACCGGCACGATCCGCCTCGCCCCCGCCGTCACCGTGCTGCCGCTGCACCACCCGATCCGGGTGGCCGAGCAATGGGCCTCGCTCGACCTGATGAGCGGCGGGCGGGTCGATTTCGCCGCCGGGCGCGGCTACGACCGGCGCGAATACGAGCCGCTCGGGGTCGATTTCGACGACAACCAGGCGATCTTCGAGGAGGGCATGGAGGTCGTCCAGCGCCTGTGGACGGCGGACGGCCCGATCAGCCATGCCGGGCGGCACTACCGGTTCGAGGACGTGGCGATCACCCCGCAACCCGTGCAGCGCCCGATCCCGTCTTACGTCGCGTCGTTCTCCCGCCCGTCGATCGAACTGGCCGGACGGCTCGGCTGCGGGCTGATCGTTGCCCCCTTCGCGGCGGCCATGACCTACGGCGGGCTCGCCGACGTCGCCCGGCTCTACCAGGAGACCTGCGCCAAGCACGGCAAGCCGCCGGGTCGGCTGATGTGCAGCTATTTCATCCACTTCCACGACACCGACGCCGAGGAGCACGCGGCGCGGGCCCGCCAGCTTCGCTACTACCAGGAATGCGTGATCCCGGCCTTCCCGGGCGACCCGGCCACCGCGCCGCCGAGCTACCGGTATTCCGTCGGCATGGTCGATCGGCTCCGGAAGGCGCGGGCGGAGGACCTCAGCGACAACGCAGTGCTGCTCGGCGACGCCGCGCGGATCACCGATTCGCTCAAGAAAGTGGAGGCGGCCGGGTTCGACGAGGTGATCCTCTACTTCAACGTGGGTCTGAAGCCGCACGCCCAGGTCAAGGACGAGATGG